>JBDHZD010000004.1:0-73445 GCA_039811705.1 Fimbriimonadaceae bacterium | reverse complement strand
CCATGATCTCGTAGCAGTCCATCACGGAATCATAACCCTTAGGGGCTGAACTTGGCTCGCGTTTGGGCCACAATTGGAGTGGGACTTTCGTCGTGCGGAGTTGGATCGTTCGAGGATCATGGAAACGCTTCTCACGTCCGCGAGTCTGAATAGATGGGTTCAACGGACCTGAAATGAAACGACTGCTGCTCGTAGTTGGATTGGCATCGACTTGGATGGTCGCCGCGGCGCAATCTGCGGACGATCCCGGTTTGGGCGCAAACTTGGCCGCTCAAGCGGCTGCCGACGTCGTTCGTGAAACGGCGGGTACCGATGGCGCGTTTTTGGCGGCGGGCCTGCTCAAGGACAAGTCGGATGCGTCGGACGCGTCGACGCTGTTCCAGTATCCGGGCGACGAAATCGTCGTAGTGACCCTGACGGGTTCCCAGATTAGACAGGCGTTCGAGCGCAGCGTGTCGCTGTATCCGCAGGCGAACAGCGCGTTTCTTCAGATCGCCGGGTTCACCGCGACCTTCTCAAGGTCTGCTCCTGCGAACCGGCGCATTGTGGACATCGCGTCCGACTTCGGCAAAATCGCGGACACCCAGAACTACACGATCGCCATGCCGAGTTCGCTCGCACGGGGCGGTCTGGGTTACTTCAAGATTTGGGACAAGCCCAACATCACGCGCAGCCTCGGCATCACGCTGGAACGCGTGCTGAAAGGCAAGCGGCTCAACATCGGGGCGCAGTCCCCACGTTGGACCATCGCGGACTGATCAGGAGTCACATCTCCAGAAAGATTCGATGGACGCGGGGATCTCCCGTCAGTTCGGGATGAAACGACGTACCAAGCATCTTGCCCTGCTGGACGGCCACGATGCGGCCCTCGTATTCGGCCAGAACTTGGACACCCGCGCCGACCCTCGTCACGACCGGGGCACGGATGAACACGGCGGTCACCGGCTCGTCCAGGCCGCGCATGGCAAGAGGCGCCTCAAAGCTGTGAACCTGTGCGCCGAACGCGTTTCGTTGCACGCTGATATCCAGCACGCCGAGCGTGAACTGGTCGCGTCCCACAACGTCGCGTGCCATCAGGATCATGCCCATGCATGTTCCCCAGAGCGGCATGCCTTCAGCCACCCGGCGGCGCAGAGCGTCGGCCAGCCCGAATCGCTGCAACAGCAAGCCCACGGTTGTGCTTTCGCCCCCGGGGATGATGCACCGCTGGACGCGGTTCAAGTCCTCGGGCGTGCGGACTTCGACGACGCTGGCGGAGGGATCGGCTTGACGCAGGGCCTGAATGTGCTTTTCGAAGTCGCCTTGAATGGCCAGGACGCCGACGATAGGGGACTGGGTCACTGGACGGCCCCTGCCAGCGCCTTCGCCGTGGCGACCATGTTCATCAGGCCCAGACTCTTGCCCATCGACAGCTCGCGTCCGAACAGACGGTAGACGATCTCGTCGGACACATTGCGGATTTCGGTGGCGCTCGGCCCTTCGAAGTGTTCTTGAAGGATGGCGGCCAGCGCCATCGCCGATACGCCTTGACGGTTTTCGACGGCAAAGCGGATTCCGCGTCCTGGCAAGAAAAACGCATAGACTTCCGACTCGCATCCCGGCACTTTGGCACCCTCGGGATACGGTCGGCCCACTACGGATTCGGGGATCGGTTCGTAGCGGCGCGCGTAGTCGGTGAGCGTCTCGATGCGTTCGGCTCGATCCACCGAGTCCAACGTCTCGGCCAGTGCGAGGAGTCCCTGTAAGCCCGTCATCACCGTTCGATGGGAGCGCCGACCAAGTTGCCCCACTCGGTCCAACTGCCGTCGTAGTTCCGTACGTTGGGATAGCCGAGCAAGAACTTGAGCACGAACCACGTATGGCTGCTGCGTTCGCCGATGCGGCAGTAGGTCACGACGTCGTCGCCCGCCTGCAGCCTCGCGCCGTCTTCATAGAGCTCGCGCAGGCGCGAAGCCGGCAGGAACTCGCCCGTGGCAGGATCGACCGCCTTGGCCCACGGCACGTTCTTCGCGCCGGGGATATGACCGCCGCGCAACGCGCCCTCGTTCGGGTAGGCGGGCATGTGGAGCCGCTCGCCGCTGAACTCCTCGGGGGATCGGACGTCCACCAATGCCTTGCGCTCCTGGATATGTTTGAGCACGCCGTCACGAAACACTCGGTTCGTCTGATCGTCGCGCGGCGGGCAACGGTAAGTGGTTTTGGGGCGGGTCGGAACGGATTGGTAAAGAGGTCGTCCCTCGTCCACCCACTTCTGGCGTCCGCCGTCCATGATCTTGGTGCGCTCGTGGCCGAACAGGGAGAACACCCAGAGGGCATAGGTGGCCCACCAGTTGTTGCGGTCGCCGTAGAACACGATGGTGGTCTCTCGGGTCGCCCCGATGCGGCTCATCAACGCTTCGAAAGCGGCCTCGTCGAGATAGTCGCGCGTCACGGGATTGTTCAGGTCGCGCGTCCAGTCGATCTCGACCGCGACGTCGATGTGTCCTGTCGAGTAAAGGAGAGGGTCTTCGTTGCTCTCGACCATGAGAAGATCGGGGTCGTCCTTGTGCTCGGCGACCCACTGGGTGGAGACGAGTCGGTCGGGATTGGCGTATCCTCTCTGTTCGATGGGTTCCACGGTAAGCGATTCTAGCCGATCCCTTTGGGGCCGCTTGGTCCTGATCGGGATGGCGGCTCTGATCCTCGGCTGCGCGCGAACGGATCAGGCAGAAGTGCGTGCGAAAGTCGCGGGATCCTATCGGCTGGTTCTTCCAGAGCAGGTTTCGAAGGCCGTCCCCGAGGGCGAAACCCCGCCCGATTTCAAGTTGGACCTCAAACCCGACGGCACGTTCGAACTCAGGTCGCAGCGCATGGGCGTTCCCGACGAGGTGGCCTCGGGCGGCTACACGGTCTTGGGCTCTCGGATCACGGTGTCGATCACGCGTGTGGACGGGCATCCTGCGGTCGGTCCAGAGCGTGAGACGCTGCTGTTCGATGCGGCCTTGCCCTACGACAGCCTGAAGCAAGGCGATGGCTCGGTGTGGCGCCGCATCGACCGCTAGATCCGAACTTCCGACGCCTTCGCTTCAAGCGCCTTGGCGATGGCTTGCGACGCCTTCTGTTGGTCGCCTGCCGACCGGTACAAGCGCGCAGCAAGCTCCCAAGCCTTCTGGATGTGGACCCCCATTGCCATGAGAAACGAGCGTCCTGCTTCAGACTCCGTGTCCACTCGAGTGCGTTGGTGTTGCGCCACGGCGTCTTCGAGCAGCTTGGCCAGTTCGGCGTCTTTGCCCTTTCTCCGGGCCGCGGGAACGATTTCGTACAAGACGGCGGGCAGGATGGGGGCCGCCTCGTGGTCAGGGGCGTCGAATACTGAACGAGCCGTCGCGATGGCTTCGTCGACTTTGTCCAAGTGGGCTAGCGCCTGCGCAAGCCGCAACCCGGAGTTCACGCGGATGTCCTCGGTCTTTGCGTTCGCAAGGGCGGCCTGGAACAGGGTTCTGGCGTCTTCCCAACGCTGGGCGGTGCGAAACACCTGACCGTACGCGAACGCTTGATCGTCGGGGATCTTGGCGATGTCGATATGCTCAACCAACTCGTCGGCGCGCGCCCGTGTGAAGTCCTGCGCCTGTTGTTCGGTGATCTCGCCCCGTACGACGCGCGTCTCTGCGGCTTCCCAAGCCCACCGAAGACTGCGCTCGAGAACTTCGGGCTTGACCATGCCGACTTCATCGGGGTCGTTGGGGTCGGGCGGCGGCTTGGTCGCGCAACCTGCGACGACCACCGCCAGGCCCAAAAGAAGCCAGCCCAGCCTCACGAACGCGCCCTCGTCGCGACACGGGAGTCGGGGAACGCGGCGTCGCGGTAGATCTCTGCGCCGCAAAACGTGACTACGGCCTTGCCTTGCAGATCCATGCCGTGAAAAGCGGAGTTCTTGCCTTTCGTAAACGTCCGGCCCACGTCGAACCGCCACCGGTGGTTGGGATCCACGACCGTGATTTGCGCGACGGGAGTCTCTCCGTGACGCATGGTGCCACCTTCCAGGCGCAACACCGTCGCGGGGGCAGTGCTGAGTTTGCGGACGGTCTCCAGAGGAGACAAAATGCCCTTGTGGGTCAGGTGCGTCAGGGTGACGCCCAAGGCGGATTCAAGCCCCGAGATGCCGAACGGCGCCTCGCCGAAGGGCACGTCCACCTCGTGGCTGGCATAGGGCGAGTGGTTGCTGGCGATACAGTCGATGGTCCCGTCGTTGAGGGCTTGGACGATGATGTCCAGGTCCACTTGCGTCCGCAAGGGCGGGCTGACCTTGAACCTTGTGTCGAACTCGCCGACGTCCTCTTCGGTGAGGCAGAAGTGGTGCGGAAAGATGTCGCAACTCACGGGGGCGCCAAGATATTTGGCCTGACGGACCATTTCGACCGCTCCCCAGGTGCTGACTCCGGTGACGTGAAGTTTGCAACCCGTATGGAGGGAGAGCAGGCAGTTCCGCATCACCATGATCTCCTCGGCGCTGCGGGGAATGCCTCGCAGGCCGAGCATCGCGCTGACCGGCCCTTCGTTCATGCTCCCGCCTTGGCTGAGTTCGAGGTCTTCGCAGTGCGCGATGATGGGCAGGTCCAGCTGCGTGCAGTACTCCATGGCCCGCTTCATCACGCGGCTGTTCTGGGTTGGCGACCCGACGTCGCTGGCGGCCACGATGCCTGCCCGCTTGAGCGCGGCGAGATCGCTCAGTTGTTCGCCTTTCATGCCGACCGTGAGTGCGCCGATCGGCTGGACGAACGCGCCACCGGAACTTGGGGACGCTGCAGCGTCGAGGATGTAATCGACCAGCGACGGCGAGTCCAGTGTTGGCTGGGTGGTGGGCATGCAACAGACCACGGTGTAGCCACCGGCTGCAGCCGCCTGAGTTCCGGTCGAAATGGTCTCGCGGTGATCGAATCCGGGTTGCCGCAGGTGGGTGTGCAGATCGATCAGTCCGGGCACGATCCACATGTCCGTGCAATCGTAGGTCTCGTGCACGTCTGCGACATCCAGATTGGATCCGTACGCTTCCAGTTGGTGGTCTTCGATCAGCACGTCGCCGACCATGTCGATGTTCTGGCTGGGGTCCAGAATCCGCCCGTTCTTGAGGAGGGTTCTCACGCGGCCACCCGCTTGAGGTCGTCCATGGTTTTGTCCAGCGCCCACCAATAGGCGGCCATGCGGACAAAGATGCCGTTTTCGACCTGGTCGTTGATCACCGAGCAATCGCCGTCGGCGGCATCGTCGTCGAGTTCGATGCCCCGGTTCAATGGCCCCGGATGCATGACCAAACAATCGGGAGACGCATACTCGAGCGATTGGCGCGTCACCTGATACATCCGCGCATATTCGCCGACAGAACTCAACAAACCGTCGAGCATTCGCTCCTTTTGGAGCCGAAGGCACATGACGACGTCGGCGTTGTGGATTCCCGTTTCCAAACTGTAATGAACCGAACCAGGAAGCATGGCCGTATGGCTGGGGAGCATGGTTTTGGGTCCGACGAACCGCACCTCGGCGCCGAGTTTGGACAGCAACCACGCATTGGAACGTGCCACGCGCGAATGTTCGACGTCGCCCACGATGGACACGATCAGCCCATGCAAGCGCCCTTTGCGCTCCAAAATGGTGAGCGCATCCCCGAGTGCCTGAGCGGGATGTTCGTGTTCGCCGTCGCCGGCGTTCAGCACGGGGCCAGGGAAGTAGCGGGCGGCCAGCTGCGCCGAGCCCGCCATGCGGTGGCGCATCACGACCGTGGTCAGGCGCTCGTGCCGCAACGTGAGGATCGTGTCCTTCAGCGATTCGCCTTTGCTCATCGAACTGCCACGTCCGGTGAAGCTCACCGTGTTCATGCCAAGGTACTTGGCGGCCTGTTCAAACGAGACGCGCGTACGTGTCGAGTCTTCGAAAAACAGAAGGCCAACGGTTTGCTGAGGGATTCGAGGCAGGGGTTCGCCTCTCAGCACGCGCCGCTTGAACTCCGCCCCAAGCGCGAGCAGTTCCCGCAAGTCCTCGGCGGAGATATGGCGTATGCCGAGGAGATTGCGGCTCATGCGCTGGCGAGCCTCTCGGATTCGGGCGTGAGTTCGACGCGGTCTTCGCCGTCGAGTTCTTGGACGCGCACCACGACGTGATCGCCTCGTTGGGTTTCCAGCACGCGACCGCAGTAGTCCGGCTGGATCGGCAACTCGCGGTGACCCCGGTCGATCAACACGGCGAGGTGGACGCTTTGGGGTCGGCCGTGTTGCATCAACGCATCGAGTGCGGCGCGGACGGTCCGGCCCGTGTAGATGACCTCGTCGACTAGAACGACGCGCCGCTCACCGATTCTGAAGGGAATCTCGGTCTCGTCGGTGAGCGTGGCCGGGTGGTCGTCGCGAAAGCGGGAGATGTCCAGCTTGCCGCAGGGCACCGTCGTGCCCTCGATCTGGGTCATGAGGAAGGCGAGACGCTTCGCGATGGGCCATCCGCGACGCATGACCCCGACCACCACCAAGTCCTCGGCGCCTTGGTTGGCCTCCAGTATCTCGTGGGCCATGCGACCGAGCGTCCGCTTCATATCGCCGGCATCCATCAGCAACGAGCCCATGCGCACGATTATGGCGTTCACGGAAGCGAATTGTGTGGGGCGGCGAGGGATCGTTCGCTGGTGGGGTAGAACGGGCCAAGGTGATCCAAGCGCAACCGCTCCACGATTTGTGCAGGCAAGGCATCCGCGATCGGGTGTTTCCAGCCGCAAGTTTTGCCATCGGTACCGCAGACGAGGTATCGGTCGGGTGCGTGGGCAAGTTCACCTACGACGAGCATGCACCCAACGTGCAGCCGGACAGCCTGTTCGATCTGGCTTCGGTCACCAAAGTCGTTGGCACCACGTCGGCTGCCATGTTGGCGCACGACGACGGCCTGCTCGACCTGGACAAGCCCGTGGTCGAACTGCTGCCCGACTTCGCCAAAGGGGGCGAGGCGAAAGCGAAAGCCAAGGTGCGCGACCTGTTGCTCCACTGCAGCGGGTTGCCCGCGTATTCCACGTTCCACCGCAGAACCAAGACGCCCGACGAGGCGCGAGACGCCATTCTCAGCCTGCCTTTCGAGTACGACCCCGAGGCGAAAACGGTCTATTCGTGCATGGGCTTCATCTCGCTTCAGATGCTCCTGGAGCGGTTGACCGGCAAACCCCTGGACGTGTTTCTGAGGGAGCGGCTCTTCGAGCCTTTGGGCATGTCGCGCACGATGTACAACCCGCCCGACGCGCTGAAGCCGAATTGTGTCCCCACCGAGGACGACAAGGAGGTCCGCAAGAAGCTGATTCAAGGCGAAGTCCACGACCCCGCCGCGCTCGCCATGGGCGGCGTGAGCGGAAACGCCGGGTTGTTCTCGACGGCGACCGACCTTGCCAAGTTCTGCCAAATGATGCTCCGCAAGGGCGATGCGGGATGCCGCCAGTTGATCTGTGCTGAGACCATCGAGCGCTGGACCACCAAGCAGGGCGCCAACGAGAGCACGCGCGGGTTCGGCTGGGACACCAAGTCCGAGCGCGGATCATCGGCGGGCACCAAGTTCTCCATGAAGTCTTACGGCCACACGGGCTTTACGGGAACGACCGTGTGGATCGATCCCGAACAAGGGATCTTCGCCGTGTTGCTCACCAATCGGGTTTATCCCAGCGCAGACAACCAAAAGTTGACGCCTTTCCGCCCACGGTTCCACAACACGGTGGTGGACGTCCTGAAAGGAACTTGACCCGTCTGACGGTCTAGCGTGGGCTCGTCCCTCGGAGATCGCGATCTCATCCGCGGTGCAAATGACTGGCCCGCGAAAGTTGCGGGTTCGCCGCTGTGTGCCAGCGACGTCTCTGAGCCGAGCAGCACGACGGGCGCGGGTGCTAGAATCAAGACCCATGGCGATCTCCCTCGACGAAGTGCGCCACGTCGCCCGATTGGCTCGTCTCGATCTCGACGAGACCGAGGTTCTCGCCCTGCAAGGCGAGCTCAACGCGTTGCTCGGGCACTTCGCCGACATCCAGGGCGTCGATACCAGCGATCTGCCACCCGTGTCTCATGCCATGTCGCTGACCAACGTTTGGTCGGACGACCGCGTGGGCGTGGTTCTGCAACGCGCCGATGCCTTGCGCAACGCACCGGTTTCCAGAGCCGGTCTCTTCGTCGTGCCGACCATCATCGAGGACTAGCCAACGCCGTTGATCACAGCGCTCACAGCTTCCCGATTGGCCGAAGGGCTGCGCCGTCGCGAGTGGTCTGCACGCGAGTTGGCCCAAGCGCATCTCGACCGCATAACGACCCAAGACCCTTTGCTGGGCGCGTACCTCACCGTCGATCCCGACGAGACGATGCGTTGGGCCGACGCCGCCCAAGCGATGCTGGATTCGGGAACCGGCGGGCCCCTGTGCGGTGTGCCCGTGGCTCTGAAGGACAACATCGTGACGGAGGGCGTTCGCACTACGTGCGCCTCGCGCATCTTGGAGAACCACGTCCCCGTCTACGACGCCACCGTGACGAGCAAACTCAAGGAGCAGGGACTCGTGTTGCTCGGCAAAACGAATCTGGACGAGTTTGCAATGGGCACGTCCACCGAGAACAGCGCGTTTCAAATCACGCGCAATCCATGGGATACCGAGCGCTCGCCGGGCGGGAGTTCGGGCGGGTCCGCCGCTGCGGTCGCGGGCGAACTCGCTCCCCTGGCGCTTGGTTCGGACACAGGTGGTTCGATCCGTCAGCCCGCATCCCTCTGCGGCATCGTCGGCTTCAAGCCGACCTACGGGCGTTGCTCTCGCTACGGGCTGGTCGCCTTCGGCTCCAGTCTCGACCAAATCGGCCCGTTCGGACGGACTGTGGAGGACGCGGCGCTGCTCGCTTCGGCGATCACGGGTCACGACCCGATGGACTCGACGTCGCTCCAAGTCCCGCCCATTCGGCTGGACGACCTGAAGACGGGCAGTCTCAAGGGCGTTCGGATCGGCGTCTTGACCGAGACCATGGGCGACTCCGCCGACGCGGGTGTCCGGTCATGCGTCGCTGAAGCGGTCGACGTGCTGCGGCGCGAGGGTGCCGACGTCCGAGATATTTCGATCCCGTCCATCGCTTACGGCGTCACGACGTACTACATCATCGCTCCGGCCGAGGCCAGCAGCAATCTGGCCAGGTTCGACGGCGTGCGCTACGGCTTGCGCGAGGAAGGCAAGGGCCACATCGGCATGATGGAGCGGACCAGGGCGGTTGGATTCGGCCACGAGGTCAAAGCACGCATCATGATCGGTACGTACGCGCTTTCGGCTGGCTACTATGACGCCTACTATTTACGGGCGCAGCAGGTCCGCGCTCTGATGAAACGCGATCTCGAACAAGCCTTTCAGGAGTTGGACGTCATCCTGTCGCCGACGAGTCCCATTCCGGCATTCAGGATCGGCGAACTCAGCGCAGACCCTTTGGCACTGAAGCTTCTCGACGTCTGTACGATCCCCGCCAACATGGCCGGATGTCCGGCTCTTTCTCTCAATTGCGGCTTCACTCAAGGCCTTCCCGTGGGTTTGCACCTGATGGCCCCGGCGATGGCCGATGAGAAGTTGCTTCAAATCGCCTTTGCGGTCGAATCTGCGCTGCCCAATGCCACCGGACGGCCCCCGATGCCGTAACGTAGGTTTATGGACGATATCGAACGCCAAGATCGCGCGCTCTTTCTCCGCGAACTGGCGTCCGGCGGGCGGTGGTTCTATTTGGGAATCCCGATGGCCCTGCTCACATGGGGGTTCATGACCTACGACTCGCCGTTCAACCTGGTGGCCGCTGGTGCGTTGGTCGCGGTTTGGGTGGCGGGTGCGCACAAGTCGAGCGTCGCCAAGCGCTGGACCTCGCCACACCTTCGCCGCCTGTGGATGGAGTGCGAGAACCGGCTCCAACTCTTCCAAAAGGTGCTCTCCAAGATGCGCAAGGAACAGGTCGCGGACTTGCAGGAGATGCCCAAGACGGTCGAGCGGGTCGCCCTTTCGGTCTATGCCGCGCTCCGTCGCGCCGACTTCATCGCCAAGGACGTCCAATCCACCGAGCAATCCCTCCACCAGCGTCCGACCGTGTGGATCGCGAGCAGCAAGGACGCGCACGCACAAGAACTCTACAAGATCGCAGACCGGAACATCGCCGAGTACCGTCAGCATCTGCAGGGTGTGATGGCCGGAGTGCAACGCACCGAGGCGCAAGCCGCCGTGTTCATCACCACCGTGGACACCCTGCGCATGAAGATGATCGGCTATCGCTTCGCAGGACGCAGCCCCGAGGTGTCCCACAGGGAGTTCATCTCGGCGCTCGACGAAGCCAAGTTGCAGTTGCAGAGCATCGACCACGCTCTGGAAGAACTCGACTTTGGAGCGGCTCGACTGGAACTCGAAACATCGTTGCAGGAAATGGAGAAAGCCGTCGAGACTGTCGAGGAGCACGTCTCGCTCACCGAGCCGCCTCCGTTTCGGTCGACCCCGCCACCTCCGCCACCCTTCCGCTGAGTTATGGTGTACCGTGCGGATTGTCAGGCCAAGCTGAACCTCTTTCTGGCCGTGGGACCTCCCGACCCGTCGGGCTACCATCCGTTGCGCTCGGTGTTCCAGTCGGTCTCGCTGGCCGACCGGCTCGTGGTCGAGGCCGGGGTGACCAAGGACGCGTTCCTTTGCGACGACGCGGCAGTGCCCGCTGAGAACACGTTGACCAAAGCGTTGCGGTTGTTTCGCGAATACATCGACGTTCCCGAAGTGCGGATCGCCCTTGAGAAGCGCATCCCGGCGCAGAGCGGCCTTGGAGGAGGGAGCGCCGACGCCGGCCGATTGATCGCGATCCTCCACGAGCTCTCAGGGCTCCGGCTCTCCGACCGCGAGTTGCGCGAGATCGCCGGGGCTGTTGGCTCCGATGTCCCGTTCTTCTTGGTCGGAGGCCGCGCCCGCATCGAAGGCTATGGGGAGCGGGTCACTCCGCTGGACGACCCCGACCCGCTGCCTTGGTACGTGATCGTCCGGCCTCCGTACGGTTGCTCGACGCCCGAGATGTACCGCGCCCTGGACCGTTGTGAGAGAGCATTCGTCGACTTCGGACACGAGCCTGCGGTCAACGACTTCGAGTCGGTCGTGCCCTGGGGCTGTCTCCAGTTGAAGGCCGCGCTCTTGACGCAGGGGGCTTCCGAGGCGTTGCTTTCGGGCAGCGGGTCCGCGGTCTTCGGTCGCTTCGAGTACGAGCATGGCGCTCGCCAAGCAGCCGAGGCATTGGCTCCGGAAGGTGCGGTCTGGGTCACAAGGGCGACGTCGCGAGCGGACTTCGCACGAATCGAGCGAGTCGCGACGGGTCGCGGCTGAGCAACACCACTTCGTCGGTCAGCCCCTCGGACGCCTCGGCGTCGCCATCCATCATGGTGTCCCATGCCGCCTTCATTCGTGCGACGGTCTCCACGAACGGCTCCGCAACCTGCGCCAGAAAGGGTTCTCCATCGTGCGTGGCTGCGACCCAGGCCGAGCCTGTGCGCTCGGTGTAGTCGCCGTCGAAATCCAACACGAAGAACCGATCGTCTGTCGGAGTCTCGCCGACTTCGGCGAAGAGGCACCTCACCACGAATGGGCTCGAACCGAAGTTGCCAAACGCCGACTTCACGGGTCCGCTGATGGCGGCCACGACCCGCTGGACGGTGACGTCCTCCTCGCTGCCTCGGTAGCCCTCGCGGTGGGCGAACTCGACGGCGGCGACGCGCAATGCCTCGATGTCCGACTGTTGGCCGATCGCCGAGAAGGCAAGCCGGTCATAGATCTCGTACACCTTGTCGCGCTGTTTGCGGCGCGTATACATGGCGACGCCTTCACGGCAAGACGCTGCAAGAACGGGGGCGCCGTGGGCAAGTTTGGCCTCGACGTAGCCGGCACGGTGACCGATGCCTTCTTGCCAGTCGAACGGGGTGAGCATCTGCTTCCTTATACTCGTTCGCAAGGCAGAATGTCGCGCCCGTTGAGTGCCTGCCACGGGATACGCTTCGCGGACTCCCAAGGACCCGCCGGGACGGCGGGTCTACCGTTCGGGACGAGAAAGCGTGAACCTCCGATCCAACCTTCCTATCTGGAGGTTGGGGGACGCAACTTGGAGGTCAGCCGCCCGTGGTCGATCCACGCTTCGACGACCCCCTTACGCATGCGGATCGACGAGTCGCCCCACCGCCATGTCTCACGGCCCTGGGTGTCCACGGCCTCGAGCACTTCCGGCGTGCCGAACGCCCGCACAACGGCGGATTCGGACGAACCCTTGGTCACGGGTTCGGCGTTCGGGTCGGCCTCGCCCATCGTCACAAGCAGATTGCCTGTGTTCTTCCAGCCGACCACCTTGCCTTTGCGGAGCGTCACCTCGGACTTTCCGTACGATGCGGTCACATCGCCGAAACCGCGCACTTCGCGCACTTTGTCAGGCGATCCCATCACCTGACGCAGGACACGTTCGTCAGATCCCCGCGTAAACGTCTTGGTTGCCGGCTGGGTCAGGGCCGCGGCAGCCCATGCAACAAGAACGAGGGACACGACGGCCCCCCAGGGCCGTCGGCCCTCGACACACGATATCCACCTCATCACCCTCTATTCTGAACAAGAGGTGACGCAAGTTGGGTTAAGAACACGGCGATTTGCCGACTTTCGCATCGAAAACCTCAGAACGACCGTCCGATCGAAACGCCCAGGTAGCGTGTCTTGACCCAAAGGAGCGTCACATTGTGGTCGCCCATGTTTTGGGTGAGCATCAGATGGGTGTTGCGACCGTCGTGCATGGCCATCCCATCCAGACGCTCGGTCAGGCGCAGATTGACGCCCCACGGAAAGACCGGCCGCTTTTCAAACCCTCCGTAGCTCACGCCGCCATACACGGCCGCCGAGTTGGATAGGCTCCTGGCCGCAGTGGCATAGACCGACTGCGTGCCGGGCGGGGAGAAGATGCGGTCGCTGCTCGTGCCGAGCGTCACCATCGGCCAGCGTTCGGTTTCCGTCAGCGCCACCCAGTTCGCGATGGGCCCGACTTCGCCCGCCGCCGGGTTGAACTCGAGGCCGATCTGGAGACGAGGCGTCGCCGCGTACGACCCCGTGAAACGCCAGCGTGGGCGTTTGGCATCGGTGCCGACGAATCGGCCCGAGAACACGAAACGATGTTCGAAGTTCCCCGAACCGAGGAACCGACCCTCTCCGGGTCACCCCGTTCACGTGGGGACGGCGACGGAACCCTTGTCTTGGGCCACCGTGAGGGCCGCAAGGCCGAGGCTCAACGCAAAGGCCAGTCGCTTCATCACTGCTCGCTGACGAGCTTGGCCTTCATCGCCATGATCGTCAACTCGGTGCGGCTGTTCGCCTGCAACGCCTTGAGGATGTTGCTGACGTGGTTCTTGACCGTCTTTTCGGCGATGTTGAGCTTTTGGGCGATCTCCTTGTTGCGCAACCCTTGAGCCACCAGCTTGAGGACCTCGAGTTCGCGGTCGCTGAGCACGTAGAGCCACGTGTCATCCACTTCTTCCTCGCGCTGCGGCTTGTTGGAGAAGTACTCGATCATCTTCGCGGCGATCTTGGGAGTGACCTTGGCTTCGCCCTGATGAGCCAGTCGGATGGCGTCGACGACGTCCTTGGGGCTGCTGGTCTTGAGCAGATACCCGCGTGCTCCGGCGCGGAAAGCGTCGTAGACCGTATCGTCGTCTTCTTGAACCGTAAGGATGACGGGAATGACGTGCTTTTCCTTGGTCAACAGCTTCTGCACCAGCTCGATGCCGGTCATCTTGGGCATGTTGATGTCGGTGAGCAAGACGTCGGGCGGGTCCTCGAGACAAACTTCCAGAGCTTCCTCTCCATCCTTGCAGACGGCCACCAGCTCGCAATCCGGCATCAGATTGGAGAGCGTCTTCTTGAGGACCTCGCGATAGGCCTCTTCATCGTCCGCGATGACCACGCGAATCTTGTCCATGCGCGGGATTATGACACTTGGACCCGCTTCTGGGCAAAGTCAAGCCAATCCGAGCAAGGGAAGCAATTCGATCAGGTGATTGACGCGCACCGTCGGTTCGGGTCCTCCGTCAGGCTTGACTTCGGGCCGGCCGGTCTTTGAACTCGGGGCGACGTCGGACGGCCGCTGGATCCAGGCCGCCGACCATCCCATCGCGAGCGCCGGTTCGATGTCGTGTTTGTACGAGTTGCCGACAAAGAGCATGTGCTCAGGCGAGGTCTCAAGCGCTTGCTCGGCGCTCTTGAAGACACGTGGGCTGGGCTTGCCCTCGCCGAACTCCCCCTCGATGAACACCGCGTCGAAGAAGCCGCCGATGCCCAGCGTTTCGATCTCTTGCCGCTGGACATCGGCGGGACCATTGGTCATCAGGGCGAGTTTGTGCCCGCGCTTCAGGGCATGGAGAACGTCGAGCGCATCGTCGAACAAGCGAAGGTTTTCGTTGCGGCGATCGGCGTAGGCGGCACTGAGTGCGCGCGCTGCGTCCTCGTCGTGAACGCCGCCGCGAGCCAAGGCCCTGCGCATGAGTTCGGTACGCGTGGTCTCGCCGGACTTCAGGTACTTGACGTACCACTCGGTTGTCTTGAGGTTCGGACAGAACTCGTGGAACGCCTCGCCCCAAACGGCCACCCATTCTTCGGCGGTTCTGCCGGCTGGTCCGTGTGCGGCAAAGGCCTGTAGGATTCCGGTCTTGGCGGCATCCCAATACGCGCAGAGCGTGTCGTCCAGATCAAACACCACCGCTTCGACGGTCGCTGGCAAGGGCGACCCGTCGGTGTTGGCGGCTTGTGCAACGGGCATCATGGTTAGATTCGGTTCGTGGGGCGCGGGTTGCATCACCGCATTTGTAACGGATTGAACCCGGTCAAGAACTCAAAGGTCTTCCAGACCGGCGGCCCCAGCACCTTTGAAATGACGCCGCCGTCGCCGCTCATCTGACCAAACAGGATCAGACCCAGCAAGAGGAAACCGCCGTACTGGCGGTTGAAGAGAATCCACTTGAGCCGGACGTTTTCGGGGAGGAACGTGCCCAACAGCCAGTGACCGTCGAGCGGCCCGAGCGGGATCAGATTGAAGAAGCAGAGGGACAGGTTGACGATGACGCCATACAGCAACAAGCTGCCCACGAATGTGTTCACCTCGATTTGGGCACCCATCACGAGACGCAGGATCATGGCAAAGACCACGGCCTGCAGCAGGTTGCTGATCGGCCCGGCGGCGACTGCCGCGAAGAAGTCCCACTTGGGGTTGCGCATCTTGCGCGGGTCCATTGGCGCGGGCTTTCCCCATCCGATGCCGAACCCCGTCAGCGTCGTGATGATGATCATGATCGTGCCCATCAACTCGAAGTGCTTGGTCAAGTTGAGGGTCACGCGCCCGTAGTAGGATGGCGTGGGGTCGCCCGCCAGGTCGGCCATCTTGCAGTGGGCGTATTCGTGCAAACCGATGGCCAAAAAGATGACCAGGCCTGTCGCGAGCATGGATTCCATGGGAGGCATGGCTTAGTTTCCCGCCCCCACGGACTCGCGCGTGCGCAACCGGAAAGGAACCTGCTCTCGCGCAAACATCTCGTCCCACGTCTCGGGTCGCTGCAACACCTCGAACTCGCCCGATTCAGAAAGCAAGACCGTCGTTGGACGCTGGTAGCGATTGTAGTTGCTGGCCATCGAACTGTTGTACGCTCCGGTGCAAAGCACCTGTAGCAGGTCGCCGCGCCCCGTGCTCTCGGGAAGCGACACATCGTCAAACAACCGGTCGGTCTCGCAGTGTTTGCCGCTGACCGTGAACACGGCTTCAGGACCGCTCGGCGCAGGCCACACGCGTTCCACGGGGTACTTGGCACCGTAAAGTGCCGGTCGAGGGTTGTCGCTCAAGCCGCCATCCACCGACAGGTACGTTCTCGAGCCACCCTTGGCGGGCACGGTCTTGCGCACGCCCACGCGATAAAGCGTGACACCGGATTCTCCGACGAGCGAGCGGCCCGGCTCTTGAACAAGCCGCGGCTGCAGGCCAGAACCCTTCAACGCCTCCTGAATCGCGGCAACCAACTCGGCACAGTAGTCTTCGACGGACATCGGCACGTCGCGGTCGGTGTAGCGAATCCCCAGACCTCCGCCCACGTTGAGGATGGATGCCCTGAACCTGTGATCGCGGGCCATGCGCGCGGCAAACTCCGCGACAAGTTGTCCGCCAGAAATCTGCGCCTCGGGGTCGAGCAGTTGCGAGCCGACGTGGCAGTGAAAGCCCGCCAGAGGCAAACGCTTTTCCAGGCATCGCCTCGTGGCTTCCTCGGCGGAACCGTCGGCGATGTTGAACCCGAACTTGGTGTCGGCCTGACCCGTGGAAATCTTTGCGTGAGTGACGGGGTCAACGCCCGGCGCCAGACGCAACACGAGTTCGGGGCAAGGGAGCTTTTCGGACAGTGTGGCGATCGCCTCGATCTC
The DNA here is from genome assembly GCA_039811705.1 of Fimbriimonadaceae bacterium. Lineage (GTDB taxonomy): Bacteria > Armatimonadota > Fimbriimonadia > Fimbriimonadales > Fimbriimonadaceae > UBA2387. Next base: position 57,001 of record JBDHZD010000004.1, on the reverse strand, counting down.
GTCGAAGTGGTCCACGACGATTTGGCCGATGCCCTGCTCCATGGCGAACGTGAGTTCGCCCGAGGTCTTGTTGTTGCCGTGCAGATGGCACCGTGACGCCGGCACCCCGGCGGCGAGAGCGGCGCGAAACTCGCCTTCGCTGGCCGTATCGATGAGACAGCCTTCCTGGTATGCGATGGCGATGAGGGCGAGCGTGCTGTTGGCCTTGCTGGCGAACGTCAGTTCGCTGTCGGCGTAGGCCGCTTGGAACGCCGCTCGGTAGCGGCGAATCCGGGAACGAAAGTGCGTTTCACCTACCACGTAGGCCGGCGTGCCGAATCGCTCCGCGACGAGCAGGGCTTGGTCGGGCTCGAGTCGAAATCGGTCGTCGTGGGGCTCGGCCATGCGAAGGACGATTATGGCACGGGCGTTTCAGGGTCCAGAAGGACCGGACGCGTAGCGATGTACCACGTGACGCCGACTCCGCAGACGGCAAGAATTGTCCACACCGTCGGCTTGCGGACCAAGACGGCCGAAAGGGCCAGGCTGCTCCAAAGCACGGTCAAAATCAGGCGCTTGGTCGCGGGCCGCAGACTTTTGGTCTCGTCCCATTCGCGCAGGATCGGACCGACCACGGGCCGATCGAGCAACCACGCTTCCAACTTCGGACTCGACCTTTTGAAGCAGAACAGCGCCAAGATGTAGAAGATCGTGGTCGGTAGCACCGGGACGAACTGGCCGATGAAGCCGAGGGCGACGAACGCCATACCGCACGCCAGATAAGTCAGGCGCAAGGGAGCAACGGTCGGGACGTGGGTTGGCGCAGCCACGAATGTTCCTATTATCCGAGAAGACTGCGGCAAGGATTTTGCTCGTTTTGACGACTGATGTCCGCCCATGACGATCTGCGTCGTGGCACAATCCGCAACGTGTTGTTGACCGATGACCAAGTGGCCCAGTACCACGAACTCGGCTTCGTGGTGCTCGAAGACGTGTTCGACGCCCCGACCATGGCGGCGCTCGACCAAGCGCTGGAGGCCCACTTCCGCAAGCATGAGGAAGCGTTGCGCGCCGAGGGCGACAGCGGCATCAGCCGGGCCGGCGAGATCGCGTTCACGGCGTACATCGCCGAAGAGGACGAGACCGTACGCGCCTTTGTGACAAGGCCCGAATTCGTCGAACTCTCCACCCGGCTTCTGGGCACGGGCGACACCGACCTGTATTGGAATCAGACCGTGTACAAGCACCCCGAGGGCGACAAGGAGTTCCCCTGGCACCAGGACGACGCCTACACGCCCGTTCGGCCCGCGCCGTACCTCACGCTTTGGCTGGCGATCACCGACGCGACGACCGAGAACGGTTGCATCTCGGTGTTGCCCGGCTCGCACACCGACGGCTTGCGCCCGCACGAGGCCACATCCATCGGGCTGGTGGGATATCCCTCGGATGCGCCCGATCAGGGCATTCAAGTGCCGATCCGGGCTGGCTCGATGATCGCCTTCCCGAGTTTGTGCCTGCACAAGAGCGGCCCGAATCGCTCTTCGGGCATGCGGAAGGCCTATGTGATCCAGTATTCGGCGCACCCGCTGTTCCGGGTTTCCGACGGTGAGGAGATCCACAACCCGATCCCCGTCGCCCGCGGCGGACGACCCGCTCGGGCCGACTGAAGCGGTGCCGCACGGTACGTCGCCAGGTCAATACGAAAGACCGACTTTTTGGCGTAGATGCTCGCGAGCCGTCAACTCGGCGATGCAAAACGCCGCCACGTCCTCGACCGACACGCGATACTCGCCGTCAGGCATATGGTCCACTTCGACCTTCGCCTTGCCCGTCCGTTCGCCTGAAGGCATGGTGGCCGGGCAGGCGAACGTCCAGTCCAGCGCCGTCTTCTCCAAAACGCGCAATGCCCTGTAGTGGTCGTTCGCCACATGGAAGTACTCCGCCGGGAAGTTGGGCGACCGGAACACCGGGCCACCGCTGCGCCGGTCGAGAACCCCGCCGTTGCCAACGGCCACGATCCGCCGCACGTCGCGGGCGCGCATGGCGGCGACGATCGCTTTCATCGCGTTGGAAAGCAGGCGCGACGGAAGGTCGATGCGTGGCATGCCAAGCGCCGACAACACGGCGTCCTGGCCCGTCATCGCGCGGGTGACCGTTTCGCGCTCGCGGATCGAACCCACCTCGACGCGGAAACCGCCCGCGCTGGGGTGGTTTCGCAGGTCGATCGGGTGCCGCACGAATGCGGTCACCTCGTGACCCGCTTCCAGGGCGTATTCGACCATTCGCCGACCCACACGCCCGCTCGCGCCGAACACGACAACCTTCATGGCTTCATTATGGACGCCCAGGGCGGCGGAGCCGACGCCGATCTCGCCCGAGCCGACCCTCGCCCAGACCGAGCATCTTCCTCAAACCCTGAATCTGGTCGCGAATCTCCGCGGCCTTCTCGAACTCCATCGCCTTGGCCAGGTCCTTCATCTCCTTCTCCAACGCGTCGATGAGGATGGGCACATCTTCGGCGCGGATCGGCGACTTGGACGACACCTCGGCGTTGTACTGCGCCATCACTTCGGCGACGGCTTCCACCTTGTAGGCTCGGACGGTCTCGCGGACTTCTTTGGCGATGGTCGTGGGCTGGGTGCCGTGCTCCTCGTTGTAACGCGCCTGAACTTCGCGCCTGCGATTGGTCTCCTCGATCGCTTCGCGCATCGAATCCGTCACCTCGTCGGCGTACATGATCACCGTGCCATCCACGTTGCGCGCCGCACGGCCGATGGTCTGGATGAGCGACGTTTCGGAGCGCAAAAAGCCCTCCTTGTCCGCATCGAGGATCGCGACCAGAGTCACTTCCGGCAGGTCCAGGCCTTCCCTCAGCAGGTTGACGCCGACGACCACGTCGTAAACTCCGAGCCGTAGATCGCGCAGGATCTCGGGCCGCTCGAGCGAGTGGACGTTCGAGTGGATGTACTGGACCTTGATGTCGAGTTCCTGAAGGTAGTTGGTGAGGTCCTCGGCCATGCGCTTCGTCAGGGTGGTCACGAGTGTGCGTTGACCCTTTTCAATGCGCCTTTGGATCTCGTTGATCAGGTCGTCGATCTGACCGTGCGTCGGGCGGACTTCGATCTCGGGATCAAGGATGTACGTTGGGCGGATGACCTGTTGGACTCGATTCGACTCGTTCTCAGTCTCGAACGGCCCTGGCGTGGCGCTGACGAAGATGCACTGCCTCACACGATCGCGGAACTCGTCGAACTTGAGCGGGCGGTTGTCGAGCGCGCTCGGCAGACGGAATCCGTACTCGACGAGGACCCCTTTGCGTTGCTGGTCGCCGTTGAACATGGCGCGGATCTGCGGGATGGTCTGGTGGCTCTCGTCGATGAACACGATGGCGTCCGAGGGCAAGAAGTCGAGCAACGTGTACGGCGGCGTCCCGACCGCACGGCCGTCGAAGTAGCGCGAGTAGTTCTCGATGCCGCTGCAAAAGCCCACTTCGCGCATCATCTCAAGGTCGAAGTTGACGCGTTGCTCCAGGCGTTGCGCTTCGAGAAACTTGCCCTGCGAGCGGAACCGCTCCACCGATTCGTCGCGCTCGGCGGTGATCATCTCGAGCACCTCGTCCAACCGTTCCCAGGGTGTGACGTAGTGGGTCGCTGGAAACACGCTGACCTTCGTGGGCTCGTCGATCACGTCCTGCGTCAGCGGGTCGAACAGCCGGATGCGTTCCACGGTGTCTCCGAAGAACTCGATGCGCGTGACGACCTCCTCGTCCTTGGGCTGGATCTCCAGAGTGTCGCCGCGCACGCGAAAGGTGCCCCGCTGAAGCGCCATCTCGTTTCGGGTGAACTGCATCTGTACGAGCTTCTGCAACACTTCTTGCAGGCTGAAGTCCACGCCGACCTCGAACGTGAGCACCGATTCGGCGTACTCGCTCGGCGAGCCCAATCCGTAGATGCACGACACGCTCGCCACCACGACCACGTCGCGACGTTCGAGCAACGCATGGGTCGCTGCGTGCCTCAACCGCTCGATCTCCTCGTTCGTGCTGGAGTCCTTCTCGATGTACAGGTCGCTTTGCGGAACGTAGGCTTCGGGCTGGTAGTAGTCGTAGTAGCTGATGAAGTACTGGACCGAGTTTTCGGGGAAGAACGCGCGGAACTCCTGACACAGTTGGGCGGCGAGGGTCTTGTTGTGGGCGATGATCAGCGCGGGCCGCTGGGCGCGGGCAATCACACTGGCCATGGTGAACGTCTTGCCCGTTCCCGTGGCGCCGAGCAATGTCTGGTAGCGGTAACCCGACTCGAGGCCTTCCAACAAACCTTCGATGGCCGACGCCTGATCGCCCTTCGGCTCGAAGGCTCCCGAGAGCTGGAACGGAGTGTCGTACCGGACGATCATGTAGAGGACATTCTACATGAAGCACGTCGCGCGGGTGGGCCTAGCCCACGCAGACTGGCTCGCGCTCCACAAACGAATGTTGCGTGTGCAACACGTGAAGGCCGCCGTAACACTCGGGCCATAGCGGAGCATTCCGTCGGGCAAACACGACGTAGACGAGAGCGCCGTCCTTCGATCGGATCCACCTGTCCTCACCGTGTCCCGTGCGGAGCAATAGGTAGGCGCCCGTCGGAATTGGCTCGAGCGATTGAAAGACGTACGCCCCGCAGTCCAGCTCGCCGGCTTGGATCGCGCCATCCGACAGCACGACATGGCCCCTCGGGCACTCACGGATCAAGCCCTGATTCTGAAGCAGGACGAACTCGCCATCCGGGTGGGCGCTGCGTTGAAGGCCGACGATTCTGATCACGCTGGAAACGCTCAACCAAAGGGACGGAAGTTGAACCCGTTTGGGTTCGCGAGATTCGGCCCCATGGTAGAGTGATCCGCGTCTCCATGGCCGACCGCTACGCCGACCGCCGCATCTACCTGCCCGCCGAGTCGCCTTGGCGCGGGTTGGGGTTGAGGGTCTTGGCGATTCTCGTGTTGACGGTCTTGGTCTGGCTGTTGCTTTGGATGCAGCGCGAGGGCATTCGGGACAACCGCGACGGCTCGCTCTCACCCCTCGACCTTCTGTACTTCGCCGTGGTCACGATCACGACGGTGGGCTATGGCGACATCGTTCCCGTTTCGAACTGGGCGACGGGCATCGTGACGTTCGCGATCACGCCGATTCGCGTCGTGATCTGGTTGGTCTTCCTGACCACCGCATACGACCTCCTGTTGCGCCGCTCGATCGAAGCGCTCCACCTCTCCCGCCTAAGAAAATCCATGAAAGGCCACACGATCATCTGCGGGTTCGGCGTCAAGGGCCGGGCCGCCGCCGAAGAGCTCCTGTCGCGCGGGGTGCCCGCGAGCAACCTGCTTGTGGTCGAGCGCGACCCGGATGCGCTCGAGCTGGCAGCGGGCATGGGACTCACGGCCATTCGCGGCGACGCCACGCGCGAGCGTCACCTGGTCGAGGCCGGGATCGGCGGGGCTGCACACGTCATCGTCGCTCCCAATTCGGATTCCGACTGCGTGCTCATCTGTTTGACGGCGCGCGATTTGAACCCAATGGTGACGATCGTGGCGGCGGCGCGGGAGGACGAGAACGTGCGGCTGGTCGAGCGAAGCGGGGCGTCCGTGGTCATCGCGCCCTCGGTAGCTGGCGGTCGGCTTCTCGCCGCATCGACCGAGTCGCCCTCTTCGGCGGCGTTCTTGGAGGAGTTGCTCGACCATGGTCGCGGCGCAGAGATCGACGACTACTCGGTCCAGCCGGGAGACTTCGGCAAGGCCGCTCGCGACGTGGCAAGCGGACATGGCGCGGTGGCCCTTTCGCTCCGGCGCGGATCCGAGCGGCTCACGTTCGGGGACACCCAATCCGCAACGGTTCAGTCCGGCGACGTGCTGATCCTGCTCCGCCCGTCTCCCGAAGCTCGGTGAAGTGCGCGGGTACAATCGGCTCTGGTTTGCCGGATCGTCTAATGGCAGGACAGCGGTTTTTGGTGCCGCACGTCTAGGTTCGAATCCTAGTCCGGCAGCCACTTGTCCCCAACCCGAACCCTCATTGCTTGACCCGAGTCACCAAGCTGCACGGATTGCGGCGTCCACCCGGGACCGGATCCAGGGCTCCTCGCCAAGTTCCTTCTGACGGGTCTGGAGCAGCCGCATCATCTCCCGCTTCAGTCCAACCGGACTGGTCAGCCACAGGTTGTGGCGTTCGAGCGGGTCGGATTGGAGGTCGAACAGTTCCCACTCGCCCAGCTCGTAATAGTAAATCACCTTGTGCCGCGATGTCGTCACGCCCACCCACTTGGGCACCTTGTGATCGTCGTCGTTGCTTTCGTAAAAGTGCCCATAAGCCGCGGGCCGCTCCTCGTTTCCGCCGCGCAGCAACGGCACCAGAGACCTCCCGTGCATGTCGGCGGGCACAGGCACGCGCGCCCAATCCAGGATCGTCGGCGCCAGATCGACGTGGGACGTCACCTGCGAAACGACCGAGGGACGGCCGCCGGGAACACGCACCAAGAGCGGCGTCCCTGCCGAGGGCTCGTAGAACCACCGCTTGTCGTACCAGCCGTTCTCGCCGAGGAAGAAACCCTGGTCGGAAGCGTAGACGAACACCGTGTTCTGGGCGAGCCCGTGCCGGTCGAGTTCGTCCATGAGCGTGGCGACGCTCTTGTCGACCGCCGCGACACACCTTAGGTAGTTCTGCAGGTAGCGCTGATAGTTCGTGCCCAGCAGGTCGCCGGTTCGTTCGAGCCTGGACCTGTATGCGGCGTCTTGCGCGTCGAACGACTGCTTCCACCGCGCCGTCTGTTCTGCGTTGAGCCCGGGCGGCGGGAAGCCCACCAGCAGGTCGTTCCTGATCCGCAAGTGCTTGTCGATGCGCATCAAGACCGTTTTCGCCTCTGAATTCAGGGATGCGTAGTCGGTGCGAAGCGTGGGCGGCTCAGCGAAGGTGGTGTTCTGGAACAAGGCGTACTCGTTGGGGCCGGGTGCCCACTGCCTGTGCGGGGCTTTGTGCCCGACCAGCAGGAAGAACGGCTTGGTCTTCGGTTGGCGCAGCCAATCGAGCGCGCGCTCGGTGATGATCTCGGTCGAGTAGCCCTGCCGACGCAAGCGCCCCGAAGGCGTGATGAACTCGGGGTTGTAGTACGCACCCTGCCCGGGCAGCACCTCCCAAAAGTCGAATCCGGTGGGGTTGGAGACCAGGTGCCACTTGCCCACGACCGCCGTCTCGTAGCCCGCCTTCTGCAGCATCTTGGGGAAGGTGGGCTGGCTGGGGTCGAAAGATGTCGTGTTGTCTTTGTGCCCGTTGGCGTGGCTGTGCTTGCCGGTGAGCAACGACGCACGGCTGGGCGCACAAAGCGGGTTGCCGGTCGTGTGCCGGTCGAACCGGACGCCTTCGCGGGCGAGCCGGTCGAGCGCCGGGGTCTGGATCAGTTTCGAGCCGTAGGCGGAGATGGCCGCTCGGGCATGGTCGTCCGAGAACACGACCACGATGTTCGGCGGAGCCGTCTGAGACGTTGCGAGCGCCAGCGCCAAGCAGGCAACCATGCGCGCACGTTACCCGCATCGCGCTATCATCGTTCCCGGTGATGTTTCGCTCGGCAATCTGGCTTGCAGGGTCGGTCTGCATCGCGGGCTGTGCCAGTCCGCCGGCAGAGAGTTCTCGAGCGGTTGCGGAGGTCGCGCCGCCGGGGATGGTGCTTGTACGGGGCGGAGAGTTTATTCTTGGCACCGATCGGGGTCTTTCCGACGAGGAACCGCCCGTCCGAGTGAGCGTGGACGCTTTCTATTTGGACACGCACGAGGTCACCAACGACCAATTTGCGGCCTTCGTCGAAGCCACTGGCTATGTGACCGTTGCCGAACGCACACCCAAGGCAGACGACTTTCAGGGCGTTCCTCGGGAGCGGCTCGTTCCCGGAGCCGCGGTCTTCATAGAGGGCGATGGGTGGGCGTATGTACCTGGAGCCCAATGGCGTCACCCCGAGGGGCCAAACAGCACCATCGAGGGAAAGGGCGACCATCCGGTCGTGCAAGTCGCTTGGGAAGACGCCTTGGCCTACGCGAAGTGGGCGGGCAAGCGGTTGCCCACCGAGGCGGAGTGGGAGTACGCCGCTAAAGCGGGGCGCGCACAGCCTGCCGCGATCTGGGGCGACGATCCGTTCGACGACGATGCGCCCCAAGCCAACATCTGGCAGGGAGAGTTCCCGATCAGGAACGAAAACAGGGACAGTTATTTGACGACCGCTCCTGTCGGCTCGTTTGCGCCGAACCCGTGGGGACTCTACGATATGGCCGGCAACGTGTGGGAGTGGTGCGCGGACTGGTACCGCCCCGACGCCTACGCCTCTGCAGCTACGAGGAACCCGCAGGGGCCACCCGGATCGTTCGACCCCGACGAGCCCGACCAACCCAAGAAGGTGCTCCGAGGCGGGTCGTTTCTTTGCGCAGCGAATTATTGCAGAGGGTACCGTCCGACTGCGAGAATGAAGTCCTCGCCCGATACGGGGCTGATGCACGTCGGATTTCGGTGCGCCAAGGATGCTCCTAAAGGCGCGACGCCCTGAACGTGTCTCCGCCCTTGGGATCGCCCGTGCGCCAGCCCTGCAGGAACCACCGACGCCGCTGTTCGGACGTACCGTGCGTGAACGAGTCCGGCACCACGTGACCCTGCGCTTTGCGCTGGATCGCATCGTCGCCGATGGCTTCGGCGGCGCGCAGCGCCTCCTGGATATCCTGCTCGTCGAGCGAGGCCATATAGCGCGCGTGGTGGGCCCACACTCCGGCGTAATAGTCCGCCTGAAGCTCCATCCTCACCGAGAGCTTGTTGGCCTCGGTCTCGGAGAGTCGGCGCCGCTGCTCGTGGACTCGTCCAGCCACCCCCAAGAGGTTCTGGATGTGGTGGCCCACCTCGTGGGCGATCACATAGGCCTGGGCGAAGTCGCCCGGAGCGCCGAAGCGCGTCTTCAGGTCCTCGTAGAAGCCGAGGTCGATGTAGATCGTGCTGTCGGAGGAGCAGTAGAACGGCCCGATCGCCGAGGATGCCGTTCCACAAGCCGATTCGACCATGCCGGTGAACAGGACCAATCGAGGCTCCTCGTAGGTTCGGCCCAACTTCTCGAACTGCTCGCGCCAGACCTCTTCGGTGTCCGCCAAGACCACGGCGACGAACTCCTTGGCTTCGGGATTAGGGGGTTCGCCGGTCGTCGGGCCACCCGAGCCGCCCAGCAACGCCGCAGGATCGCCCCCGAGCAGTAACACGATGACCGCCACGACCAGCGTGCCCACGCCGCCAGCCACCAAGCCGCCGCTGCCCCTTCGGTCTTCGATGTTGTCGCTTTGCCGCCTGCCTTTCCAGCGCATGGTTCCATTGTAACCGCCGCCTATTCAAGGCCGGCGTGGACCATCGCTTCCAAGAAGTCCTCGCACATTGTCATGCCGGAGGGCAGGTTCTCGAGGATGGCTTCGCCGTATCGCTTGGTTCGCACTCGTGGGTCGAGGATGGCGATCACGCCGTGGTCGGCGTCGCGGCGGATGAGTCGGCCCGCCCCTTGGCGCACCATCATCTTGGCTTGGGGCAACGTCCACGAGAAGAACGGGTTCTCGCCCCTGCTCTCCATCCACGCCTGGCGGGCCAACTGCGGCGGGTCCACGGGAACCTCGAACGGCACGCGGACCAGCACCACGCACGAGAGCGTCTTTCCCGGGGCATCGAAGCCGGTCCAGAACGATCTCACGGCGAACAAGGATGCACGCTCTTCGTTCTTGAACCGTTCGCCTACGCTGGCGACCCCAGTGCCACGCTGCATATAGATCGGCAGATCCTCGCGCGGTTCGATGCGCCGGTACACCTCTTCCATCTCGCGGCGACTGTGGAACAGGGCCAATGTTCGGCCGCCCATGTGGGCCACGATGTCGGCGATCTGGTGAGCCACCGCGTCGAAGTACGGACCCTCCAATCCACGCTTGCGGGCTTCGCTGGGATCGGGGACTGCGCCGATCGGAGGCAGGTACAGAGCCGTTTGCCTCGAATAGTCGAACGGCGAGGCCAGCACTTCGGTCGAGTGCGGATCCGCTCCAGTTGTGCGCTTGAAGAAGTCGAACCCACCGTCGATGGCAAGTGTGGCCGACATCGCGATTGTGACCCCGTTCGGGTTCCAAACGAGGTTCCTTAGTGGTTCCGCGAGGTCTACGGGTTCGAGCCTGGCTGTTGGAGCGGCGCCATCGTGCCCGACGAACGAGACCGACGCCCCAATCGGAGCGATGAGTCCGCGACATCCGTGGGCGTATTCTCGCAAGAACATCCCATAGTTGCGCAAGCAATCTTGCGCTTCGCGCATGGCCGTCCCACGAAGCGACTCGTCGTCCTTCCATCGCGTGACGATGGCCTGTGCCCCATCGAGGAACGCCTTGACGGACAGAGCGAGATGTTCGCCCAGTCGCTCGATCAGGGGACGGATGGTGGTGGCGCGTCGCGAGGAAACAGCGGGGTGTTCGGCGAGATCGGCGGGCGCGATCTCCAAGATGCCCGTATGTTCTTCCCCAATCAAGCTCAGGTCGCGGCGAGCCGTCTCCAAGTCGGCGCGGAACGCGCCGTAAACGCGGTTCCACTCGGGCAGGGCCCCTGCCTGATTGGCCAGTGGCGCGATGGTCTGATCCATACGACCAGTCAAGCCGAGGATCGTGGTGAGCGATCTGTCGCTGAGTTCGAACTCCAAGGCGGCCTGTGCGGCGGCGACGAAGTCGTGGGCCTCGTCCACGATCAGGGCATCGAACTTGCCGAGCAACAGTTGGTCGCCTTCCGAGGCGTCGCGCATCACAGCGTCTTGAAGCACCACGGCGTGGTTGGTGATCACGACGCCCGCCCGTTCCGCCGATCGCCGCGCCGAGTAGTAATAACAGTCCTGATAGTGGGTGCAGAGCCTGGCCGGGCAGACCGGCGGGCCGGCTAAGCGCCGCCAGAGCGCTGTCGCCTCGCGTCCGACGGCGAGCCTTAACGTGCGGAACTCGGACTCGATGCCCCACGTGGCTCGGTCGCGATAGGCTTCTGCCAGCGTGTGCGGTTCGTTGTCGAGCTGGGCCAGGCAGGCGTACCTTTGGCGACCCATGAGGAACGCCACGGTCGGCTTGGCTTCGCCCCAAACGTCGTCGAGCAGTTCGAGGGCCAACGGCAGGTCCTTGCGCCAGTACTGCTCGGCCAGCACGTTGGTGTACGTGGCGATGACCGTGCGCTTGCCTTCGGCGGCGTAGGCCAGCGCCGGGATGAGGGCGGCGAGCGACTTGCCCAGCCCGGTCGGCGCCTCGTAGGCCCCGCTGTTGCCCTCGGCGTACCGTTCTTCGATGAGCCAGGCGAGCTGCCGCTGGTTGTAGCGGTCGGTGTAGCCGGGCCGCTCGGCCAGGCGAGCGAAGGCGCGTTCGATCCTGGCTCGCGGCGTCATCGGAGGGACTGTACCACCCTCTCTCGAGTAGGTGGTTGGCAGTGGAACTCCATTCAATCGGCCGATGACTCACGATTCACGATTCACACTCCCTTCACCCCCCCAACAGAGGTGCCGACACATTCACGATTCACGTTCACTCTCGCCAGTTCCGGGAAATTGGACATGGAAGGCTGTGTTGGTGCAATTGCTGGTCGCCTTCACCTTTCAAGGCACTTTGGGAGGGTTCGTCACACTCGGCGATCGGGAGACGAGCACGGTCTGCCGGGCGGGGACGTTCCTAGTGTGCGCATCGTAGTCGGGCCCGGTCAGACCGTGGCACCCCGGAATCCAGGCTCGGTGGGGTTCGGTTGCGGTTCGGCCCGCCAAAGTCCCGAGCCTCACCCCTAGCCTCTCTCCCACCGGCAAGGCCCGATTGGAGTTCGCGAGCAGGCCGCGGTGGAAGAGGGGAACTCCGGACCCGATCCTGAATCCTGAGCCCCGAATACTGAAGACTTGGCCCGGCGTCCAACCTCAGCCGAACCCTAGCCAAACCGGCACTTAGAACAGGATCGGCTTTTCGCGGAAGCGGATCGCCAGGAGCAGCCCGATGCACGCGAGGCAGAGCCACATGGCCGTGCCGCCGTAGCTCAAGAACGGGAGCCACAGGCCCACCACGGGCCCGAGTTGCAGGTTCATGGCCAAGTTCACCAGCGTGTGGAAGCCGATCATCGCCAAGATTCCCCCCACGACCATTTTGTAGTAGGGTTCCCGCGTGACGTAGCCGACCAGCCAGATTCGGTAGAACAAGGCCCCGAACAGCGACAGCACGATGACGCAACCAAGGAATCCGCCCTCTTCGCCGATGACGGTGAAGATGAAGTCGGTGTCCTGCTCCGGGATGAACCCGTTCTTCTTTTGCTGGCCTTTGAGGAAGCCGGTTCCGGTCACGCCGCCCACCCCGAACGCGATCTCTGCCCGATCCGTTTGGTAGCTGTGGCCGGCCGCATCGTAGACGAACAAAGCCCGGACGCGTTGCTTTTGGTAGTCCTTCAGAACGCCGGGGAGGAAGTAGGCTCCCCCCAGCAATACGGCTCCGAGAAGCACCGAACCCAGTACAAACCGTCTCGGTACTCCGGCGTACAGAGAGACCGACAGCCAGACCACCACCAGCACTAGACTCGCGCCCAAGTGTGGTTGCTTGAACACCAACGCCATCGGCACCGCCAAGTGGACGAAGGACAGCGCGAACGTTGAAAAGCGGCGGACGTCTCCCAACCGGTTGGCATAGAACGCAGAGAGGGTCAAGACCAGACTGAGCTTCGCCATCTCGCTGGGTTGGAACTGTAGCGGTCCGATCTCGATCCAGCGCTTGGCTCCGTTGACGGTCGTGCCCGCAACCAACACGGACAACAGCATGGCGAGGTTGATCCCGTAAAGGGTCGAAGCAAACTTGCGCCACGCGATGGGGTTGGCGAACGCGAAGATCGCGAAGGGCACGATGCCGACAGCCACGTTGAGGGCTTGGCGCAGGTACTTGCTATCCTCTCGGCCATCGCTGACGCTGAACAGCGTGAGCAGCCCCGTGCCGATGAGCGCCAGCACGATCAGCATCAGGGCAAAGTCGGGCCCGAGCCGTGCTTCTGCGGAGTTCAGCGATCGGGTGGTGGTCGCAGAGCGCATGGCATTCCCTACGGTTGAGCGGGTTGCCGCGTGTCAAGGGCGCCGAAACTCCGCTTGACGAGCCCTCGGCCCTCGACAAACCAGAAAGCCAGCTCCCGTTTGGTCGGGTCTCCAGGCCCATGAAGGCTGAGCGCCACGTTCACGCGGATCGTCTCGGAAAAGGGAGCAGGCAGGTTGGAGGGTTCGTCCAGCACGGTGACCATGGCGTGAGCGTTTGTCGGCACCTCGCCCTCCAACACTTTGCCCTTCCATTCGAACGGCTTGGTCTCGCCCACACGCACGGGGTAGACGATCAAGGGCAGGGGAGGGTCGAACGATTCGCCCGTTTTCGAAACCAAGCTGAACGACTCTTCAAGGTCTTGGTAGACCTCGCGGTCCACCACCTCGCCATGGGCGATGCACTCGAAGATGACGAGACCGCGCTCCGTACCTTGCGTTCGCACCAGTTCGATGGGGATGCTGGTCCTTTCCGCGAGAATCAGCTCGCCAGACTTGTAGGGAGCGACTCCTGGCTTGAACGACGCACGGTTCAGGATGGTGCGTCCCTCGAAGCGGGGCACGGCCTCGGGTGGCGGCTCGCACCCGGCGAGCGCGATCCCAACAAGAGACACGAGCAAGAGTCGCGAAATCAAGGCGTATCGGGTTGCCCCGGCTCGAAGCGGACCAGTGTGAGGGTGCGCTTGTGGACGTTCTTGCCGATCCGACCTTCGTTGGTCATCTCCACCAGCCCGATGCCTCGCGCATACACGGCTCGTTGTTTGACCATCGTCGCAGTCACGCCGTCGCCGAGAGTCGCGTCGTACGAAGATTCCCATGTTTCGACATCCTTGCCCAAGACTTTGCGGATGCGGCCCTTTTTGGACTCGGCCTTCATTCTGAGGGGTACTTTGCCGCCCGCGAAGTACGTTTCGCCCACGTAGTCCCATTTCTCCGTTTTGTCCGTGACCTTCAGGACGGGCATGGGAACCTCCAGGGGCTTGCCCTTCTGGTACGCGACGATCGAAATGGTGTCTCCCTCGTCGATGTAATAGATGACCTCGGCTTCCACTCCCGCCAGAGTCGAAATGACCGGAATGGCCTTGCGACCGCCGATATCCACGGGTTGACCGACCGTGTCCTTGGACTGCATGCTGCGCGGCTTGCCTCCGTCGTCATAGTGCCAGACGGTTCCAGGCACCAACGGGAAGAACTCGCGCGCCGGCGGGGCGAGCGTCAAGGCGCAGATCAGCGAAAGGATCATCCTAATTCTTCCTTACGTTCGTTCGATGGACTGAGTCGTCTTCGTGCCGTCCGGTTTCGTCATCTCCGTTTGGAGTTTGACGGGACCCTCGCCTTTGACGTACCAGCCGGTCATCTTCATCGTCATCGCTTGTCCGTTGAAGGTGCCCGTTCCCGTCCCTTCGACACGCAGGGCATCCTTGAACTCGCCCGCCTTGGTCTTCACCGTTTCGGTGCGGACGGCCTTCATCGTGCTCTTCTGTGCCATTTCGCCCCCGGAACTTTCCAGCTTGAGTTCGGATGTCCACTCCTTGCCGACGGCAAGATCGGCGGGCAGTTCCAGCGAGCGGCTGATCTGGCCGATCGAAGCACTCTTGGCGTACAGGCCGTCCTTCTCGACGGAGACATCCATGCTCCCGAGCGTGGCGAGCTGGCCCGTGCGTTCGATGCGAAAGACGGCACTGCCTCCTTCGATCGAAACCAATTTGACGGTCTGGGTGCCCGACAGCACGCGAGCGCCGCCATCCACGACGATCTCCATGTCCACTTGCTTGGGATTCGTCAGACCGTAGTACTCGAAGGCGGCGTGCTTCAGGTCGGCGGGCACTTCGGACAGACTGGGCTCGGGCGCTTCGGATTCCTGAGGCGGCTTGTTGTTCGCCTCGGGCGGCGTTTTGGTGTCCTGATTGCAGCCGATCAAGCCAAGCGAACAGACCAGCAGGATCAAGAGTGCTTTGGTTTTCATGACTTCACCTCGTAGTCGATCAGGCGGAGGGTTTGGAAGGCTCCGGCGTTGGGACCGGTCAACTCCTGCCGCACGCGGACCAAGCCCACGTTCGGTGCGAACCAAATGACCATTCCGAACTTGCCTGTGGCCGTCTTTCCGGCCGAATCGGGGCCACTCCAGTCACCCTGGCTGGCGAAGGCGATGCCGCCCAAGCGGCCCTTGCCGGTGTCCACTTCCTGGTTGCCGTTGCACTGGACCTTGCCAGAGAACGACCCCCTGAGACCCGTGGCGACGGGACCGGTTCCCTTGAAGGGGACAGGGTCGCCTGCGGTGGCTGGGAACAGAGCCAAAGGCTGGGGCGGTTCGTAGGGCAAAGCGTTCTGACCGCCGTTCACTTGGTAGATGCCCTTGGCGTCCATCAGCCACATCTGCTTGCTCGTGCGGGTGCTGTTGTCCACACCTTTGGTGGTCACCTTGAACGTGATCTCCTTGCCGCGGGGCGTATCTTTGACGGATTCGATTTCATAGGTGGCCGTCGCCCGACTCAGCATCTTGCTGCCCGACACGGAGGTTTCACCCTCGATTTCGAAGACCCATTTGTTGCCAACGGTCGCTGGCAAAAGAACCGCCTCGTTGCCCGGTTCGACCTTGGCGGGTTCGACCTTGGGCGCCGGCGCGGGCTGGTAGCCGCTGCCTCCGCCCCCTTTGCAGCCAACGGAGATCAACGCGAGGGCGGCGATGCACACTTGGATGGGTTTCATAGGCTTACGATGGCTTCTTGGCGCTTTCGATGAGGCTGATGGCGTCTTTCACCAAGCCTTCGTCGGGAAGTTGCCTTATTGTGACTTCTCGGCCGGCCAAATCGGTCGTGACGCGAGGCGCAGCGATGGGAATGCCGTCCACGACGAACAGGAGTTGCGACCCCATGCCTCCGGGCTTGCGGCTGTACTGCCACAGCCGGATGCGTCCCTCTTCGGTGAGCTTGAGCTTGAGGTCGTGCAGCGTGGCCCCGCGGCCTCCTGCATAGCTCGAATAGCTGACCGATTCGATGTGGCTCTCGTTGATCACGAATTCCGAGTTCTGAATGACGCGCTGGGGTGCCGCGGTGAGGTCGCCCATGTGTTCGGTGTCGATGCGCGACTCCAGTTGCTGGCGGATGCTCTCTTTCGGCTTTTCGCCGTCCCAGATGGGTTGTGCGAGTTCCCTGTAGTATCCAGCCAGCAACGCGTCGGTGAGGTCGAACTTTTCGCGGATCTTTTCCTCCAAGTTGCGGAGGAGGGCAGGGCGGTAAGGTCGTTGGATGTACCCGGTGAGCGTCCGCCTCTGTTGGGCGACGGTGACGTCCATTGTCACTGGGGTGCGGATCCAGATCCCGTCGAAGAGAGCGTCCTTGCTGAGCTGGGGAAGCGGCTCGCCGTCCAGAGTCATGTTGAGCTGCGATTCCAGCTTGGCCTTGAGTTCGGGGTCGCCATCGAGGGCCTTCCTGAGGTCCGCCGCGGTCCAGACGATTTCCGGTCGCGGAAGCGTGCTCTGGTCCACGTCGTTCATCTTCATCAGGAGTTCGCTGAAGGCCGCCTCGTCGCCTTGCAACGATCGGATGAGCTCGCGGATGGGGATGCGTTTCCGGCCCGAGACCTCGCCCATGTTGCTGCGGTCGTCGGGTGCGGCGAACTGGTCGTTCTCGGCTTGCGTGAGGGCCGCCATCTGGTTGGCGACGATGACCTGGTAGCCGGAACCCGGCGCGATGCCGATCAGGTTGACCTTTTGCGGTCCTATCGGCTCCAGTTTGCGTTCGAACGCCTGCTTGTCTGACCAGGCCTGATAGGCGAAGTACGCGCCGAGAGACAGGGCGACGAACCCAAAGGCAATCTTGGTCGAGTTGCGGATCTTCATGCTGGCCGAACGGCGGTTGCCGACATTATGAACGCTTCAGGTTCTCGGCTTCGTTCCACAACATCGGGCGCGTTTGCTGAAGGAGTCAGGCATCCGTCCCGCCAATCACAGCCACAACACCATGCGTACGATCAACCGCATCTTCCTCCATACCGCTGCCCACGGCACGGCGACCCAGAACTACGACACCACGGTCCAGCAGATCGACGCCTGGCACAAGGAGCGGGGCTGGTCAGGGATCGGCTACCACTTCGTCATCCGCCTCGACGGCTCGGTGAACCCGGGCCGCGCAGAGGACAAGGCAGGCGCCCACGTCGCCGGGTTCAACACCGGCACCATGGGCATTTGCATGAGCGGCCACGGCGACCACCACCCCTGGACGTCCGCTCAGAACGCTGCGCTCATGACCCTGTTGGTGAACCTGCTGAAGAAGTACGGACTGTGGCCAGCGCTGGTCGCCGAAGCCCAAAAGTCCGACCAAGCGCTGAGCGTCAAACTGTCGAACGTCGTGCTTGGGCACCGAGAGGTCAACCGCATCACGAACAATCCGGAGTACAAGACGACCAAGACGTGTCCTGGCAACCGGATCAACATGGACGCCATCCGGGCCACGTTGGCCGCCAGGGTGAAGGCCGAAGCCAACCCCGCGCCGCAACCGGCGGAAACCCAAACCTACGACGAGGCCACGGCCCAAGCCTTGTTCACTCATATCCGCGGTCTCTACACGCTGGCGTCGGCGATGCAGTGGTCCGACGCGATGCGGGACCATTTGGGCCAGATACGAAAAGATGCCCGAGTGGACTTCTTGATCGCGGAGTACAAAAAGAAGCACGGCATTCCCTGATCGTCGTCGGGTTTGGTGACGGCGAGTGCGGCCCGATTGTGTATAGGTTCGATTGAAGGGTACATTTCGTAGCCCGATGATTCGACCAGCCGCTCTTGTGTGCCTCTTCGGTCTTCTTGTCGCAACGCTCGGTTGCGGCGGCGGAGGCGGGACGACCACCGACCGTGCGGTGACGGCCCAGTTCACCGTCTTCTGGCCCGAGCGCTCGCGCGATGTGGACGCGCCTCCGTCCGCCTTGTCGTTCGCCGTCGAGGTCTTGGACTCTCGGGATGCCGTCGTCGCAACCCTTTCGGCCGATCGGCCGGCAACGACAGGGGCGGCGGAAACGACCTATCGATTGTCGCGCGCCCTCCTGTCGGGCACCTATCGGGCGCACTTGCGCTTCTACGCAGAGCCCGGTGCGGCGGGAGACGTGGTGGCCGAGGCCGCTTCCGAAGCCTTTCTCGATGCGGCCAACGCGTCGTTTGGACCCTTTGTGTTCACATCCCAGGCCGCCAGCCTGACCATCTTGCAGACGTCGCTGGTGGTTGGGCAGGAGAAGAGGTTGCCGATCGAGGCGCGCACCAGCGATGGACGGATCGTCGCCCTGACCGAGGGCTCGTACCGCATCGACTTGATCGATGGCGATGCGCTGGAACTCGATGGCTGGACCGTGCGGGCCGTGTCCAAAGGCGAAGCGACGGTGCTCGCGAGGAGCGGACAGATTGCCAGCCCGCCCCGGCGCATTCCTGTTGGCGAAGCGCATTGGTTCGAGGAGATCGCGGGCCTGCCCGGTGCGCTGAACGTTCGACCGACGGCGATCGCCCATGGCGTTGAACGCGTTTATGGGGTGTGCGACTTGCCGACTGGCCCGATTCCATTTGTGTGGGAAGCGGGTGTGACGCGCGCCCTGCCGTTGCCTTCAGGCTTCGCCGGCGGAGTGGTCCGCCGCTGGGACGCGACGGGTGTGTCGGGATATGTGCTGGACGCTGCAGGTCGCAAGACCGCGTGCGTCTGGCGCGACGAGACTCCGGTCGTGCTCGCGACGCCGAGTGGGGCCGTGGAGGCCATGGCTGAAACGGTCGCCCCGGGTTACGAGGCCGACGAGTCGGCCGTGGTCGGGTTGGCCGCGTACTCTGACGGCCGTCAAGTGGTCGCCGTGTGGCGTTACACCCACCCCGATCAGCCGCAGACCTACGAGTTGCCCGAACGACTCGAGAACCTTGCGTTTGCGAGCGCCGTCAATGATTTCTCCCTCATCTTCTTTTTGGGGGGCACGGGTGCTCAAGGCGACCGAACGTATCAGTTCGACTCCGACGCCATTGGCTTCGAAGGCAACCCGTGGTTTCTCCGCAATGGCTGGGGGCGGATCACCGGCCAGGGCCAAGGCTTCAGCGCCATGGTGGGCATGGTCGATGGAGCGACGTGGTTCGAGGGCTCGAACCGCATCGTTCCAGCCCCGACGGGTGCGGCGGACGCGGTATTGATCGGCGGAGCGCGCGGCGTCCAGTGGTCGGCCGTGGGTCATGCCCGACGTGCTGGAGGCGTGCGTTTGGAACCCTATTGGATCGATGGCGAGGCGGGTGCGCTGTTCCTTGAGGACTACCTGCGAGGTGTTGGCGCCGATTTGCGGGGCATGACGCTCGAAGCCGCGACGGCCCACGCCGCCGAGCCTGCTCTCCTCGTCGGAACCGGGCGCACCCCCGGATCGAATCAACTGCGCGCGTGGATCGCGCGCTTGCCCCGCCAAGGAGGCTATGGACTGTGAAGAAGACCCTGTTGCTCGTGCTAGCCCTCGTCGCATCGACCTCGTTCGCACAAGATGCTGTGCCCGGCGAGGCCTTGGCCAGAGTCCGCAGCTTTTACGGATTCGCCAGCAAGGCGATCTTCGCGGCTGCCGGTGCCACCGCGGTCGAAGATCTCGGCATTGCCGGCGTCCAACGCATCGAAGCACCGTCTGAGAGCATCGCTATGCTGACCGCCGTTGGGACGAGGTTGCCGTTCTTCGATTACGTCGAGCCCAACTACCTCGGTCGAAAGGCACAGGTCGTGCCCACCGATCCCGACTACGCGACCATGCAGTATGCGCCGCAGCAGGTGCGCGCGCCGTGGGCTTGGTTGACCACCACCGGGACAAGGAACGTTCGTGTTGCCGTGCTGGACGCCTGGTTCGACACCAGCCACCCCGAGTTCGCGGGGCGGATCGTCCACCCGTGGAACGTCGTGACGGCATCTTCCGACGTGGAACCCCCGGTTCACCTCTTTCCGCGCGACCAACTCAACCACGGGACCCACGTTCTCGGAATCATCGGCGCTTCGGCCAACAATGGCCTCGGCATTGCGGGCATGGCCTGGAACGTCGAGTTGATGCCCGTCAACATCTTCTACATGCCGAACGCCTTCGAATCGGCGACCTATAAGTACAGCGACCTGGTGAAGGGTTTGGCGTACATCGGCGAGATGGGGGCGCACGTCGTCAACATGAGCATCGGTGGCGGGTTTTCGTTCGCCGTGTCCGACGCTTGCTCGGCGCTCTATGAGCAAGGCACGCTGTTGGTCGCCGCCGCGGGCAACAGCAACACCGACTTGCCGAGTTATCCCGCCGCCAACCCCAGCGTCTTGAGCGTAGGTTCGGTCAAGCGCGGCACACCCCTCAAAGCGTGGTACTCGAACTACGGGTCTTGGGTCCATCTGGCCGCGCCGGGTGGCGATGGTCCGGGCGAGCCCCACCAAATCTGGAGCACGTCCATCGACAACGATGGCGGCAGCGCGTATGAACTGCTGAGTGGCACCTCGATGGCGTCGCCGCTCGTGGCAGGGCTCGCGGCGTTGGTCTTTTCGGTGTTGCCGGATGCCCCGGCGTGGTTGGTGTGGTACATCCTCACCGAAACAGCCGACCCCAACATCGAAACGGACAGCGAAGGCCACCCGGTGTTTCAGAAGGGGCAAGTTCATGCCGAACGCGCTCTGGCTCTCGCGCGCGAGTTCCTGCCCAAGTCGTTGGAAGCGAATCCCGCGTCGATTCGGGCCGAACAGGGTGGGTTCCTTCAGGGAACGGCCCAGGTCTCCCGCCTGTTCGCCGACGACGGACGGTCCGTCGAAATCAGCCTGCGATCCCTCCGCCCAAATCCCGAGGCCGCGATGAGCATCGAGTTCGTCGCAGAATCGCAACCCTCCAATCCCACCGAGTTGCGTGTGGAGTGGCAGTACGAGGCCACTGGAGGCACCACGCTGAGCGCGCACCTTTGGGACTATTCGGCGAGGCGCTTCGTTTCGGTTCCCGTTGCCCTCGGCGCCGGCACGGCCAGCTTGCGGGTTGCGAGCCCGGCCCGCTTCATCAGCCAAGGGCGGGTCAGAGCACGACTAGGGGCCAAGCGAACCGACAACGCTCTGGGCTCGATGGTCTGGCTGGCGGTTGATCACGCCGTTGCCCGTGTGACCACGCCCGGCCGGCCGCTGCCCTAAGCCTGATGCGACGCGGGGGCTGGCTCGGCCACGAGCCTGCCACCGCGTACCGTCGCACCCAGAACGATTCCTGCACTGATCAGGACCAGGTTCTTGATGATGTACTGGCCCTCGAGGGTCGGAGCGATCGGCACTTGCATGAACACTTCGCTCGGGAAGAGAAACACGGGCGTTACCGTGCCGATCATTTGCACCCAGAGCAAGAGCAAGGTGGCTCGCATGAACACGCCCGTGATGAGTCCCAGACCGATCAGGCACTCCCACACGGCGAGGATGGGAACCGCAAGGGAAGGCTGGACCAAGCCAAGGCTCAGTTGCTCGATGGTCCGTCCTGCCAAGTCTTGGGCAGGGCTCCACCCAGGGACGAGCTTGAGCGCCCCAAACCATAGAAAGATCGCGCCCAGGCTCAGTCGAAGGAGCAGTACCCCATTGCGGGCCATCCAGTCCGTGGCCCGCACGTCGACCTCTCTCCAGCGCGCCCGGTGTTGATTCACGCTCATCACGCTCAATCTACCGAGTCGAGTGAAGATTGCCCGGGACCGTGCGGGCCCCGGGCGTCCGCCGAGGCGATGGGGGACGGTCCCGCAGGTCCCGGGCTTGCCAGCGTCATGGCTGATCGTGCTGCTTCGCGGGCCAGATCCGGGAAGCGATCATCGAGGATCCGACGAGCGCGACCACAAGCCCGAGGGAAAGGGCGATCGGCACCTTGAACTTCTCGTCACCAACCCATTGGTGCATGTAGCCGGTGAACAGCAGTTTGCCACCCACCCACACAAGGACCGTGGCCAGAGCGTACTTCAGGTAATGGAACATGCCCACCAGTCCACCAACGGCGAAGTACAGCGCACGGAGGCCGAGGATCGCGAACACGTTTGACGTGAACACGATGAACGGGTCGGGGGTGATCGCCAGAATCGCGGGGATCGAGTCCACGGCGAACACCAGGTCGGTGAACTCGACGACGAGCAGCACGACGAACAAGGGCGTCGCCACCCACTTGCCGAGCCGCTTGACGAAGAACTTGTCGCCCTCGTAGTCGTCGGTCACGGGCATGAAGCGACGCACCAAGCGCAGCAATGGGCTGGTCTTGGGGTCGAACTCCTCCTTCTTGGGCAGGATCATCTTGATGCCGGTGAGGATGAGGAACGCACCGAACAC
The DNA here is from genome assembly GCA_039811705.1 of Fimbriimonadaceae bacterium. GTDB lineage: Bacteria > Armatimonadota > Fimbriimonadia > Fimbriimonadales > Fimbriimonadaceae > UBA2387. The sequence continues at coordinate 34,650 of JBDHZD010000004.1, read as the reverse complement.
GAAGACCATCCAGGAGAACCGGTGCAAGAGCTCGATGCCGGCGAAGATCATGATGGCCCGCATCACCAGCGCACCCACGATGCCCCAGAACAGCACCTTGTGCTGGAACGCCGCGGGCACCGCGAACGCTGAGAACACCATCCAGAACACGAAGATGTTGTCCACGCTCAGGGCTTTCTCGATCAGATAGCCCGTGAGGTACTTCATCGTGTACTCGCGACCGACGTCGGCGCCTTGCGCCGAGAAGTGCCAATACACGACGCCCGAAAACGCCAGGCCGAGGGCGATCCAGACGGCGCTCCACGTCAGCGCCTCCTTGATCTTCACCTCGTGCGACTTGCGGTGGAACACGCCCAAGTCGAGGGCGAGCAACGAGAGGATCAGCACCATAAAGCTGATCCACAACCATGATGGAATGTCGTGCGTCATAGGTCTCCAAAACCGAAAAACCTCCACCTCTGGCCCAAGGCCAAGGGTGGAGGTCTCGCGTTTCTGGCGGCGCCGGCCCGTTTCCGAGCGTATTGACGACGGTCGCCCCTGTGGTTGCAGGCGCTACTCCCCTCCGGGGGAGTTCTTCGATTGGGGCACAATGTACCCCAAGTCGCGCGTCGCGCTAGAGCGACGGGACGTTTTCTGGTCCATTTCTCTGGGTCGGACGTCTGATTCGAGCAAACCTCATGTTGGCAACGCTTCTTGTTGGATGCCTGGCGGTGCAGGCCGTCGAAGTCCCGTTCCGGGTGGGAGCGGACGCCATCGTGCTCGACCTCGAGGTGAACGGCCGCAAGGTTTCGGCGATGTTCGATACCGGTTTTTCGGGCACACTCGCAATCCAAGAGGGCGTGAACATCGGCGCCGCCTCAGGCACACAGAGGTTGCGCGATTTCGTGGGCTCGTTCGAAGCCAAGACCGTGCCTGTCAAGTCGTTGCGCTTGGGCGGTCGCGATCTGGCGACTCCCGAGATGGCCGCCGTCCAGAAACCCATGGGCCACATGACGGCCAGCTACAACACGCACACGGATGGAATTCTGGGGTTCGAGCCCTTCCGGGACGTTGTGCTGGAGATCAACTTTGCCCGCAAGGTCCTCGTCCTCCATCCACCGAGCCACGACATCTCGACACGCACCCCGGACGGCGAGCGGACGTTCCTGACCCGGCTCCTTCCGATCGGGCACGATTCGTTGGAGATGAGCGCCGTCGCCCCTTCGGGGAAGCGCATGACCTTGGCGCTGGACACGGGCAACGCGTTCTTCGCGGTCACCCATCGAGACGTCTTGGAGCGCACGGGCCTTTGGGAGCCCGGTGCCGAGCCGCGATTCTTGAAGCAGGCCTATGTCGCGTCGGGGCTGGTGGACAACTTTCTCAAGCGCATGCCACCCATGACGGTGTTCGGCGTGCCGATCGGCTCCAGCGTGTGGTCCATCATCACGCTGCCTTCCAGCACGGCCGAATCGGATGGCACTGTTGGGTTCGGGTTCTTGAAGCACTTCAACACGACGATCGACTTTGGTCGGCGGCGCGTGTGGTTCGAGAGGGTCTCGGAACGCGTGGAGAATGATGCTCCCGCCGAAGTGGGGCTGATCGCTCGCCGGGCACCGCGCGACACGCGGTTCACCGTCGTTCGGATTGTGAAAGGCGGACCCGCGGAACAAGCGGGTGTGCGCGAAGGCGACCAATTGCTGGGTGTGGATGGTCGGGACCTGATCAACCTAAGCGACAAAGACGTCGAGCGGCTGTTGGAGGGCGCCTCGGGAACCGAGGTGCGGATGGCGTTCTCGCGCAATGGAGCACCGATCCGCGTGACGGCGGTGCGGCAGTCGCTGGTGAATCCTTAGGGGATCAGGACTCGTGCGGATAAACGGCGATGCGTCGTCGGGCGGTCGGCCCTTCGAACTTCACCTGACCCTCGATCTTCGCGTACAACGTGTGATCGTTGCCCATGCCCACGTTGGGGCCGGGGTAGAACTGCGTGCCGCGCTGCCGAACGAGGATGGAGCCGGCCTTGACCAACTCGCCGCCATAGCGCTTGACGCCGAGGCGCTGCGAGTTCGAATCGCGACCGTTGCGGGATGAACCTTGACCTTTTTTATGTGCCATGGGATGAAACCTCGTGGTTGGGCTTACGCGCCCGCTTGGACTTCCTTCACGCGCAGATGGGTTTGTGGCTGTCGGTGGCCCCAACGGCGGCGCTGGTTTTTCTTGGGCTTGTAGTTGAAGCCCACGATCTTCTTCGCCTTGCCCTGTCGGACGATTTCGGCGGTGACCGAGGCGCCCTTCACGAACGGAGAGCCGACCTTGACGTTGTCACCGTCGCAGACCATCACGACCTCGTCCAAATTGACGACGGTGCCGGGCTCGCCTTCGAGCTTCTCGACGATAAGGAGCCCTTCGGCCTCGGCTTTGTATTGTTTGCCACCGGTCTTGACGATCGCGTACATGGGTTGGATGTCCTTGCCGGACTCCCGCAGGAGCCAGCAAACACGCATTATGCCCGTTCCGTGGCCTCCGGGTCAAGCGGGTGGGCCTTTGAGGCGCGTTTGGTACGAAATGCCCGCCGCTGGAACGCGCCCCCATCACAATGGCTGAGGCGTTCCACTGGCATGGCGAGTCTACTGATTCGCTAGAATATGAAAAACATGTTGGAGGACGCGAAGTTGAAAAAGTGTGAAGTGTTCTACGGCTCGGTTACGGTCGGCGAGCGCGGACAGGTGGTCATCCCCGCCGAAGCGCGCGCCGAACTCGGTTTCGAGCCCGGAGACAAATTGCTGGTTATGAAGCACCCACTCTACGACGGGATCGTCATGTTCAAGATCGACGCGGTGCGCGAGTTCTTGGACCACTTTCAAGCCGGACTCCAAGCCATCGAGAACAAGGAAACGGAGGCCTCTTCTTGAATCCGACGGCTCTTTTCCTTTGGGCCGCCGCGCATCTGGCTGCCCAGACGGGGCCGCTGACGATGGATCAAGCGATCGAAGCGGCATTGGAGCATGCGTTCGCGATTCGTCTGGCCGAGGTGGACATCTCCAAGTCGGAGCAAGTGACCCGCCAACTCAGGACGGCCTTGGGCCCCACCCTCTCGGCGCAAGGCACGTACACGCGCTTCGACCGGGCAACGACGTCCAACTTCGGGAGCGACAGCGTCGTCATCTCACCCATCGACCAAAAGAAAGTGGACCTGACCCTGAGCATGCCGATCGACATCTCCGGCACCAAGCGTCTCGCGATCAGTGCCAACAAGAAGCTGACGCAAGCTGGGCGCGAGACGCTCGAAGCGCAGATCAATGTCGTGAAGGGTTCGGTCCGCACCGCGTATCTCAACGTTCTGAAGGCTCGGGACCTCGTCCACGTGCGCCAAGAGGCGGTCGCTCTGCGCGAGGCCACCCTGAAGAACGCCCGCCTCGGTCTCGAACTCGGCAGTCTGGCCAAGGTCGACGTCGTTCAGGCCGAAACGCAGCTGGCGAGCGCTCAGGGCGACCTGATCATCGCACAGAACCAGTACGGACTGGCCAAGAAGGCGCTCAACAGCGCCATCGGACGGCCGGTCGAGACCGAGTTCGAGGTCGCCGATGTTCAGGTCGGCGAGCAACCTCTGGCCCATAAGCTCGAGGGACTGCAGGAAACCGCGATCGGGACGCGCGCCGAGGTGCGCAGCCTGAAGACCACGCTCGATGCCTACGACACCTCGCTCAAGGCGGCCAAACGGCTGTTGCTCCCCGACGTCCGGCTTTCTGTGGTCCACTCGCGCAACATCGATCCGGGAGGATTCGGAGCGCGAAAGGAGACCACGACCGGACTTGCCGTCGTATCGTTCCCGATCTACGATGGTGGCAACATCTCGTACCAGGTCGGCCAATACAAAGAAGACCAGGCTCGCGTGAGGGTGCTCTTGGAGCAGACGCTGCTGGGCGTCTCGTTCGAGGTTCAGCAGGCGATGGCCAACCATGCGGACGCACTCGCTCGCTTGTCCATCGCGACCGAAGCAGTGAGGCTTTCAGAAGAGGCCCTGCGAGTGATCCAAGCCAAGTATGCCGCTGGCGAGGCCATCCAGATCGAGGTGGACCGCGCCCAGACCGACCTGACTCTTGCCAAAACAAACGCCGTCATCGCCAAGTACGACGTGTTGTCCGCCTACGCCCAATTGCAGAAGGCCGTGGGCGCCGACGACCTTGGCGTGAAAGCCGAAGGAGCCCACTCTTGAATTTACGTTTGATCATCGCTGCCTCCCTCGCCGTCGCCCTGGTGGGATGCGTGGACAGGGAAGCCCAAAAGCAAGCCGCCAAGACCGAGGAGATCCTCGCCGACAAAACCGTTCCCGTTACCGTCGCCGAGGCGACCACGACGACGCTGGCCGAAACCGTGGACGTTCGGGGAGACATCGTGTCGGACGGCGACTCGGTGGTTGGTGCCCGGGTCGCCGGTCGCGTGGTCTCCGTCTACGTACGGGAGGGGGACACCGTGAGCGCAGGGCAACGGATTGCGAGTTTGGATAAAACGTCGCTGTTCGCCAGCCTCCGCCAAGCTCAGGCGGGCGTGGCGGCAGCGCGAAGCGCCTTGAGTCAGGCTAAGTCGAACGCGGCCATCTCGCCCGACCGTACGGCATCTGGCGTCAGTTCGGCCGAGGCCCAGTTGCGAGCGGCAAAGACCAATTACGACAAGCTGATGGCCGGCGCCCGCGACGAGGAACGGACACAAGCTCGGATCGCCGTCGCCAAAGCCGCCTCCGACCTCGAAACCTCGCGCAAGGAATACGAACGCGTCCGAGCGCTGTTCGAAGGCGACGCCGTCTCCAAGCAGCGGCTGGAACAGGCGCAGAACATGCTCCGCGCCGCCGAAGCCGCCCACGACAACGCGATTCAGCAACAGCGGATCGTCGAACGCGGGCCGCGAGAGGAAGACGTGATCGCCGCGCGCGCGGCCATCCGCCAGGCCGAGGAGGCCGTTCGATCGGCCAAGACGGCCCAGCGCCTCGACGTGACCCTGACCGACCAGGTCCGCTCCGCAGAGGCCAATGTCCAATCGGCGCTGGCTCAGGTGGACCTGATCCAAGAGCAAATCCGCGAAGCAGACGTGGTCAGCCCGTTCTCGGGTCGGGTCTCGGGCAAGCCCGTCGCCGTCGGCTCGGTGGTCGCTCCCGGATCGCCGATCGCCCGCGTGGTGTCATCGAACGGGACGTACTTCGACGGTCAGATGCCGGAGACCCTGGTCTCGCTGGTCAAGGTGGGCGATGCCGTCGAGGTTTCGATCGACGCTCTTCCCGATCTGAAATTCTCGGGCACCGTGGCGGCGATCAACCCGTTGGGCCGTGACTTGGGCCGGTTGTTCTCGGTGCGCATCCAGATTTTGGGTCTGACTGATCAGCTATTGCCCGGGATGTTTGCGCGCGGCGTGTTGCGGGTGCGCGAGATTCCCGGCGCGGTGGTGGTGCCATCGGATGCCGTGGTCACCCGGTCGGGGGCCAGCTATGTGTTCGTGGTATCGAGTGATCAGGCCAAGCGGTTGGATGTCCGCACGGGCATGAGGCAGAACGGCAAGATCCAGGTGTTCGGCATCGAGCCCGGCCAGCGTGTGGTGGTCAAAGGCGCGGCGGGCTTGATCGACGGCGCTGCGATCCGTATCGAGGATGCCAAGGAAGGAGCGTAAGGAAACAACCCTATGGGATTGACCAAAGTCGCCATCGCGCGCCCGATCTTCATCTTCATGCTGATGGCGGCCGCCATCCTCATGGGATGGATCGCCTACAACAGCATGCGGGTGGAGCAGAACCCGGATGTCGAGTTCGGCGTCATCACGATCACCACGATCTACCCCGGAGCAGGCCCGGAAGAGATTGCCGTTCAGGTCTCACGCAAGCTTGAAGAGTCCGTCTCGGGAGTGAACGGCCTGCAAGAGGTTGTCAGCATCTCCCAAGAGGGCGTCTCCATCGTGACCGCCCAGTTCGTCATCGGGACGGACATGAACGAGGCCCTCAACGAGACGCGCTCTGCGGTGGACCGCATCGTCGGTCAACTTCCCAACGAGATCGAAAAGCCCGTCATCAACAAGGCGAACACGGCTTCCGACCCCGTGCTCACGATGGTCGTGAAGAGCGACACGCTCGACAACCAGCAGCTCCGCGACCTCGCCGACGACAAACTCAAGGACCGGTTCGCCCGCGTCCAGGGCGTCGCTCAGGTGGCGGTCACGGGAGGCGACCAACGCGAAATCCAGGTCAGGATCAAGAAGGACCGCCTGCTGGCACTGGGCTTGGGCGCGACCGATGTGTGGAATGCCGTGCGCGCGGCAACCATCAACCTGCCCAGCGGACGCGTTCAGCGGGGCAGCGAAGAGCTCTCCGTGCGTGTCTTGGGCGAGTTTAAGACGGTTGAGGAGATCGAGAACATGGTTATCTCGGTCTCGGACCGCACCAATCCCGCCGCCCACCCGGTCATCGTGCGGCTGAAAGACGTGGCATCCGTCCACGACGCCACCGTCGAACGGCGCATCTACTCGCGGCTGGATGGCGACGACGCCGTAACGCTGGCCATCCAGAAGGCCAAAGAAGGCAACGCGGTCGAAATCTCCAAGGCGATTCTCGAACCGCAGTTCGGTCGGCCCAGCCTCGTCGATCAACTCAAAACCGAGTACGGCATCGAGTTCGTCGTGACGCGGAACGCCGCTGTTCTCATCGAAGAGTCGCTGTTCGACCTGAACTTCGCTCTGTTCTTCGGCATCTTCCTGGTCACGATCATCGTGTTCCTGTTCCTGCACAACATGCGCGGGACGATCATCGTGGGCATCGCCATCCCGGTGTGTCTCATGGCGACCCTGATCGCCCTGTGGGTGTTCGGGTTCACGATCAACAACCTGTCGATGCTGGCGTTGTCGTTGGCCGTAGGCGTGCTGGTGGACGACGCCATCGTCGTCTTGGAGAACATCTACCGGCACCTGCGCATGGGCGAAGACCCCGTGACCGCGGCGATCAACGGTCGAAGCGAGATCGGCTTGGCCGCCATCGCGATTACGCTTGCCGACGTCGTCGTGTTCCTTCCCATCGGATTCATGGGCGGCATCGTGGGTCAATTCTTCCGCCCGCTGGGCATCGGATTCGCCATCGCGGTCTTGCTCTCGCTGTTCGTCTCGTTTACGGTCACGCCGATGCTCGCCGCCCGTTGGTACAGGGCTGGTGAAGACTGGGAGCATCCGTCGGGACGCTTCGCGCGCTGGTTCGACGATCGGTTTCATGCGTTCGCCGCCTCGTATGGGCGTGCTCTGGAATGGTCGCTCAACCATCGCTGGTTCGTGTTCAGCGCAGGATTCGTGACGCTGTTCGCGGTCTTCATGGGCATCGGGGGATCGTTTGCAGGATCGGTCGGCGAGGCTGTGCAGCGCGGAATGCCCATGGCGATGGTGGTCTTTGGCATCGCCTTCTTGGCCTTCGTGGTCAACGCCTTGATGCGGCGGTTCAAGGTCTCGATCCTGATTGCCGGCGCGGCGCTGGGTGCGGTGTTTCCGCTGGCCACGTTTGCGGGCTACCAATACGGCCAATGGAAGGGCTCGGCGATCTTCAACTTCCAGTTCTTCCCGCCCAGCGACCAAGGCGAGGTGCAGGTTTCCATTGAACTTCCCGTCGGATCGAACCTGGCCGCGACCCAAGAAGTCGTCGAACGCGTCGAGAAGATCGTTTCCGAACACCCCGACACCGAGTACGTCGTGACCACGATCGGCACCCAAGGTGGTGGCTTCAACGCCGCCGACAACGGCACGCACCTCGCGCGCATTCGGGTGGAGCTTCACGAGAAGGCGGCGCTGCTCGATTCGATCATGTTCTGGAAGAAGCACGAGGGCAAGCTCCGAACGACGCCCGACACGACGGTCGGCGCACAGATGCTCGAGCGCATCGGCAAGATCCCCGGAGCGGACATTGTCGTCGCCACAGGCACCTCGCAAGGCTTCGGCGCGCCGATTCAGATGTCGTTCGGTGGCAACGACCGCGCACTCATCCAATCGACTGTGGAAGCCGTACGCGAGCGTTTGGCAGCCGGTGCGGTGAAAGGCGTCGTCAACCCGGACATCAGTTCGCAAAGCGGCAAGCCTGAGATTCGGGCCATCCCCGATCGCGTCAAGCTCGCCGACGCGGGCATGACGGCGCTCGACGTCGCTCAGACCATGCGCTTGCTTTACGAAGGCGACGACAACACCAAGTTCCGAGTCTTCGGCCGCGAGTACCCCATCCGCGTGATGATGGACCTCGAAGATCGCGACAACGCCGACATCATCGGCGACATCCCGGTCAAGTTCCAGAACGGGTCGCCCGTCTACTTGCGTCAAGTCGCCACGTTGGAACCCGGCGTCGGCGTGGACAAGATCCAACGACGCAACCGCGAGGACGAGGTCATGCTGACGGCCAACCTGCTCCCCGGCTACGCCGCCGGCACGGTGCAGGCCGAAATCGACGCATGGATCGCCAAGGAGAACCTGATTCCCGAGGGCGTGCGCGTGCGACCGCTCGGCCAAGCCGACTTCCAAGCACGCGAGACGGGCTACCTCACTGGAGCGCTCGGGTTGGGCTTGATCCTGGTCTACATGTTGCTGGCATCGCTATACAACAACCTGCTCTACCCGCTGATCATCCAGTTGGCGCAGCCGCAGGCGATGGTCGGCGCGTTGCTGGCCCTGATCCTCACGGACAAGACGCTCAACATCGTCGGCTTCATCGGCATCATCGCCCTGGTCGGTTTGGTGGGCAAGAACGCGATCCTATTGGTGGACTACGCCAACACGTTGCGTTCGAGGGGCAAGAACCGCCACGACGCGTTGGTCGAAGCGGGCCCGACGCGATTGCGGCCCATCATGATGACCACGTTGGCCGTCATCTTGGGCATGTTGCCTGTGGCGATGGCCATCGGCCGAGGTTCCGAGTTCCGCGAGACCATCGGCATCACGATCATCGGCGGCATCCTGCTCTCCACGGTGCTCACCTTGCTGATCATTCCGTGCTCGTACACGATCTTCGACGACCTGTCGAACATCGGAGCCCGACTGTTCCGCAAGAAGACCAGCGACGAGTACTTCGCCGACCTCACCGCCGAGAACGCAACCGAAGCCTAACATGGGCACGGCACAATAGGGGCGTGCTCGCCTGGCTCGCCGCTCTTGTCCTCGCTTCGTCGCCCGCTCCCGAACAGCGGCTGATCGTCGTCTCGTGGGATGGTGCCGCCGATTGGGCCGTGGACCGCTTGTTGGCCGAGGGTCATATGCCGAACTTGGCGCGATGGGCGGCGAACGGCACGGTCGCCCAGCACACCGTCCCCGTCTTCCCCACCAAGACGCCCGTGTGCCACGCCTCGCTGTGGACCGGCGCTTGGCCTTCGGAACACGGCATCGTCGGCGGCGCGAACCCCGTGCTGCCGAAGGCCGAACACACGGTTCTCGAGAGTCGGCGCGCGTTCGACGCCAACCTCATCCGGGCCGAGCCGTTCTACATCTCGGCGGCGAAGGCGGGGAAAAAGGTGGTCGTGCTGTCGGCGACCCACCAGTACCCGCCCCAACGCTGGACGGACGAACTCGCGGTGCTCGGCAAGAAGGGCCGATTTGTCGGGTTCAGCGGCTTCGAATCGGGGATCGCGCCGTCGCGCGTGGTCACCGAGCCGGACGCGTTCGCGTTCGCCGATGCGCGGTTCAGGGTGGAGGTGTTCGACGACCCCGCCGACCCGACCGTCGGCTTCGATGCGGTTCGCTTGCACGTGGCCCGGCCAAGTGGCGACAAGCAAATGGTGGTCAGGCCGAAGGCCGCCAACGGCGAGGCGCAGGGCTGGGTCGGACCGATCCGGGTGGCCAGCGGCGACAAGCAGGGCGACACGCACGTCCGCCTGTTCTCGCTCGACCCCGCGAGCGGCAAGATGTTGCTCTACGTCCGTGCCGCCGCCGACTTTGGCGGCACCGAGCAAGGCGCGGAACTCGAGGCCTATCGCAAGGTGGCCGGCGGCTTCCACGATTTCCCCTGGGGCCTTTACGAAGGCGGCGCATTCGGCACGACCCTGATGGAGGATGGCCCCGGTACGGCTGAGGACCGGCTCCTCGAAATCCTGCGGTTCGACTTGGAGCACCTGCGAAGGACCTCGCGCTATGCCTGGGACCGGTGGAAACCAGACGTGATGATGCACTACTCGTACATCACGGACAGCGCCGGCGTGTGGGTGGGCATGATGGACCCGAAGGGTCCCCTCTACGATCCCGCCCTCGCTGCGCGGGCATGGTCGGTCTATGCGCGGGTCTTCGCCTTGCACGACCTCTGGGTCGGCGATTTGCTGAAGCTGGCCGACGCGCGAACGAACGTGGTGCTGGTTTCGGACCACGGAATGGCGCCCGTGCACTGGACCTTCCGCGCCAACCACGCTCTGGAAGCGGCGGGCTTGGTCGCACGCAGTCCCGACGGCTCGGTGGATTTGGCTCGCACACGCGCTCTGGTGCCGCCTTGGAGCGGAAACATGGTCGTGGTCAACACGACCGACCGGCTCGGCGGGATCGTCGCACCCGTGGACAAGCCGTTCGTGGTGGCCGAGGCTCGGCGGGCGCTGTTGAACGCGGCCGATCCGCTGCGGGGCATCCGAGTCGTCGAGCGCGTTTGGGACCCCGAAGTGTACACGCACATGGGCCTGGGCGGCGATGGCGGCGACCTGTACTTCGACCTGGCCGACGGCTACGATGCGCTGTCGGGCTTCGGCGAAGGACTGGTCGAGCCGATCCTGCCGCGCGGTTCGGGAGCGAACATCTACTGGGGCGAGCGGCGCGACACCCAGGCCATCTTCTATGCGCATGGCCCCGCGTTCCCAAAGGGCAAGAACCTTGGGCCAATGCGGTTTGTGGACGTGATGCCGACAGTATGCGCCGCGCTCGGCTTCCCGCCGCCGCGTCACGCCACAGGGCACGCGGTTCGGTTGCCCGGTCGCTGAGTGATGCGAACGGAAGATGGGGCGGATGATGGGAATCGAACCCACGGCCTCCTCAGCCACAGTGAGGCGCTCTAACCCCTGAGCTACACCCGCCGCGCAGCGGGCTCCATTATGGGAGATGAAGCGTGCCAGGGTCAAGGACCTTTGCTACCGGGCGAACCGCGGGTACTTGTCGATGGACTCGCGACCCTCGACCACGTTCGAGAGAAAACGCCCCACCCACGGACCGAACTTGAACCCGTGCCCGCTGCACGGGGACGCCCAGAACACGTTCGCGTCCAATGCGCCGAACCGGAAGTCCTCGTCCGAGGTGCGCGTATAGAGGCAGCCCTGGGCACCTTCGATCTCGATGTCGTGCAACCCGAATCGACGTTCGCATACGTCGGCGACCTTCTCGATCGCTTCGCCCGAAGGTTCGCGTCCCGGAAGCGAAGGGTTAACCACGGGCCCGTCGGAATGAACGCCGATCTTGAACGACCCTTGGCCGGGCTCGGAAGGAAAGCCGTACATCATGTCGGGTCCGTCCTCGATCCACACGGGGCCGTCGATGTGTTGCCGCACGTAAACGAACGTCTGCAACGTCACGCGCACGGGCACGGGCACGAAATCGCGGATCCAGCCGCCAGGGCACAAGACGACGGCGTCGAAGCTCTCAGCCAGCGCGAGCGGCTCTTGCACCCGCTTCCGCTCGATCTCGGCGCCCGCGCGTTCAGCCGCGGCCAGAATCCAGTGCACGGCCTTGCTGGCGTGAACCCATCCCGCGTGTGGGGTCCATACACCGACTTCGTCTGGGGACAAACGCAATGCGGGGAACTCGCGCCTTGCTTGTTCGCCTTCCAGCGTTTCAAACCTCTCGCCGACGGCGGCAAGTCCCTTGGTCATTGTGACCATGTTGTCCGCGCCGCGCTTGCCGAAGTACATCAGCCCGACTTCGTGGAGGATGGGTTCGGGGCTTTCGCGGTCGATCTCGCGCCACATGCCGTAGCCCTCGGCCATGAGCGACGTGTAGAACGGATCCGGGTACGCCTTCCGCACGATACGCGACAGCCCGTGCGAACTTCCCATCCTGTGACCGGGCTCGAACTGGTCGTAGACCGTGACCCGATGCCCACGCCGCGCGAGTTCGCGGGCCGTACACGCTCCCATGATCCCGGCTCCGACGACGCAGACGTGCATGTCCCAGAGTTTAGCGAATCCCATAGGTAACCTGCGAACGAGGTCCGGCAATGCTCGCATCTTTGCTCAGTCTCGTCGCTTTGCAGTCGGTCAACGTCACCATCGACGCCACGTCCAGCACGCCGATTTCCCCGTACATCTACGGAGTCAACTTCCCCGACTGGGAGAAACTCGGGAAGGGGTTCACGCTCGCGCGGCAGGGCGGCAACCGCATGAGCGCGTACAACTGGGAGACCAACGCCAGCAACGCCGGTGCCGACTACCACCACCAAAACGACGGCTACATGGGCGAGAGCAACGAGCCCGGGTGGACGATGCGCACGTTCTTCCAGCCCGCCCAAAAGAACGGCGCGGCCGTGTTGCTCACCATCCCCACGCTCGGCTACGTCTCCGCCGACAAGAACGCCGACGGCGACGTGAACAAGACGCCGAACTACCTCGAGACACGCTTCCACAAGAGCCTGGCCCACAAGCCCGGCGGCAAGTGGGAGTTCCCGCCGAACACGAAGGACAAAGCGGTGTATCAAGACGAGGCCGTGGCTTGGGTGGAGAAAACCAAGGCCAAGAACACCCCGGTCTGGTACAGCTTGGACAACGAGCCCGACCTGTGGGCGCACACCCACGCGCGCATTGCCAAGCACCCCACCTACGCCGAGTTCATCGCCAACAACATCGAGTACGGCTTGGCCATCAAGGGCGCGGCAAAGAACACGCTGGTGTTCGGCCCGGCCAGCTATGGTTGGCAAGGATTCCGCACGTTTCAGGACGCCAAGGACGCAAATGGACGCGACTTTCTGGACGTCTATCTCGCCGCGATGCGCGATGCCGAACGCAAGCACGGCAAGCGCATCTTGGACGTGCTGGACATCCACTGGTACCCCGAGGCGCGGGGTGGTGGCGAACGCATCGTGACCAACGCCGACAAACCGGGCACCGCCGAGGCGCGCATCCAGGCGCCGCGCTCGCTGTGGGACCCGACGTACGTCGAGGACTCGTGGATCGCCGAGAACCTCGGCAAGAAGCCCATCGTCCTGTTGCCGGGGCTGCTGCGGCAGATCGCCCGGCAGTATCCCGGGACGAAACTCGCCATCACGGAGTACGACTTCGGGGGCGGCAAGAACATCAGCGGCGCTCTGGCGCAAGCGGACGTTTTGGGTCTGTGGGGGCGCTACGGCCTGTTCGCCGCGTGCCACTGGGGCCTCGACGCCGCCGACGATCCCTACCAATTGGCGGGCTTCAAAGCATTCATCGACTACGACCGGAAGGGGTCTCGGTTCGGCGATCTCGGGCTCGAGGTGACGAGTGTGCCCGCCGCCGAGGCGTCGGTGTACGCTGCTCTGGATTCGAAGGATCGGAGGCGGATGACCGTGGTGCTGATCAACAAGACGTCTTCGCCGCGGGCGTTCGCCTTGGGGTTCCGGGGCTTCCCGGTCGCCTCGGGCATGGCGTACACGGTGACGTCGGGAGCGTACATGGTGCCGGTCGTTTCAACGGTTGCGGTTCGCGAAGGACGGGCGTCGTTCACCGTGCCGGCCCTGAGTCTGGCGACGTTGGAATTGCGTCGCTGAGGGTCCCGCCGGTCTTGCCTCCGCCGGCTGGGTTCGGGTAAGATTCCGGGTCCCTGAGCGTGCTCCGGTCGTCTAGCGGTTTAGGACATCGCCCTCTCACGGCGAAGATCGTGGGTTCGAATCCCATCCGGAGTACCAATCCCATTTTTGGCGTTCCCTCCGCTATGCGCGCTAGGGGGTGCCACGGTCTGTGCGGGTCGACGTTTTTCGTCGGTCGATGCCTCTGGTCCCCGGCAGACCGTGCATACCAACGTCAAGACGGGCACGGCCTGCCGGGCAGAGCTGTATGCGAAGAACGGATAGCAACCAAGCCCGGTCAGGCCGTGGCACCCCCGCACCCCGGTTCGTTGGCGTTCACACGTTCCGGGCGCCCGAAGACCGCAAGTGACCGATTTTCACCTGGGGTGCCACGGTCTGTGCGGGCCGAGATCTATCGTCGGTCGCCGCCTCTGGTCCCCGCCAGACCGTGCTTCCCTCTATCTCGTCGGAAGCCTGTCTTCCACCTCCATCAACCGCAGACTCGCCAAGGCGCTGATTCGGCTCGCGCCCGCAGGTCTGGAGTTCGTGGAGATCCCCATCGGGAACCTGCCCTTGTACAGCAGCGACTTCGACAGTTCGTTCCCGCCCGAGGCACGGGCTCTCAAGGACGCGGTGGGTCGGTCGCACGCGATCCTGTTCGTCACGCCCGAGTACAACCGATCGATCCCCGGCGGGCTGAAGAACGCCATCGACTGGGCGAGCCGACCGTGGGGGGCGAACTCTTTCGCGAGAAAGCCCACAGCGGTCATCGGCACATCGCCTGGCGCGATCGGCACGGCAGTGGCGCAACAGAGCCTCCGCAGCGTCCTGAGCTTCCTGAATGCGCCTCAGATGAACTCGCCGGAGGTTACATCACGTTCACTCCGGACCTGATCGACGAAGACGGGCACGTGTCCAATCCGTCCACAGAGGCGTTCCTGCGCAAGTTCATGGAGGAATTCCATGACTTCATCGTGCGCGTGCTGACCGTGTTGCCCCACGAGGATGCTCCGTGCCCAAGCGACTAACCGGTTGACTCGGACGACTTCGTCACCCTGAGCCCGCGCCCGTCTGCTTCTCATTCGCACGAGCCAAAGGCGGCGCGGTGTCGAAGGGGACGCGGAACCAGAACGTGCGCTTCGAGACGCCCGGTTGCTCGGTCTCCCTTCTTTCGACCAACCTACAGCCGGGCTCCTCAGCGTGACTTGGACGAATTCGTCACGCTGAGCCCGCGCCCGTCTGCTTCTTCATTCGCACGAGCCAAAGGCGGCGCGGTGTCGAAGGGGACCATTGGGATTGCGTTCGGGCTCCTCGGCGTGACTCGGACGTTCGCCGCTCTGTCACGCGCTGCATTCAGCGCGCCATCTGCCACCCTTGATACGTGACGATGGGCACGTAGCCGACGCCTAGCCCCCGTGGCGGGTCGACGATCAGGGCCGGATCGATGCTGGCCAGTTGGCCGACCGTGTTGGGCGGCAGGTAGTCCTTGCCCTTGGTCCAGTTGCGGTGGATCTTCTCGACCCGCTTCTGGATGGCCTCTCGCTCGGCAGGGGTCAGGTCGGCATTCAGCAGCGCGGGCTGGTCGGCGAACCGGTACCAGTAATACGTCACTTCGCTGCCGTCTCCTAGTGTGCGCTTGAACGGTCCCGCCGCCGGCCCGGGCTTCTTCCAAGAGGATGTGGGATCTATGGGGGTGACGTAGGGGTCCGACGACCGCTTCGGTGCCGGGAAGGTGGCTTGCCGCAGGCCCGTTTCGGTGGGAACGGCATCCGGTGAGACCACGATCCACTGCTCCTTTCCGTTGGGCGTCCGGGTCAGGCGATAGTATTCGGGCAACGTGGCCAAAGAACGGTCGTCCCAAGAAAGGAACTCGCGCTTCCAGCGAATGCCGTAGGTCCACTGGTCGAGCGCGACGGTGTTCGCATAGGACGCCCAGTCGACTTCGGGCGCCTTGTCCCGGTCGCCGCCGGGCACGTAGATCTTCCACGTCGAGTAGCCCCCGCCCTTGAACGTGTGGACCGCCGATGCCGATTCGCGGACCAGCCCAGGCGTAGCGCGTCCCCCGCCGAACCAGCCCTCGACCTGGTTCCACAGGGCATCTTTCTTGTAAGCCGTGATGCGGTGGATCAGCGGCGACTCGCGTTGGGCTTGCCCCGGAAAATGGGTGGGCGCGACGCGGGCGAACGTGTTGCCGTCGCGATCCTTGCCGATCATGGCCGGGATGTGCTGCGTTTCCATCTGGACTGCTTTGTTGGGTTCAGAGGGGCGCGAATCGAGGAACTGGCCGGCCTTGCTCGGGTCTTCGGTCGAAGCCTTCGACCAGAAGTAGGGGGTGAAGAACGCGACCGGACCCTTGAAGTTCGCCGTGTTGAGGAACAGCGTCCAGCAGTGGTTGCCCGTGGGGACGTCCTTCCCCGCCGTCTTCGACTTGGGTTCCGTCAGTGGCAACGGTAGGTATCCGTAGCCGAACAGTTCGCCCCTCGTGCCTTGCTTGAGGTTGAGTCCATCGGGCGGCCAAAGCACCCACGGGCTGAGTTGAGCCACCCCGTACAGCCCGGTGGGGTTCTGCCAGTTCCTGCCCTTGCCCGCGCCCGGTCCGTTGGCCCACTCGCTGAAGTTCAGGGTGACCCCGCCCATGATGAACTTGGGCGTCTCGGTGGCGAACCGCGTGTCGCGCCACCATCCCAGCCCGCCTTCGATGTCGGTGTAGTGGTTCTTGGGCGCCTCGCCTTCGAACTGAGGGAACATCCACGTGCCGAACAGGCCGCTTTGGAAGTCCGAGCCGGGGTACGACTTGAGCAGCGGCCATGCGGCGACGTACATCGAGAAGCCCGCGTTGTAGGTGGAGGGCACCCGCTCGTGGGGCACGATAAGGTAGCCCGCCATTTCGGTCATCTGGGGCTGGTTGGCCACGGCAAGCAGCGCGGCGACAAGGGCTGTGGTCACTTCTCGCTCCCTTTGAGTAGCCCGAGCATCGCGTGGCCCATGGCGTCGCCGATCCTGTAGTAGGTTTCCGCGTTGCTGTTCCAGTGGTAGCTCTGGTCGCTGGGCGAGACTTCGGCGGGCCTCCAGAACGCGCGAGTGCCCACGAATGCGACGTTGCCCTTGAACTCCGGGTGCTGGGCGACTGCGGCCTGGGCACGCATCAGGTCAAGCGCCCGCTCGTTCTTCTCCTCATGCCCGCCCATCCCCGTCTCGGCGATCACAAACGGGAGGTTGGGGACGCCGAGATCTTTGCGGATGTCGCGGATGAAGTTCGCCATATTCTGCTCGTACTCGTGGACGAATGCCCCGTTGATGCGGTCGTTCCACCCTTGGTGCCACCCGAATCCCGCCAACTGGACGGCTCGCCCCTTCAGTTCGGGAAACTCCTCGCCCATACCCGCAATCGCAGCCTTGGTCAGGCGGACGACCTCGGTGTAGTTGGGACCCATGGTGCCACCAGAACTGGGCGGACGAAAGTCCTCGGCCAAGCTCTTGCCGCCCCAAGCGATCTTGATGAGCAGGACGGGTTCTTGGGTCGCGTCGCCCACCACGTTGCCGAATCCCAACTCGGGTCCGATGCAATCCGTCCCGGCGCCGTAGCCGACGGTGAGCCGCCCCTTGCGCTCGAAGTAGTGGATCCAGACGTCGTCCCGCACCTTCCAGCGACCGCTCGGGTCGAGCAAGCTCCTGAAGATCGGGTCGCTCTCCGGGTCCTTGGCAACGCGTTCGAGGCTGCCCAAGCCTTTGTTCCGGCTTGGGTCTGCGGCGATGAAGCCATGCCCCTGCATGTTCGACTGGCCGGCCAAGACGTACGCCTTTACGGGCGGTTGGGATGACTGGACCCATCCGAAGAGCGCGGACAACAAGAGCGGGAACATGCGCGGACTTTACCAGCGTGTTGACGCGGCGGGCTAAACTTGCCGGCATGCGAGTCTTGGTCGCCATCCATCACCCAGACGACTACCAACCGGCGCGCGCCGAGGACGGTTCGGTCCGCGCCGACATCGATGCCCTGAACGACGCCATGGTGGCGGCTGGAGTGCGGGTGTTCGTCGGCGGGCTGCATCCCGCCCGCGAGGCGCGATCTCTGCGCTTGGCTGGGGGCGGCGAGGTCGCCGTCGCCGATGGGCCCTACCTAGGGACCGACGAACACGTGGGGGGATTCTGGGTGTTGGACGTGGCGGACTGGGACGAGGCGCTCGATTGGGGCCGCCGAGCCGTCTTGGCCTGCCGCGCCTCGGTGGAAGTGCGGCAGTTCCATTGACGCCGATTCGGCGCGATGCAATCGAGCCAAGCCATTGACTAGGTGCGGATGCCGCCTGCCACGATCACCGTTGTTCCGATCAGACAGAGCGCGACGCCCACAAAGTCCGCAGGGCCCGGTTTTACGCCTTCGACTGCCCAGAGCCATACGAGCGAAGCCGCCACGTACACGCCGCCGTAGGCCGCATAGACCCGTCCGGCTTCGGAGGGCAAGAGTGTCAGGCAGTACGCAAACAGTGCCAAAGATACGAGTGCAGGCACGATGAGCCATGGCGACTTGCTCAGCCGTAGCCAGGCATACACGCAGTAACAGCCCAGAATCTCGGCAAACGCTGTGAACACGAAGAGCGGCAACGCTACGGTACCATGGCACGGCTACAATGGACGACACCATGACCGTCGTCCCGCTTCTCCTCGCCGCCGTCGCCCAAAACCAGATTTCGGGCGGGACGCTCAGGCTGGAGCAGGCCGCCTACGACGTGATCGCCTACGACGTCGCCATCCGCGTCGCGCCCGCCAGCAAGACCCTGAGCGGTACGACGATCATGGAGGCCAAGACGGTCATCCCCACGGCCACCATCCTGCTCGACCTAGACGACCCGTACACGGTCACCAAGGTCACCGATGGCAAGGTCGAACTCCGGTACGACCGGCTCAAGGGCGCGATCCGCGTCTACTTCCCGCTTTCCAAGCAGCCGGGCGAGCCGATCCGCATCGAGACCACGTATTCGGGAACGCCCCATGTGGCCCGAAACGCGCCCTGGGATGGCGGCATCGTGTGGGCCAAGACGGCCAGCGGGGCCGATTGGATCTCGGTCGCCCTGCAGGGGGCGGGCGCGGACCTCATCTTCCC
Organism: Fimbriimonadaceae bacterium; assembly: GCA_039811705.1. GTDB lineage: Bacteria > Armatimonadota > Fimbriimonadia > Fimbriimonadales > Fimbriimonadaceae > UBA2387. The sequence continues at coordinate 15,859 of JBDHZD010000004.1, read as the reverse complement.
GTGCAAAGATCATCCCTCCGACCGGCCGGACAAAGCCACCATGAGGCTGACCGTTCCCGACCCGCTCATCGGTGTAGGGCCGGGCGTCCTCAAAGAAACGCTCAAGAACCGCGACGCCACCACCACCTACGTGTGGCACATGCCGCTCCCCATCAACAACTACTCGCTGGTGTTCAACGCCGCGCCGTACACGTTGGTGAAGGACTCGGCGCGATCGGTGGGGGGCCAAAACGTCCCCATCCACTACTACGTGCTGCCCGAGAACCGCGACAAGGCGCCGCGACTGATCGAAGAGCAAAAGAAGTATCTGGCGTTCATGGAGAAGTTTTGCGGGCCGTTCCCGTTCCGCACGGTAAAGCTGGGCATCGTCGAAACGCCCCACCTAGGCATGGAGCACTCGACGGCCATCGCCTATGGCAACCGCTACCGGTTCGCCCAAGACGGATTGGACTGGCTGCTGCTCCACGAGTTCGGCCACGAGTGGTGGGCGAACCTGGTGGCCAACGCCGATTGGCGCGACATGTGGATTCACGAAGGGTTCCAGAGCTTCCTCGACACGTTCTACATTGAGCAGATCCGGGGCAAAGACGCCTACTTCGCGGGGATGCGCGAGCGCCGTCGCCGTGTCCGCAACCAGGCGCCGGTGGCCCCGCGCGCTGAGACTTCCAGCGAGGCCTATGGCGGCGACATCTACGACAAGGGTGCACTCATCCTGCACGCGCTGCGCTACCTCATCGGCGACGACGCGTTCCTGCGTTCGATCCGGCGCATGGCCTACCCGACCCCGGAATCCGAAAAGTGGACCGATGGGAGGGCGTTGCGCCTCGTGACCACAGACGACTTCGTAACCATCGCCTCGCGCGAATCGGGGCAGGACCTGCGCTGGTTCTTCGAGGTCTACGTGCGTCAGGCCAAGCTTCCCACGCTTAAGTCGGAGACGGTGGACGGTGCGCTCCGCCTGGAGTGGGCGACGCCCGAGAACCTGCCGTTCGAAATGCCGATCGACGTGGTGGTGGACGGGCGGACGGTGCGTGTGCCCATGCGCGGCGGGCGCGGCTCGGTGCCCCTCTCCGGCGTTGCACCGGTCATTGATCCGAACGGGTGGGTGTTGAGGCAGTAGCCGATGATCCGCCGCGTCCACGACCTGGTGTGTCTTGGAGACGCCGAGGAACTGGTGCGGTATCTGGAGTCTCGTCCCGACGCAACGGCGCTTGTCAACGAGCCTGACGAGTTCAGTCGGACGCCTCTTCTACTGGCCCTGGACCGCCCGGACGCGAGTACGGACGTCGTGCGCGTGTTGCTCGAGCATGGTGCCGATGCCACCTACGTCAAGGTGGACGAGCCGTTCAAGCCGCTGACCGAGGTGGGAGGTTGGCTCGCCAAGGCAACGGGTTGGTTGGTCAAGCGGGCGGTTCCTGGAGCCTTCCGGTTCGAGACGGCGACGCTGAAGATCGCCTTGGCGACGGGCGATCTGGAGATCGTGCGCCTGTTCGCCGAGCGCGGGGCGGACTTCACCGGCGTGGACGACAACGGCCACAGTGCCCTGCAACACGCTCTCGGAGCGCAACGGGAGCCTGTCGAAGTCGTGAGGTTCCTGATCGAGTGCGGGGCGCCGGTGGATGGCTCGTCCAAGTACGGCGAGACCGCCGTCGGGCGAGCGTACAGCAACGGGTGGTTCGCCGTATTGGCTCTCCTCGTCGGTGCGGGAGCGGACGAAACGCCGCTCGCTTGGACGCCGCTCATCCGAGCCTGTGCCATCGGTACGCTGACCGACGTCTTGACGGAAGTCGCCAACGGCTGGAATCTCGAGGCGCGTGCAAGGGAAGACCTGACGGCGCTCCATGTCGCGCTGATCCTCGGCGATGTGGCGATCGTCGAGACCTTGCTTGCTGTGGGGGCCTCGCCCTTCACTAGGATCCGGGGCCACGAAGCGGCCGTGGCGCTCGCGGTGGCGAGCGGTAATGAGCCACTGGTAACGCGCCTGCTGGAGTCAGGGTGCGATGCGCGTGGCCGAGACCACTGGGACCGCTCGGCGATGACGATCGCCATCACCCATGAGAACCGGGCGCTCGCCGAGCTCTTGCAGGAGTACCGAGCCGCTGCCAGCGAGCAAGACCTGATCGACGCCCTGGAAGGGGCGAGTTCGCCGGAAATGGTCCAGATGCTGTTGGATTGGGGGCTCCCGTCGGATGCGCTCGATACCGAGGCACGAACCACATTGCTTGGGGGCAATGACTTCTGTCCTGGCCTCGCCAACGTCTCGCTCGAGCAGTATCGGCTCGACCCCTATGCGCGGGCAGGTCTCTCGAATCCGGAGGACCTGACCAACGCGTATCGAGTGGCCATGGTCCGGTCGGTGGCCAAGGCCTTCCATGCGCGGGAGCGCTTTGGAGACGGTTGGAGAACCGCAGGCTGTCCGGTCCCCGGCGTTAGGCGCCCCGACATCCCGTGGTGCTTTCAACGATTCGGCCAGTCCATCACCCTCATGCCGGACGGACGGCGCATCCTGATTGCGGGCGAGCACGAGGACGGCTACGACCCCGACTTCTGGATCTACAACGACGTCACCGTGCTGCACGCGGACGGGCGAGTGCAGATTTTCGGCTATCCATACGACGTGTTCGAGCCCACCGACTTCCACACGGCGACGCTCCGGGGCGACCATATCTGGATCGTCGGCGGGTTGGGCTACGCCTGGCAGCGGGATGGTTCGATTCCCGTGTATCGCCTCGACCCCGAGAGCTACTCCATCGAGCAAGTGCGTACCAGGGGGCAACTGCCTCCGAGAATCTGCCGACACAAAGCGCGCCTCGACGGAGACACCATCGAGATCAGCGGCGGCAAACTCACCCAGCCTTACAAGGAGAACCGATCCAGGCACCGGCTGCACCTGCCAACGCTCGTTTGGTCAAGTGCGTAGGTGGTTGTTGGAGGGCCCCGCTCCGTCGTGTCCTCTTCCAGACGGTGGGCATAGCAGAGCATGCCCCTCCAGCTGAATTGTCGGACGGAGAGCACCAGAGCGTCCTTGCCACAATCTGAGGATGACCTCAATCCGCCTGACCCGCGCCGACGCCCGGAGGGCGATGGTGCGGCACCACTTCGCCACCAGCCCCGATCTGCGCCACGCGTTCGAGCGGCTGCGAAGCGTCCAGTTCGACCCCATCGCGCCGATCGGCTGCAACCACGACTTGGTGTTGCAGGCCCGCGTCCCCGGTTACCGCATCGGCGATTGGCAGCCGCTCGCTTACCAAGACCGCCACATCTACGACGGCTGGGACAAGCAGGCGTCGCTCGTCCCCTTCGAGGGCTGGGCGCTCCGCCGATTCTTCCACCACCAGCACCGGAAGGCGTTCGAGCAGAAGATCTTCGTGGACCACAAGGACGCCGTCGACTTGGTACTCGCCGAGTTGTCCGAGCGCGGACCCCTTCAGCCCAAGGACTTCTCGTTCCAGCAGCGCCGCGAGGATTGGCACGGTTCTTGGTACGGGCCGAGCGTCACCAAGCGCGTGCTGAAGGCTCTTTGGTTCTCGGGCGAAGTGATGACGGCCCACCGCGTGAAGGGTCAGCACGTCTACGACTTAACCGAACGCGTGGCCCCGCCAGAGTGCCTCTCGGCGCCGCCCCTATCCGAACACGATGCCGCCAAGGAACTCATTCTGGAGAGGCATAGGGCCATGGGTTTGGTAAGGCCCAACGCGCCGCCCGAGGTGTGGTCGTACGGCGAGCTGATGCCGCACCGCAAGGCGGCTCTCCCCGAGTTGGTCGCCGAAGGCGCGTTGGTCCCTGTCGAGGTCGAAGGCCTGAAGGCGCATGCGACGCCTGAGTTCCTTGCGTTGCTCGACTTGCCCCCGCTTGAGCCGCACGTCGTGTTCGTGGCCCCGCTCGACCCGTTCCTGTGGGACCGCAAGATGACGGCCCACCTGTTCGACTTCGACTACATCTGGGAGATCTACACGCCCGTGGCGAAGCGCAGGTGGGGCTATTACGTGCTACCCGTGCTGTTCGGCGACCGCTTGGTGGCTCGCGCGGAGTTTTGGTCGCGCGACGGCGTGCTCGAGGTGAGGGCGTGGCACCAGGAGACCACCGAGATGCCCATTGGCTTTTGGTCGGCGTTGGAAGTCGCGCTGAACGCACTGATGATCTATGCGTCTGCGTCGCGGCTCGACGTGCGGGCAGAGGCGGCGAAATCCGGATTCGGGGAGTTCGCTTTTAGGGATCGGTGCTAGCCGGAGACCTCTATCTGGACGTTCTTTTCTGGATTGAGTCCAGAAAATAGGGGTATTCTCTCAGACGTGCGCTCCGACTTTTCGGATCTCCTTCGTTCGGCGAAGTTGCGCGTGACGGCGCAACGGCTTGCCGTTTTGGAGGCCGTGGATCGGGAGGGAAAGCACTGCGACGCTGAGTCCATCGTTGCGGCTGCGCGGGCTAGGCTGGACGGCCTTTCGCGCCAAGCCGTTTACGACAACCTCAACGCTCTGGTCGCAGCCGGCATCGTCCGCCGCATCGAGCCCGCAGGCCGCCCGGCGCTCTACGAGACCCGTGTGGGAGACAACCACCATCATCTGGTGTGCCGCCGCTGCCATGCGACTGTGGATGTGGACTGCGCCGTCGGCGAGGCTCCGTGCCTTGAGCCGTCGGACATTCACGGCTTCACCATCGACGAAGCCGAAGTGGTCTACTGGGGGCTCTGCCCGGCTTGCCAAGCGACCTCTGCGCACGCGCAAGGAGAACATCATGTCGAATGAATCGCAATGTCCGCACGCCGCCCTGCCCGCTGCCGGGGCAGGCACGTCCAACCAACACTGGTGGCCGAACCAGCTTCGCCTCGATCTCTTGAACCAGCATTCGGAGAAGTCCAACCCGCTTGGGCAGAACTTCGACTATCGCAAGGAGTTCGCGACGCTGGACTATCAGGCCCTGAAGAACGATCTTCGGCTGCTGATGACAGACTCGCAGGATTGGTGGCCCGCCGATTTTGGCCACTACGGCCCGCAGTTCATCAGGATGTCGTGGCACGCCGCCGGCACGTATCGCATCGGGGACGGCCGCGGTGGAGCGGGTCGAGGTCAACAGCGCTTCGCGCCCCTGAACAGCTGGCCCGATAACGTGAACATCGACAAGTCGAGGCGACTTCTTTGGCCGATCAAGCAGAAGTACGGCCAGAAGATCTCGTGGGCCGACCTGTTGGTGTTGGCTGGCAACGTGGCTTTGGAGACGATGGGGTTCCGGACCTTTGGGTTCGCCGCTGGCAGAGAAGACACCTGGGAACCGGATCAGGACGTCTATTGGGGGCGTGAAACGAAGTGGCTGGGTGATGAGCGCTACTCCGGGGAGCGCGATCTGGAGAATCCTTTGGCCGCGGTTCAGATGGGACTGATTTATGTGAACCCGGAGGGACCCAACGGCAACCCGGATCCTCTGGCTGCCGCCAAGGACATCCGCGAGACCTTTGCGCGCATGGCGATGAACGACGAAGAGACGGTCGCCCTGATCGCTGGGGGCCATACGTTTGGCAAGTGCCACGGCGCTGGCCCTGTGGACCACGTCGGTCCCGACCCAGAAGCCGCCGACTTGGAGGAACAAGGCTTGGGCTGGACGAGCACGTTCGGCTCGGGCAAAGCGGGCGACGCCATCACCAGCGGACTCGAAGTCACGTGGACGACGACCCCGGCGCAGTGGAGCAACAACTTCTTTGAGAACCTGTTCCGCTACGAATGGGTGCTCGCCAAGAGCCCGGCGGGCGCGCATCAGTGGGAAGCGAAGGATGCCGAAGAGATCATCCCGGACGCCCACGACCCGTCCAAGAAGCGCAAGCCCACCATGCTCACGACGGACCTCTCGTTGCGGTTCGACCCGGTCTACGAGAAGATCTCGCGCCGCTTCCTCGAGAATCCCCAGGCGTTTGCCGAAGCATTCGCCCGCGCGTGGTTCAAACTGACCCATCGCGACCTGGGTCCCCGATCGCGCTATCTGGGGCCGGAAGTGCCGAAGGAAGCGCTCATCTGGCAGGATCCTCTGCCCGATGTGCATCATCCCTTGGTCGATGCCAGGCAGATCGGCGACCTGAAGCGTCGTATCGAAGCCTCGGGCCTGACGCCGTCCGAACTCGTCGGCACGGCATGGGCGGCTTGTTCCACGTTCCGAGGCTCGGACAAGCGCGGTGGAGCGAATGGCGCCCGGATTCGGCTCGAACCCCAGCGCCACTGGGAGGCCAACCGCCCCGAGCAACTGGCGAAGGTCCTTGGCGTGTTGGAGACCATTCAATCCGAGTTCAATGCGTCTGCAGGGAGTACTCGGGTGTCGTTGGCGGACCTCATCGTGTTGGCCGGGAATGTCGGTGTCGAGATGGCGGCGCGTGCGGCGGGAGTCGACGTGACGGTCCCGTTCACGCCCGGTAGAACCGACGCGACGCAGGAACAGACCGACGTGGAGTCGTTCGCGCCGCTTGAGCCGGTCGCCGATGGCTTCCGAAACTACCAGAAGGCGAAGTTCTCGGTGCCAGCCGAAGCCCTGCTGGTGGACAAGGCTCAGTTGCTCACGCTGACCGCTCCCGAGATGACGGTCCTCGTCGGGGGGTTGCGCGCGATCAACATCAATGCCGACGGCAGTGCGCACGGCGTGTTCACCGAACGGCCCGGATGTCTGACGAACGACTTCTTTGTCAATTTGTTGGACATGCGCACCAAGTGGACCCCGGTCTCGGAATCGAAGGACCTCTTTGAGGGCCGCGACCGAGAGTCGGGAGAACTGCGTTGGACGGGCACGCGTGTTGACCTCGTGTTCGGCTCCAACTCCGTGCTTCGCGCTCTCTCCGAAGTCTACGCGAGCGCGGATGGAGGCCGAAAGTTCGTGGATGACTTCGTCGCCGCCTGGACGAAGGTCACGCAACTCGACCGGTTCGACCTGCACTCTTGACCACGATGGGGCACCGGCGACGGTGCCCCATCCCTTGCATCAAGCCATCGAGGCGGTATGATGCAAACTTCATGGGCCGCGTGTGGTTTGACCGGCTGACCCGAATCGCTCCTGTTTTGGGTGCGCTTCTGCTGGCCTGTGTCAACCTTCACCTTTGTACGCCGCGATACGAACTCCCTAGCGGTACGGCATGCGTGGTGTGTCCCACGCTGGTCGATGAAGCCTCGGGCGTTCTAGGCGAATTCGGTGATGGTCATGGCGATTGTCACGACTGTTGCGTGATCGTCGCGTGCCATGACGCTGAGCCCGAGTCCTCTCTTGCTGCGGCACCTTGTTGGGAGCCTGTGTTCGGTGCGCTCGCCGAGCCGGTGCTTCTTGTGTCCAGCTTTGTCGTTGGCGCGGTTCGTCCGCCATCCCATGCGGAAGGTTGCCCGCCGACAGGGCCGCCGAGTGCGGGCCGTCCGCGATCTCCTCCTGGTTTGCTTTTCGCGTAGTCGTTACAGCTGGCCGCCTCTCGGCGTCCGGCCTCGATCCCGTTGAGAAGTGATCCTTTGAAGCCTATTTTTGCACTCGCTTTGTTCGCGGTCGGAACCTGTGCGTTCGGCCAGTCCATCACCCTGCATGAAGCTTTGGCGGTCGGTCGCGAGAACCGTCTGAAAATTGTCGCGGCAAGAGACGCCTTGGCGGCTGCCCGTGCCGCAACGTCCGCGATGGCCGCAGGCCCATCCATTGTCGTGGGAGCGGGCGGGACCTCGCGCGAAGGGCTCGGCGCTACCGATCAGGACTTGTTCGTCGCTTACGCGCCTGATCTGTTTGGGCGAACGAAGGCCAACCGGAGCATCGCCGAAGCAGGATTTCAGAGGTTGCTCGCCGATCAGAGGCAAGCTTGGCTCGACGTGCAGAACGACGTTCTTGCCGCGTACATCGAGGCTTATGCGGCGGGACGTCAAGCGGCGACTTCGGATGGGCTGCTGGAGGTGGCCGACGCGCTTTACGCGGCCACACAACGACGATTCGAGGAGGGCAAGGTGCCCGAAGTCCAACTGGCTCTGGCACGGCTCGAGCGTGATCGCACCCAGCAAAGGACACTCCAACTCAAGGCCAAGCAGCAGGCGGCCCTTAACCGTTTGGCTGCTGCCATGGGAGTGAGCGACCCGCCGCTGTCGGTGGCGAGGCCAGAGCTGGCCCCACCGGAAGCGCGAGTCGAACAGCGGCCCGATGTCATGGCGCTTGTGGCGGACGCCCGAGCGGCCGAGGCCGAATCGGCGGCATGAGCCGAGCCGTGGCGGCATTGAACGCTTTGGCGGCTGCGGCGACCAGGGCGGCGGTGGCGCAGAACGTCGGCGGGATCGCAGGCGGACCTCAGCGGTTGTACGGTCGCGCTGCGGCCCTGAACAATCTGAAGTGGGCCATTCGCGGCATGGCCGGACCGGCTGGCGCGGTCGCAGGTCTGACGACGGCCGGTTTGGCGGGGATGTACGGCGTCGTGAAGGGTTTGGAGCACCTCACCGGGAACGCCGGACGGCGAGACGCCAACGGACTCTCGTTTGAAGACCGGGTGTCTCGGCTGTTCGGCGGAGGCACTCCCCAAAAGTCGGACGACCTGGAGCGAGGCATCGCCAAGGCGATCGCCAACCAGATCCGCTAGCGCCTGCCAGACAACTGCGCGATCCAAAAAGAAGCGAACACCGGAGACCCGTCTGGCCCGATAGGCGTCTTGCCGTCGAGCGCGATCGCCTCGTGCGGGTCGGCCTGGCCTGTGTCGAAGATTGCCAGTGTTCGACGTGAAACATTCAGCCGGTTCCAGTTCGGCGCTTGTAGGGGCAGCAGCCCATCTTGGGCGTGCGACAGAGCCGACCATGCCAATGGTGGCGTGACGGGCGTCCGGAGCGTCCACAGTGGCACTCTCCCATCGAGAAACCGGTCTTCGGTCGCACCGATAAGGAACACCGAGCGGAAGCGGACCTCTTGAGCCCAGATCGCGGCGTGGCCGCCTCCCTGAGAGTGGCCGCCGATGCTGGTCCGTAGCGGAGATAGGTTCCAATCGTCAAAAGGTCGGTTGAACCGGAGCCAGAGGATGAGGCGGTTGAGCCTGGCCGCAATGCTTTGTTCGAACGGAATTTCGACGTGCGGCGACCAATCGCCGCCGAAGAGGATTTCACGCCTGATCTTCGCGTGGGCGTTTTGGTCGGGGTCTTCCCGGCACAGTCGATCGACGTTCTGCAGGTTCGGGTAGCTGAGCACGATCACTCGCCAACCGTTCGACGCGATCGTCCGTGCGTAGGTGCGGTAGCTGGTCGGCTGCCAGTCCGTCGCCGGCAGGAACACCACGGTCGGCGCACGGCGCGGGTTTGCGGGAAGGGCGACGACGTGTTTGGCATCATTGATCGTCGGCGGAATGCCGGTTTCAGAGGGCCTCACCTCGATCAGCGACGGGCCGGGCGCGAGCGCCAACAGTGCAACCGCCAGAAGCATATAGGCATTGTAACATGGCCGCATTCCTGACCCTGACTCTGAACCCGGTGCGCACGGAGTTGCTGCGCGAGGGGTGGTCGAGGAGCGTCGCCGGGCAGTCGTTCCGCTTTCAGGCGCTCAACGACGCCGGGGACGGCTGGGTGCCCGCGAGTGTGCCCGGTGCGATCTGGCAGGAGCCCAACACGGGGCTCTTGATGCTCCGGCCGCGCGTGATGCAGCCCGACTACGCGGTTTCGTTCCCCGACGCCGTTCCCTACAACCAGTTTCTGTTCGGGTCGAACACGTTTCTCGATTACCGCACGGGCAACGCCTTCGCCGTTCAGCGGGCGTCCTCCGGCGCGTCGCTCTCCAACGTCTCGGCCACGTCGGCCCTGATCGAGGCATTGATCGCTGCGAGCCTGGAAACGCTGCTCTCTGCGGCGGCCAGGACTAGCGTCCCGTTGGCACTCAACGAGGGGTTCAGCGTGTGGATCCAGCCCACCGGGATTTTCGTCGATCGGGCCGAGGCGTTCTTCGCCGTCGGGTTCGGGAACCGCTACGCGATCCTGTTCCAGATGGACGGATCGGCGCAGTTCTACGCGCGCGAGACGGAAGAGCCCCACGCGCCCTTTCGGGCGGCGCAGACCTTCCGCTTTTTGGACGGCTCGGTCGGCCACACGCAGAGCTATCAGATCACGGTGATCCCGTTCGGGGACCGCTGGATCGGCGTTTACTCCTCGCAGATGCCCGCCAACAAGCTGCGGACGTTCCGCACCCAGGCGGCGAGCGTGGACGGGCCCTCGTGGCTGCCAAGGAATCCGCACCCGATCTCGAATTGACCGCGTTGCGCTCGCCTTGGAGCGATCCTGTGTCGCAGTTCGCGGTGAGGGCCCAGTTGACTTGGAGGATCGGCGACTTCGGCAAGACGCGAGCATCCGTGCAAGCGGCGCGACAAAGGGCCAAGGCCCTTCACGCGCGCGTCGCCGACCTGACGCAAGGAGCGCTAGGGGAACTCCATGCCAATGCACTGGAGGTCGATGCCGCCAAGGTCCGCTTAGACTCAGCGACAGCCATCCGGCAGGCCGCCGCCGACTTGGCGGCCAAGTCGCAGCGCGGGTTTGCCGAAGGATACGGCACGTTGCTGGACGTCTTGGAGGCCGTGCGGGCGCTTCGCGACCTCGAGTTGGAGGTCGTGGACGTCGAAAGGGAGTACTTCGAAGCCATAGCAGCGCGCTACGCTGCCGCAGGCGCGCTGATCGAGGTGAGGGCGTGAAGCTGTGGCCCATGCTTGTCGCTGGAGCATTGCTGATTGGTTGTGGTCAAGGTGCGCCAAGGACCACAGCCGATCCGCATCTGGACGGCAAACCTGAGAACGAAGTCCACACAGAGGGCTTGGTCGAACTCACGCCCGAACAGCGACGTATGGCGGGCATCGAGGTCGAGCAAGCGATTTTCCGTTCGATTCAGCCCACGCTCGAAGCGCCTGCCGTGGTGAACTCGACAACGCGAGGACGTGCTTTGGTGACCCCGCCCGTCGCGGGACGTGTGGTGGAGTTGCGCGTCGATCTCGGATCGACGGTGCGGCAAGGGCAGGTGCTGGCGCTGATCGAATCGGTGGAGCTTGCCGAGGCGTGGTCGAACATCGCCGAAGCCGAACGCCAACGCGATGCCGCAAGGGGATCGCTCGAAGATGCGCAGGCGGAAGTGGAACTGGCCAAGGCCAAGCTTGTGGCAAGCCAAGCCAGTCTGGCTCGACAGAGGGATCTTGTGGAGGCGGGCGCGTTCAGCCAAGCGCCGCTGCAACAGGCCCAGAGCGAGCTCAACGACGCTCAGAGCGACTTGCTCAGCGTCCAAAAGGAGCAGGCGAGTCACGCCGAACTGGTACGGAGGCTCGAGAACCTCTATCGGGACGGCATCGTCTCAAGGGTCGATCTGGAGGCCGCTCGGCTTGAACTCCAGCAGGACGAAATCCGCATGGACCGTGCCGAAGCCCGAGTCGCCGCAGCGAAGGCGACCTACGAACGCGAGCGCAACATCGCCGCACGTGGGTTGCTCAACGCACGAGAAGTCCAATCGGCCGAGGCCGAAGTGCGAGCGGCATCGCTCGAACTCGACCGGGCGAGACTGCGCGTAAGGACCAACGCAACGGCGGTCTCCAGTGCAGAGCGAGCGGTGTCCAACGCCCGGTACGTCTATGGCTCGCTGTGCGGCGGCGCACCAGCGTCGGGAGGGCGAGTTTCCCTGGTCGCGCCCATCGCGGGATCCGTCACGGAGGTGAGTGTCACCCGAGGGCAAGCCGTGGATCGGACCCAAGCCCTGATGACCGTGGAGAATCTGTCGTCGGTCTGGGTCACGGCGAGCGTGCCAGAGGCGGATCTGGGGAAGATCCGGATCGGGGCAAGGGTCGCGATCGAGACGAAGGGAACGGCTTCCGGGTCCTTTCATGGCGTCGTCCAGGTGATCGGCCACCGTGTCGATCCCTCGACGCGATCGGTTCCGGTTCAGTGCTTGGTGGAGGACGCTCGCGGCGACCTCAAGCCCGAGATGTTCGCCACAGCGAAGTTGGCGTATGGAGAAGGGCAAGGCCGTCTGACGGTGCCGAGATCCGCCGTTGTACGCGAAGGAAGCCGCACCTTTGTGTTTGTCGAGGACGAACATGGATTCGTTCGGACTCCGGTCTCGCTTGGCGAGGAGGCGGGTGGCTACGTTGACGTCTTGGGTGGGCTTTCGTCCGGTGCGCGCGTGGTTGCCAAGGGCACATTCGTGCTCAACAGCGAGCTCCTCAAGGCTGAACTCAAGGGGCACGACCACTGATGCTGGACCGACTGCTTCACTTCAGCCTGACCCAGCGGTTCTTGGTCGTCCTGGGGGCCATCGTCTTGGTGATCGGAGGCGCTGTGGCCTGGCGCGAGCTCAACCTTGACGCTGTCCCCGATATCACGGCCAACCAAGTCGTCGTCAACACAGAGACCGGAGGGCTCGGCCCCGAGGAGGTGGAGAAACTCGTCACGTTCCCCATCGAGTCGGCGATGGGGGGCATTCCGGGTGTCGAACACGTGCGCAGCCTGAGCCAGTTCGGCCTCTCGCAAGTGACCGTCACGTTTCGCGACGATGTGAACGTCTACTTTGCGCGGCAGTTGGTGGTCGAGCGACTCGGATTCGCGGCGAGCCAGCTGCCCGATGGAGTCGAATCCCCCCAGATGGGTCCCGTCACCACCGGCTTGGGCGACATCTACATGTACGCGCTCGAATCGGCCGAGCGGTCTCCCATGGAGTTGCGCAGCATCCAAGACTGGGTGATTGCCCCCCAACTGAGGACGGTGCCCGGGGTGGCCGAGGTCAACGCTGCGGACGGCAGCGTCAAGGAGGTTCAGGTCGTCGTCGATCCGCAGGCACTCGTCGCACGCAGAATCGGCGTGGACGAAGTCGTCGCAGCACTGCAACGCAACAATCAAAACGCTGGGGGGGGCCTCGTCGAGAGGAACGGCGAGCGCATGCTTGTGCGGTCGTTGGGGCGGGCCAGTACGATCGAGGATCTGGAACGCATCGTCGTCAAAACGGAACGCGGTGTTCCGGTGCTTGTTCGCGACGTGGCCAGGGTCGGCTTGGGCGTACCGACACTGACGGGAATCTCGTCGAAGGACGGCAAGGAGACCCTGATCGCCATCGTGATGATGTTGAAGGGCGCGAACGGACGGGACGTTGCGCGCGCCGTGGACGCCAAGATCGATGCGATCCGGGACCAACTCCCACCGGACGTCCGCCTCACTACAACCTATGACCGCTCGCACTTGGTGGACGAGGTTTTGGGAACCGTCCGCACCAACTTGTTGGAGGGCGCCGCGTTGGTCGTGGTCGTACTGGTCCTCTTGCTCGGCAACGTGCGGGGAGCGGTCGTGGTCGCCCTCGCGATTCCCTTGGCGATGCTGTTCGCGGTGACGGGCATGAACCGATTCGGCATTTCGGGCAACCTCATGAGTCTGGGTGCCATCGACTTCGGCCTGATTGTGGACGGGGCGGTCGTCATGATGGAGAACGCGGTTCGAAGAGTGGCTCAGGCGAGGGAATCATCGGGCCAGAGGCTCACCCGCGCGGAGGTGCGCCACACGGTTTGGGAAGCGGCGCGCGAGGTCGGGAAGCCGACAGCGTTCGCCGTCACGATCATCACCGTTGTGTACTTGCCGATTTTGGCTCTTGAAGGAATCGAGGGCAAGATGTTCAGGCCCATGGCGTTCACGGTCGTCTTCGCTTTGTTGGGGGCCCTGCTGCTGACCTTGACCTTGATTCCATGCCTTGCCAGTTTCGTGCTTTCGGGTGATACCCGCGAGCCTCGGAACCCGTTGATGTCATGGCTTTCACGAGCTTATCAGCCAGCCCTGAACGTTGCGCTGAGACGCCGGTCTTGGGTGGTGGCGGGCGCGATCGGTCTGCTGGCGCTTGCCGGTGGCATCTATCCTCGTTTGGGGGCGGAGTTCGTTCCGCAATTGGACGAAGGATCGATCGTGATCCAACCCGTTCGGGTCCGCACCGTGGATGCCGAACAAACCATCAAGTTGGTCGCCGCCTTCGAGAAGAAGGTCCTTGAGGTGCCCGAAGTCGCGACGGTCTTCTCGCGTAGCGGTACGCCTGAACTGGCCACCGATCCGATGCCGCTGAGCCTGACGGACAGCTACGTCATGCTGAAGCCGCGCCGGGAATGGCGAAGCGGGCTGACCAAGGAGAAGCTGATCGAGGAACTGGCTGCCAAGGCCAACGAGGTGCCGGGCCAGGGCTACAACTTCACTCAGCCCATCCAGATGAGGTTTTCGGAGTTGGCCTCCGGCGTGAAAGCCGACGTCGGCATCAAGGTGTTTGGCGAGGATCTGGGCGCGCTCAAATCCAAGGCCGACGAGATCGCCTCGCTGGTGCGCGGCTTGCCAGGAGCAGGAGACGTCGAGGTCGAACAAGTGGACGAGGTGCCGATGCTTCAGATCGCCATCGATCGCGAGGCCATCTCGCGGCACGGTATTGCCGTGGACGATGTGCAGCAGGTGATTGGAACAGCGTTGGGCGGCGAGCCGGTCGGACAGATCATCGAGGGCGACCGCCGGTTCAACCTGACCGTACGCATGCCGGCATCAGTCCGCAACGACATCGAAGCGATCCGGCGCATCCCCATCGAAACCCCGGACGGAGGTTCGGTGCCGTTGGATTCGCTGGCCCTCATCACCGAGGAGACTGCCCCCGCGCAGATCTCGCGCGAGGCGGGACGTCGTCGGGTCGTCGTCCAGTTCAATGTTCGAGGGACCGATCTGGGCAGCTTCGTCGATCTGGCTCAGCGGGAGATTCGGTCAAAGGTAGTGCTGGATGAAGGCATGTCGCTCTCCTGGGGAGGACAGTTCGAGAACCTGCAAAAGGCCTCGAATCGCCTCGCGTTGGTGGTTCCCCTCGCATTGTCGCTCATCTTTGTGCTGCTGTTCTGGACGTTCGGCTCCGTGAAGCAGGCGCTGATCATCTTCACAGGGGTACCCCTAGCGGTAACGGGGGGCGTGCTGGCTCTGGCGGCACGAGGGTTGCCATTCAGCATCTCGGCGGGGGTTGGGTTCATCGCCTTGTCGGGAGTTGCCGTCATGAACGGCGTCGTGATGCTCTCGTCGATCAATCGGTGGCGGGCGGAGGGATGGTCGATGGGCGAAGCGATTCGACGCGGAGCCGCCGACCGGCTCCGCCCCGTCCTTATGACCGCGCTGGTGGCAGCACTCGGATTCGTGCCGATGGCGCTCAACACGGGCCTGGGAGCCGAAGTGCAAAGGCCGCTGGCGACTGTGGTGATCGGTGGGATCGCTTCGGCCACGTTGCTGACGTTGCTGGTGCTGCCGGCACTGCTGTCGCTGTTCGCGAGGGATGAACCCGACGAAGAGCGGCTCTAGCGAACCCGTTGCAGACCGTGGCACCCCAGGTTTTACACACTCTAGGCCGTGCTTGGGTGGTCTCAGGGGACACGGTCTGGCGGGGACCACAGGCGGCCAGCGGCGAGGCGCTTCGACCCGCGCAGACCGTGGCACCCCAGGTTTTGCACACTCTAGGCCGTGCTTGGGTGGTCTCAGGGGACACGGTCTGGCGGGGGCCAGAGGCGGCCAACGGCGAGGGGCTTCGACCCGCGCAGACCGTGGCACCCCAGGTTTTACACACTCTAGGTCGTGCTTGGATGGTCTCAGGGGACACGGTCTGGCGGGGACCACAGGCGGCCAGCGGCGAGGCGCTTCGACCCGCGCAGACCGTGGCACCCCAGGTTTTGCACACTCTAGGCCGTGCTTGGGTGGTCTCAGGGGAACACGGTCTGGCGGGGGCCAGAGGCGGCCAACGGCGAGGGGCTTCGACCCGCGCAGACCGTGGCACCCCAGGTTTTGCACACTCTAGGCCGTGCTTGGATGGTCTCAGATGAACACGGTCTGGCGGGGACCACAGGCGGCTGGCGGCGAGGGGCTTCGACCCGCGCAGACCGTTGCAC
>JBDHZD010000003.1:0-75994 GCA_039811705.1 Fimbriimonadaceae bacterium | reverse complement strand
AGCGGTTGCAAGAACGGACCGGAGGGTTGGGCGTGCGCCTTTGCCTGCGCTCATCGTTGAGGATTTCGGAACTACGGGCCTCACGGGATCGATGTTGGAGTACGACTCCAACATGTTCAAGCTGATGGGCTTCTTGGGAGAGAGTGAAAAGGAAGAGGGGTCCGGCGGTTCCTTTGGATACGGCAAAGCCGCCTGCATTCTCAACTCGGAGCTGAAGACAGTCTTTGCATACACGATCACGCGTGACGGTCGGTCGGCGTTCATTGGGGGCGCTTACTTCAACAAGCACGAGAAGTATGCAGGAATCGGGTGGTACTGCCTTCGTGCCGCAGACGGTGAGCCGATGGAAGTGCGCGGGGAGGATGCCGACGCGCTCGCGCGCCAGATCGGCATCCCACGTGCAATCACTGGACGGCGGGAGCCAGGAACCAGCCTTGTCATCCTCTGCCCGGATGTGGACCCGTGGGATCTCAAGGCCCGCGTTGAGAGGTATTGGTGGCCACGCATCTCGGACAATGAGTTGGAAGTCACTATCCGGGACCGAGAGATTCTTCGTGCCGACCCAAGCAGCCGACCCGAGTTGCGTCACCACTTGGACTTGTATTCAGCGGTCTCTGGCAAGCGAGGCGACCACAAGAAGGCTGGCCAGCGGGTCGACTCCATCGTCACAGCGTCAAGGCGAGTCGCGGGCAAGCTTGGACTCATGATGCTTGAGGCGGGGAATGCGCCACCCAGCGATAGCGATGATGACGGCGTGACCGGCTCGATCGCACTCATGCGCGGCCCGCGCATGGTGGTCAGCTACCATACGTGGAGCAACGGCAAGATGCCCAAGGCCGAGTGCGTTGGCGTGTTCGTCGCCGATGCGTCGGTCAACGAAGACCTACGAATGACCGAGAGTTTGAAGCACGACGTCTGGTCAAAGGACGCGTCAAGGGCCACGGTTGGCCAGCGCACCCTGGCAAAGGAGACCCTGAATGCCATTCATGGGGCTTACCGCCGGTTCGCCATGGCATACGAACCGCCACCACCTTCTGATGATCAAGCCCTGGCTGAAACGCGCCGCTTCTTCGGAAATCTCTTTGGCACCAAAGGGTCTGGGACCCCTGATCGAGAGACCGATCCCATCGAAATCACCGACCAGCATGCCATCCCTGAGCCTCATGGTGCGTTCCTGAGGCTCCGGGCGTCTGCAAAGATCCGGTGGAAGGGCAAGGGCACAAGGAGACTTCGCGTAGAGGGCGCCGTGCGAATTGCTGAATCAGACGTGTCCGAATCTGGCGATCCCATCGGCGCTCGCATGACTTGCGGCGGGCAATCAACGTCAGGATGTCCGCCGGTCGCCTTCATTGACTCGGATCAGAAGACCCATGTTGTTGTGGAGGTGCTCTCCGACCCGTACGATAGCGAGTGGACAGCCGTCATTACCTTTGGTGTCACGGGGGCCGATGATGAGGACTGAGAAGATCATCGCGAGGCCATTCTTCAGAATTCCCAGCATGCTGGAGAGCCTGTGGGCCAAATGCGGCATAAGGTTCTCCGAAAACCGAGACTTCACTGACTCGGAGGCCATCTTTGTATCAACACCGATTCATGAGGCCTGTCTAGAGCTGAGTCTTCCTCCGGATCTACTCGATTGCCTAAGCGACCTGAATAGGGATCATGAGTGGTCGCTATCGATCGTACTGACCGATGAGACTCGTCGCAAATCGGCTGAACTGTACCGGCTCAAGCTGGACGATCTTGGGGACGAAATCGTCAAGGTGCCCCACCGCAATCACGGCCTTTCTTGGGGTGGTAAGCATGGTGCCAAGGTGTCCGCATACCTGTGGCAGGATCGAGATCGGGCTCCAGAACCAGGGGTTCCGCATCGCTACGGACACATCGTAGCAATGAAACACTGGAACTTGAATCGGCACTCACACGGTGCCGAATTCTCAGTGAATTTTTACACTCCGCAACAATTTGAAGAGGCGGGCTTTGCCAAGTCAACCGCTGCGGTTTTCAAAGGTGACGCCGATGCGCTTTTGGATCCGGAAGGCGACTCGGCTATGCTTGAAATCTGGGTGAGCGAGCATCTTCGAGCGGTGTTTGGCTCGGACGCCAACTCGGCTGAAGCGGTCAGGACGGCCATTAAGTCACAGCTGGTTGCCCAAGTTCTCACCATTCTGAAACCGCACTCAGCTGAACTAGACGAAGAGCCGGAGGAGGGTCGTAGCCTTGGTAAGAGATTCGTGAAGAGAACGTTGAAATCGCGGGCCAAGGCTCTCGGCACCGCTGATGAGGCAACCATTGTCTCGTGGGCCCAGGATTTCGTCGGGATGACTGAGTCGTGCGCCAAGGTGGTGAAGAGCTGATGGGCTATCCCGCACTGAACAGTACCAAAGCGAAGCTGGCGTACGCTGCGCTGAGCGAATCACTGGAACCGGAATGGGACGCGCTAGTGTCTATTCGCGGTGGGGGTGGCGTGGACTTTGATTACGACCAGATAAAGAGCGAAGTCGATGAGTTGCGCCAGTCTTTGGATGCTGAGATGGGTCGAGATGAGTTACGCCATTTTGAGGCAGAGCTTGGCATCATCTTGCACAGAAGTCTAAGACCAAGCGATGCAGAGGATCCCGACTTTTGGCGTTGGGTGGCGCTTTGCCTTCTTAGGGAGGCGGTTCTTGATCGGCATCCGTCCAAGGACGGCAAGATGCCATCCATGGCCAATTTTGGTATCGGAGGCCGAGTGGAGTGTTTTCCGTATCGGGCTTACTTGCGGGCGGACATCGGTCACCGACCTGAATCCGATCTGACGGACGATTCAAGGTACGAATTGGCTAGAAGGGGCGACGATCAGGACTTCTGGCGGAGCCACCTGATTCGGGTACGATACCCGTTCTATCGCCCGCTGGCCCATGCGCTCATCGAGTTCCAGTACCCGGATGACAGCGGCAGGGCCTTTCTGCGGACCGGTGACGAGGGCGATGGCATCAGGATGCTTGCGAAGCGCCTCCAGCGGACCCATGCCAACATGGCCTACGCGGTGCTCACTTCGGACCAGTGCACATGTTTGATTCGGCGACTTGCGAACGGGCTGACGAAATCGGACGGAACGAAGTTCAGAGCCGATGGCTGAAGGCCGTTCTGACCGACTCGAAGCTCTGGCCCAGGGAGCCGCGCCTACGGGTGGTCGACACGTTCTGCTCCGCAGGCGGGCTGACACTGGGCGTAGGTGAAGCGGCCTCGGACCTTGGGTATGGGAGTCGCATTCTCGCGGCCGTTGACATCGACGCGCGCGCTTTGGGAGTCTACAAAGCGAATCTGGCCCCTCTCTCAGCTATCGTCGGGTCGGTCGGTGACATGGTGCGGCACAAGATGGTGCACGGCGGGCTCGGGTGGCGGCTTGACGACGAACCTCAGATCCTGCCGCCGATGCTTGACCACGTAGGGCGGGTCGACCTGCTGATCGGCGGGCCCCCGTGTCAGGGCAACAGCAACCTGAACAACCGCACTCGCCGCCGCGATCCGCGCAACTCGCTATATGTGACCGCGGTCGCCCTCGCCATCGGATTGAGAGCGCGAGCGCTGATTCTTGAGAACGTGCCAGAAATCCGACGTTCCTTCCACGGGGTTGTCGAGACGGCGCGCGAGGCGCTGGAGGCGGCCGGTTACGAAGTGGACGACGCGGTCTTGAATGCCGCCGATCTGGGTTGGGCTCAGAGCCGCCGCCGCCATTTTCTCGTCGCCTCGATGAAAGGGGTCGTGCCGCTGGCGACACTGGTTCGAGAATTCAAGGCCGAGCCGATGGGGTCTGCCGCCTTCCTTGCTCGGCTGCCCGACCGGGGAGGCAAGCTGTCCGCGTTGCCAGAGTATTCGCCCGAGACAATCCACCGTTTGAACTACTTTCAAGACCACCCCGGTGAGTACGACCTCCCACTGCGGTTGAGGCCTGATTGCCACGTCGACGGGACGACCTACATGTCGGTGTATGGCCGCATGCGGCCCGATGAACCAGTCCCGACGCTCACAACCGGATTCCTGACGCCGGGCAGGGGTCGCTTCGTCCACCCGACAGAGGCTCGAACCCTGACGCCAAGCGAGGCGGCGTATGTTCAGGGCTTCCCGACTTGGTTCAACTTCGACCAACCAGATATCCGCACTCAGGACCTGACGAAGTGGATCGGTGATGCGGTCCCCTTGCCTCTAGGATACGTGGCGTCTCTGGCCGTGCTTCGCCCGATGCTGCTGAGGTAACGATGAAGCGGAGTGAACTTGAGCGGCATCTGCGGAACTCGGGGTGTCACCTTGAGCGAGAAGGCGGACGCCATGCGATCTGGCTGAATCCGGCGAACGGGGCGACAGCCCCGGTCCCGCGACACAACGAGCTCAAGCGGAACACGGCCCGACGGATATGCTCCGAACTCGGAATCGCCAAACCGCCGAGCCTGAGCTAAGAAACCGTGGCGACTCGCTCGACGACGGACCGGGGCGATTTTGCCCTCAGCGCCGCTTCGCGCCTGTACTGCGTGAGCTCGCGCAGCGCGTCAAGGACCATGTCCCGGGCCTCGCTGATCGTCTCACCCTCGGAGACTGCGCCGGGCACCTCCGGAATGTAGGCGGTGAATCCACCCTCTTCCGCAGGTTCGAACACGATGGTCAGTTCGCGGTCCACACCCCTATTATACGTACACTGTGTCCCAAAGCCTCCGGCCCGCCATCCAAATCGGTCCAATCCCACCGTCCAAGCTGGGCGAGGGTTGGGGAGACAAGGGGTGCGCTTGATGACGATTCTCTTGGTGGCTCAGGCACGCAACGCTGCGACAAACGTGGCGACATCGATTCCTGCCATCCTGATCAAAGCCCGAAGAGTGCCGCGATCCAGCTCTCGATGATCTGGCACCGAGAGGGTGGCACGATGCGGCGGGCGCACCAACACGATGTGGCTGCCGCTCTGGCGAACCCGCTTCCAGCCAAGAGTCTCGAAAACCCTGACCGCCTCTTGTCCGCTACAGACGGGGAGGTGCCCCATCACGCGGCGACCGTGACCGTGCGACGAAGGACCTTCTCCGGCCAGCCCAACTCACGCCGGACTTCGAGGCAGGTGCGGATCGCGTCCTTGATCATCTCGAGCGCCTCGGCCTCGGTGCGGCCCTGGCTCACACAACCGGGCAACGCAGGACACTCGACCACCCACCAGCCGTCTTCGCCTTCGTACAATTCCACGTCGAACTCGCGTTCCATCGGCCCGGATTCTACCGCCCGCATCCGGCCGCGCCGGCAGCCGAGCCCGAGCGAGAGCCCGGCAGGTTGACGCGATGGGTTGGCGAGCGTGGAGAGAATAGGCGTGCGTCGGCATGTGGTCGGCAGGTCGAAGAGGTCGAATGGGTCCCATTTGTCCCGCCTCGCCAAACTGTGGGGGGATGTGAATGTGAATCGTGAATCGTGAGTCCGAGTGCGTCGGCAAGTTGAGAAACCCGGTTCGAAGCGACGCCGGCGCTAGAGCAACCCGGCCAGCAACCGGATGTACGCCGCGTTGTAGTAGTTCGCGTTCTCGGTGATCTCCCAGCAGTTCATCGGCCACGGCTCGTTGAAGTCGGCGTACGCCTTGGCGCGGGGTTGGGTCTTGATCCAGGCCACCTCGCCCGCCCGGTCGCCCTTCTCGCCGCCGTACTGCTGGTTCGGCCCGCCGACCACGTAGCCGGGAGGCGGGTTCGAGGCGAACGGCGTGTTCCAGCCGTAACGCTCGTGCCAGATCTTCATGGCCGAAAGTTCGGCCCCGTGGCGACCCATGTTGGTCAGCATCACCATGCTCAACGGGTTCACGCCGTGGAACGAATGCAAAAGATCGACCGCGCGCTGGCGCAACCGCGAGCGTACCGAGACGGGCTGCCGCGAACCCACGATCAGCGCCGAAAAGCCGAACGAGGCGCGGACGGTGTTGCTGCCCCAGTGGTAGGCGTCGCGGTTCATCCACGCGCGGTACAGGTCGGTTTCCACCGGCGGCGCAAACGTCGGACTGCCTGCCGAACGCTCCATCTGGGCCAGAATCGTCCGCCGCAACTCGGCATCCACCCCGGCGAGCGAGGCGTAATCGGCCAGCGCTTCGGCCATGCCGGCTTCGTAGGGGCTCCACGCGGGCTCGGTCATCTGGCGCAGCTTGGGGACCAGCCGTTTGGCCGCCTCGTGGTATTCAGTCTTGCGCGTCAGGGCATACAGTTGGATCGCCGCCGCCGCTTCGATCCGCTCCTGCGATTCGAGGTCGCGGCTGGAATTGCCCGATTTGATCTCGCCGGTGTCGGCGTTGGGCGTGCGTGGATGGGTATGCGCGTAGACCCAAGCCTTCTCGGCCTGGGCGAGCATCTTGTCGGCAAACGCCTTCCAAGGGGCGAACTCGCCATAGACGCGTGCGGCGAGCGCGTAGTTCATCGCCGCCGAAAGGGACGCGCCGGTGCACTTGGGGCCATAGTAGCGCGGCCGATCGGGGCGACCTGAGTAATCGATCTCGCCCATCTTGACGAACACGCCGCCGTCGGAGTCCTGCATTTTGGACAGCCAGTCGAGCTGGAACTTGACCTCGTCGAGCAGGTCGGGAAGGCCATTGCCGGATTCGGGAATGCCGAAGTCGTCGGTGAACGCCTTGGGGTTGGCGCGGTAAGCGTACATCAGCGACGGCAAAGCGTCGGTGTTGAACGCCGGATACTTGTTGGTGTCCCCGGCGTCCATCCACCCGCCCGAAAGGTCGCGCTCGGTTTTGGCGTCGTCCTTGGCCCACAAGGCTCTGGCCCGCTTGTCCTGATCCATGTAGGACGGCATGACCCACGGCGCCTCGGCATAGGGCGCGCGCAATGGCTCGCTGAGCCGTTGGTAGTAGAACGTGCGCACGGCGGCGCGGAGCACGTCTTTGTACACGTCGTTCCCGATCTTGAACACGGGCGAACGGAGGTTGGCCTTGGGGTCGTACACGTAGTACTCGCCGGGGGCTTTGACCGACCCGAAATCGAACCACCACCCCTTGTCGCCGGAATCCTCGTGGACCGCGCCGCCGTTCCACGCCACGGCTTTGCCGCGCAACACCACGCGCCCATCCCGCCGCCGGAGTTGGATCTCGTTGCCCGGCGTGTAGTCGTCGGCCGCGTTGTAGCCCTTCTGGGGGTCGGTGAGGATCGCGACCTTGGCTCCGTCGGGCAGGTAGCCGAACTGGTCCACGGCGATGCGCCCCGTGACGGGCGGCAAGCCGGGCACCGTCTCTCCGGCCAGCCGAGGCACGGCGAACGTCGGGTAGGCCTGGGTCCCGAACAAGGCGACGAGCGCGAGGGTGCTCATGCGGCGGGTTTACCCGTTCGCGCGGGACGTATACTCGGACCATGTCCGATCTTCGCACTCCTCTGTACGACGAACACGTGGCCCTCGGCGCGCGCATCGTGACCTTCGCGGGCTACGAGATGCCCGTTCAATACGCGGGCGTGATCGCCGAATCGAAGGCTGTGCGCGAAGGCGCGGGCATGTTCGACGTGAGCCACATGGCGCGCCTGTGGTTCCGCGGTCCCCGGACGCTGGAGTTTTTGGAACACATCACGAGCAACGACGTGGCCAAGCTGGAAGACGGACGGGGCCAGTATTCGCTCCTGCCCAACGAGCAAGGCGGCGTGGTCGACGATATCATCGTGTACCGCGTCGGGCCCGAGACGTTCCGCATGGTGGTCAACGCCGCCAACCACGCCAAGGACGTGGACTGGATGCGTTCGCACAACACGTTCGGCGTGGAGATGGAAGACGAGACCGATGCGACCGTGATGATCGCCGTCCAAGGGCCTCGTGCCGCCGAGATCGTGGCCGGCTTGAGCGACGCTCGTGAGGCGATCCACGCGGCGGGCACGTTCGGGCTGGTGACCACTCGGCTGGCGGGCTTTGCGTGCACATGCGCGCGTTCTGGCTACACGGGCGAAGACGGCTTCGAGGTGATCTGTTCGGCCGCGGACGGACCAGGCGTCTGGAAGGCGCTTCTCGGTGCGGGCGTGGTGCCATGCGGGCTGGGATCGCGAGACGTGTTGCGCGTCGAGGCGGGATTGCCGCTCTACGGCCACGAGCTCACCGACGACCTGAATCCCATTGCGGCGGGCTTGGGGTGGGTTGTTGGCAAGACGAAGGCGTTCATCGGGTCGGAGCCCATCAACGCCGCCCGCGCGAACGGCACGCCGACCAAGCTGCAGGGCGTGCGCATGGAGGGCAAGCGGCTGCCTCAGCCGGGCATGAAGGTGCTGGTGGAAGGGGAGCCGGTGGGCGAGGTGACGAGCGGCATCTACTCGCCGTTGCTGGAGGCCGGCCTGGCATTCGCGTATCTGGACGCCTCGGTGAAGCTGGGTACGCCGTGCGGCGTGGAGATCCGCGGCAAGGCCGAGCCGGCGACGGTGGTCAGCAAGCGGTTCTATCAGCGGAAGGGCTAAGGGTCGGTTTCATCCCCCTCCTCGTGATGGTTCGTGCATGAGGAGGGGGGTAGGGGGGTGGAGCTTCTTGCTTGGCAGGCTTCGCGGACCTTGAGGATCCACGCTTGAAAGACCGCGGCGTTTTCATCGAACAGGTCGAGGCTGGGGATGCGCAGGGTTTCGATGCCGACGCTGCGCGGATAGGCGTCGCGTCTGGCGTCGCGCCAAGGCGTTTGAGCATGCTGCTGACCGTCCACTTCCACGCAGAGCGCGGCCTGGGCGCAGTAGAAGTCGAGGATGTAGGGTCCAACGGGTACTTGACGCCGAAACCCGTAGCCTAGGCGCTTCTTGCGGAGCTGCTCCCAGAGGCGCTTCTCGCTCGCCGACATCTCGGAGCGCAACTGACGCGCCCGCACGTTCTGCTCCACGCTGTGGTTCATGGCGCCACGCTTCATGCGTCCTGATTCGGTGGCCGCGCGGGGCTCCCTCCCCCTGCCCCCTCCCTCAGACACAAACATTCCGAGGGAGGGGGTTCGGAAGACCTCCAAGGACGCTCACTCGGGAACCGGGGGACACAGGCTGTTGCTGTACATTCCCGACCGGTCGAAGCAACACGGTCGCCGCTTGCCTTTGGCTAGCATATCGCACGCGTTCGCGATGCGCTTGGCCCGAGTCTCCGGCTTCTTGGGCGAGACGATCCAGTGAATCCAGTCTCGCCGCGCCAGTGGCGTGATCTTCGCCCAGACCTCCCGCGTCTTGGGGTCGGCGGCGTCGAGGGCGAGTTTGAGGTCTTCGGGGATCTCGGGCTCGGGTTCCTCGGCCATCGGAGCGATGGAGACTTCGACGATTTCTCCCGACTTGCCGCTCAGTTCGGCGGGGACCCTCAGCCAGTGCCCGCCTTGGCCGTCGGGCTGAAGCGTGGCCTGGAACTTCTTCCCATCCAGCGTGCCCTCGACCGAAACCAACCCTCGCGAAGGGAGTTGGCTGCTGGCTTCCTGCGGCAGGTTCAGGAACGTCCAATCGGCTCCCTTGTCCGCGCCGCCGGGGCGGCGAAGCGTGGCCTGGAATCGGATCGCGAGCGTGGTGTCGGGCACGAGTTGCATTATAGGCCCGGCTCAATCGGAGAGCCTGTAGCTCGTGCTCCTGCCCCGTGCGCCGGAGTCCACCTGAAGGATGCCCAGAGCGACCAGTTCGCTCAAGTCCCGCAACGCGGTCGCGTTGGAACACTTGGTGATCTTGGCGTACTTGCTCGTTTGGAGCTTGCCGCCAAAGCCCTCCATGAGCCGGTTGAGCATTTTGATCTGGCGCTCGTTGAGGTCGGTCTGCCGGTGCTTATCCCAAACGCTTGTTTTCGACGAACGATCTGCAGCACCGACTCCGCCGAGTCGAGCGCCGCATCCAGCCGACCCAAGAACCAGACGATCCACTCGGTGATGTCCATGGTCCCTTTCTGGCTTCGCTCGAGCATGGCGTAGTAGTCCTTCTTGTCGCGGTGGATCTGTGCGGACATCGAGTAGAACCGTTGCGAGCCACCATCGGCCCGGGCCAACGCCAGATCCACAATGGCGCGCCCGATGCGGCCGTTGCCGTCGTCGAGAGGGTGGATCGTGACGAACCAGAGGTGTGCCACCGCCGCCTTGAGCACGGGGTCGAGCGTGGCGGACTCGAACCAATCGAAGAACCTCTCCATTTCCTGCGGCACACGATCGGCGGCGGGCGCCTGGAAGTGGACCTTCTCCTTGCCGATGCCTCCGCTCACCACCTGCATCGGTCCGTTCCGGTCGTCTCGCCACGCCCCGACCGCGATCTTGAAGAGGCCGCTGCGGCCCGTGGGAAACAAGGCCGAGTGCCAACCGAAGATCCGTTCGGCATCGAGGGGTTCTGCGTAGCGGCGGGTTGCGTCGAGCATCATCTCGACCACGCCTTCGACGTTCCGATCCGGCACTGGAAGCCCCGCATGATCCAGACCCAGCCGTCGTGCGATCGAAGACCTGACCTGAGCCTCGTCGAGCAGTTCGCCCTCGATCTCGCTCGACTTGGTGACGTCTTGGACCAGCGTGGCGAGTTCGGCGTCTTGGCGCACCTCGAAGCCCAGAGTGGCCATGGCGGTTGTCAGGGCGCCTCGGCGGAAGTGGATGGCAGCCAGCCGGTCGGCCAGCAACTCGGCATTCCAGCGGAAGTGCGGCCACTCCTCGGATTCATGGGCGTACCGGACCAGCATGATGCGATTATGGCACGATATTCACGTCATTTCTGACGCGAATATCGCTGGGTATTCCCGTCACCCCTGCTTGCGACCCGTGTTGTACTTGCCTTCGTAACGCCACGGGTTGCCTCCGAACGACCGGTCGATGAGCGCGAACAGCGCGGGATCGTACTCCTTGAGTTGCTCGCGGCTGCAGATTTCGTTGTGCACGCCGTTTGGAGGGCTAGCGCTCCGATTGGTGTCGAAGTAGCACTGCACACCCTCGGCCCAGTACTCGGCGGAGTTGGTGGCGGCGTAGGTGTTCTTCCAAAGCCCGGCGGCCATGGCCTTGTCGTAGGCGGCTTTCAGTTCGCGGCGGTGGTTGGGGTCCACACGGGCGAACATTTGGCTCGAAAGCGTGTGGGCGAACTCGTGCAGCCAGATGCTCTCGCCCCGGTAGCGGTCGCCGTCGAGTTCCAAGATGTTCTCTTCGCCCGCACTGGTGGTGCGTCCGCCGAGTCCGCGGGCGCGTTTGTCCCAGTCGGTGTTCGGGTCGTTCTTCAGGTGTCGATATTGGGGCAGGTCGGTCTGGCCCTCGCTCTTGCCGATGATCGCGAAGAACGAGCCCGAATCGACGAGGGTCTTCACCCACGCTTCGGGCACCTTCTCAAGCATCCTGCCGATACCGTAGACCAGCTTGTGCAAGGCCTTGTCGTCAACCTTGTCGCTGGCCAGAATGGGGAGGCCATTGAACGTGGCGTACTTGGTGTAGAAGCCGTCGTGGGCGAGTTTTGCGGGAGGCTTGCCGATGGCGTCGCCGGGCAGTGTGGTCGGCCCGACTTGGGCGTGCCCCGCGAGGACGATCGCGGCGAGGGCAAGGTGGAGGGTCATGGCGAGTAGGTTACACCGAAAGGGATCGCTCGCGGGCGACCTCGATCCTCCCTTGCGCAACCTGCCGATGGCGTCACTGGATTTCACCGTGCGCGGATAGCCAAACCAAGGCATCAACCGGCGTCAAGATGCGCACGTCGCCGAACGGGTCGAGGACGAGCAAGTCGTTGTCACCGGTAACGACCAAGGCTGCCTCTACAGCGACGGCGGTTGCCAAGACATGATCGTCCGCGGGGTCGCGGCAAACGGAGAGCGCAGGTCCTTCGTCGGCCAGTAGCGCGGTCTGTGAATAGGCTTCAATGAAGCCTTGAGCCAACAGGGGCGAAGTTCTTGCCGCAATCTTGGGCCGCGACAAGACGCTTTCGAGCTCTTCGATCAACTTTTGGGGACGTCACCAGGTCCAAGGAGCCCAAGCAGTGGTCCACAAGTCTGCGTGGAATCGCGTCGCGAAGAAGGAAGGCGCTGACCAAGACGTTGGTGTCAAGGAGAACGCGCATTCAATCGGTCGCCAGGAGTTGGACCAACTCGTCTTCGGTCAGGCCACGCTCTTTGGCGAGCTTGCCCGCCCGGTCCATCAGCGTTCGCATCTCGGCTGCGGCCGTCCGACGCCGGTCCGCATCGGACGGCGACGTGATGAGGACTTCGACCGATTCGCCCGCTTTGACGGGCAAGCCCGAGAGCCTGATCACGCCGTCCTCCTCGGCTCGGACCGTCTTGCGGATCGCTTGCATCCATTCATTCTACGCCAATCGCCGGTCGTCGCTTCGCGCTCCCTCCCTCGGAATGATCGTGTCTAAGGGAGGGGCCGAGGGAGGGAACCCGGCGGCTTGTGCACGCTCACAAATCCCGGAACATCACCAGCGCGTCCACGTACCCGAGCCCCGGATGAACGAACGCGCCCGGCAAGCGCCCCACCACAGAGAAGCCCAGCGACTCCCACAGCCGCACCGCGCGCACGTTGGAACTCACCACGAAGTTGAACTGCATGGCTGTGTAGCCCTGCCTCCGGCCCTCGTCCAACGAATGCAGGCCCATCGCCCGAGCCACGCCCCGGCCCATGGCGTGCTGGGCGACCCCGTAGCCGCAGTTGCACACGTGCCGCCCGCCGCCCATTTGGTTCGGACGCAGGTAGTAAGTGCCCACAACTTCGCCGCCGTCCTCGGCCACGAAAACAGACCGTTCGGGCGCGGTCCAGAACGCCAGCGCTTCGGCTTCGCCCATATCGCGGTCCAGGGCGTAGGCCTCGCCTTCTCGTAGGATGGGTTCGAGGATGCGCCATATCGCGGGGCCGTCGGCTTCGGTCGCGGGGCGGATGGTGAGGTTCGTTTCGTGGGGCACGTCGCGTGAGAAGTCTACTGTGGAGCGCGGCGCGGGTAGCCTCGGGTCATCATGCTCGCCACCCTCGCGCTCGTCGCCATCCTCGCCGGCCACCCGGACACCGCCCAAGGGACGTGGTGGAAGGGCAATCTGCACACCCACACGCTGTGGAGCGATGGGGACGACTACCCCGAGATGGTCGTGGATTGGTACAAGTCGCGCGGCTATCACTTCCTCGCGCTCAGCGACCACAACGTGCTCAGCCAGGGCGAGAAGTGGTTCGACCTTTCGGGCAGCCGAGGCAAGGGCGCGGTGCTTGAGAAGTACCTGGCCCGGTTCGGCGACGATTGGGTGCAGACCCGCATCAACAACGGCAAGGTCGAGGTTCGATTGCGCACGTTGCCGGAGATGAAGGCGATCTTCGACGAGCCGGGCCGCTTCCTCATGATCCAGAGCGAGGAGATCAGCGCGCACCACGGCGACAAGCCGATCCACATCAACGCCACCAACATCCAGGAGCTGATCCCGCCCAAGCAAGGGACCTCCGTGCTCGACACCATGCAGAAGAACGTGGACGCCGTGAACGAACAGCGTACGCGCACAGGGGTGCCCATGTTCCCGCACATCAACCACCCCAACTTCGTGTGGGCCATCACGGCGGAAGAACTGATGCATCTGGAAGGCGAGAAGTTCTTCGAGGTCTACAACGGCCACCCTGCGGTGCACAACTACGGCGACGCCACCCATGCCGGCATGGAACGCGTGTGGGACATCATCCTGACCAAGCGGCTGGCAGAACTGAAAAAGGACGTGATGTACGGCATCGCCGTGGACGACGCCCACAACTACCATCAAGACCACATCAGCAAAGCGAACCCGGGGCGCGGCTGGGTGATGGTGCGGGCGAAGAACTTGCACGCGCACGACCTGGTTCACGCCATGGAGGACGGCGACTTCTACGCGTCGAGCGGCGTGACTTTGAGCGACGTGCGATTCGACGGCAAAACACTCTCCGTCAAGATCGTGCCCTCGAAAGGCGTGACGTACAAGACGTTCTTCATCGGCACGCGGCGGGGTTACGATTCGTCTTCCAAGCCCGTTTTGGGCCCAAACAACGAGCCGTTGGGCGTGACGATGCAGTACAGCGCGGATATCGGTCAGGTGCTGGCGACGGTGGAAGGCGTCTCGCCCAAGTACACGTTGAAGGGCGACGAGATCTACGTCCGCGCGCGGGTGGTGTCGTCGAAGGCGAAATCGAACCCGTATGCGGCTGGCGAGACCGAGGTGGCCTGGGTCCAGCCGGTGGTGGGTCGGCGGTGATCCGGTAACGAGGCGAAACGGGCACTCGACCAAGGAAAGTCGCTAAACTCCGCGGCGACTTCGAGGTCTTTCATGGTTGACAGCCACCTCTCGAAGGTGGCGGATAGACTCCATCATCTCGAACGTGCGTTGGATGCGCTGCTTCGGGGTCATTCGACGCAAGAGTTCGATCATCCGCCGGTGGATGTGGGGAGCGGTGTCTTGCAGGTCGGTCCGCTGGAGCGGTCCATCGGAGTCGAGCGGGAATTCGGGCACGGCTGGCCGGACTGTACCCCGCGGCTCTGCGATCCGACGGGGGAGAGGAGACGGGTGACCGGATGCGCCCTTTGAAGTGCGCCGCAAGGCATCCGCCAGCTTGAGAGGGGCGATTCGAGTTCTGGGTTACCCGTTGGTGCGCCACGCTTGCCCTCGCTAGGAGGGAACAGGAGTCGCTGCAAGCGGCAACACCCCGCGCAAGTACCGCCCGGTCCAACTGGCCTCCACCGCAGCCACGTCTTCGGGGGTGCCCATCGCCACCACCGTGCCGCCGCCGGTGCCGCCTTCCGGGCCCATGTCCACGATCCAGTCCGCCGTCTTGATCACATCGAGGTTGTGCTCGATGACGATCACGGTGTTGCCTTGGTCCACCAGCCGGTGCAACACGTGCAGCAGCTTCTTCACGTCTTCGAAGTGCAACCCCGTGGTCGGCTCGTCGAGGATGTACACGGTCCGCCCCGTAGAACGCTTCGAGAGCTCGGCCGCCAACTTGATGCGTTGCGCCTCGCCGCCCGAGAGCGTGGTGGCGGGTTGCCCAAGCCGCACGTACCCCAGCCCCACGTCGAGCAGTGTTTCCAGCTTGCGGAAGATCTTGGGGATCGGGCGGAAGAACTCGATGGCTTCCTCGATGGTCATCTCAAGGACCTCGGCGATGGACTTGTCCTTGTACTTGACCTCCAACGTCTCGCGGTTGTAGCGCTTGCCCTTGCACACTTCGCACGGCACATAGACGTCCGGGAGGAAGTGCATCTCGATCTTGATGATGCCGTCGCCCTTGCACGCCTCGCACCGCCCACCCTTCACGTTGAAACTGAACCGCCCCTGCTTGTAGCCTCGGATGCGCGAGTCGGCGGTCATCGCGAACAGGTCGCGGATCATGTCGAACGTACCGGTGTACGTGGCCGGGTTGCTGCGTGGTGTTCGTCCGATGGGCGACTGGTCGATGTCGATGACCTTGTCGAACGGCTCGTGGCCTTCGAGCGCGTCATGGGGCTCCCATACGGTGCGCGTACCGTAGACCTCGAACATCAAGCGGGGGAACAGGGTGTCCTGAACCAGCGTGGACTTGCCGCTGCCGCTGACGCCGGTGACGCATGTGAGAAGGCCCACGGGGAACGCGACATCGACGCCGCGCAGGTTGTTGCCGCGCGCGTTTCGCAGGACCAGCCAGCCGCCGTTCGAGCCGGACATGTGGACAGAAGTATATCTGATTGTGCGAGCCGGGATTCGTGCAAGCGGCGCCTGCGGGCCAGATTCGAGCCAAGCCGCTCATGGCAATGCCTGTGGCCCAAGGTAAAACCGCGATGAATGAACCCTCTCGCCAAACTCCGGGCCTGTGGCCTCCTGCTCACCATCGGTTGCCTTGCAGTCCTGGGATGCCAAGGGGGTGCCAAGCCTGAAGAGGGTGGCGGCACCAAGGTTTCGGGCGAGCTTCTCGGTTTCGAGGTCGGCGACTATGTCCACGCCATCGTCAAGGACGACAAGGGCACCGAGACCTCCTACTACATCGGCGACTACCCGCTGGACTACTTCCTCGCCGCTCACGTCGGCAAGAAGCTCGACCTCGAGCTGGAGACCAAAATGACGTTCCTCGAGGAGGCCGGCCAGGAAGTCGAGACGACCAAGATCGCCAAGGCGTCCTTCGAGGGGACCGACGTCGCCGCGTGGTGGAAGAAAGAACTCGAATCGGCCAGCGAAGAGGAACTTAAGAAGAAGTACGACGCCTTGATCGAAGAGCACAACCGCTCCAAGGTCCCCGAAGACGCCGAGCCGATCACGATGTCGCTCGGTGGCTGGGTGTTCGGCGTCAAGCAAGGCGCCATCTGGGCCGAGCCGGGGCAAGAACTCGACAGTAAGGCTTTCGTCTATGCCTCGCCGGACGGTCAGAAGATGCATGCGAGCCTGGCCTACTCGGGAGGTGGCCCACTTCCCTCGGTCTCTCTGTCCATCGACGTGGAGAAGCACTACTTGCAGGTTTCGGGTGGCAAAGCGACCTTTGTGGATGCCAAGCGCATCGTAGCCACGGACGCCGCCGCGGCCAAAGTCGCCAAGGACTATGCGGCATCCAAAGGCAAGGGCGGGATGAAGATCGAGATCCTTGACGGCCTAGAGGCCGATCTCGACGGCGACGGCAAGATGGATCAGATTCTGGCGATCGGCTCGGGTTCGACGTCGGACTCCAAGAAAGCCGCCGACTACTATGCCGTGATCGTCCGGACGCAAGACAAGACGCTCGAACTCGTCTACGAATCCGAGTTCGGCCAGATGCGCGGCCCGTTCACCGGAAAGGTGCTGGCGGTCGGTGATCTGGACGGGGATGGCGTCACCGAATGCGTGGCCACTTCCGAAGATCCCTGGGGCGACATGGTGTACGTCTTCCAGCTCGTGGCCGGGCCGGCGATCAAGGAAGTCCATTCGGCCGGACGCGGAGAGTAGGGGGCCAGTCGGGCAAGGTTGCCCGAACCTCCCTCCGAGGTCTCCTGCAAGAAAGGGATTCCGGGCTAGAATGGGTCATGTTGACCACGCTGCTTCTCTGCGCCATGGCGTCGCTCGTCCCCGTCGGCGGTCAGGACTTGGCCGGCTCCAGCGACCAGAAGCCCGTGCGCAAGCCGTTCGATGCCTCGAAGTGGCGGTTGGTCTGGCGAGACGAGTTCGACAAAGGCGACGGCCCGAATCAAGAGTTCTGGACGTACGAAGAGGGCTACATCCGCAACAACGAGGTCCAGTACTACACCAAGGACCGTCGTGAGAACGCCCGCATCGAGAAGGGCATGCTCATCCTCGAAGCGCGGAAGGACAACTGGCAAGGGCGCCCCGTGACCTCGGCGAGCATCCACACGTCGCGCAAGCGGCCTTTCCTCTATGGACGCATCGAGGCGCGCGCCAAGGTGCCCACAGGGCGCGGCACATGGCCGGCGATCTGGACTCTCGGCGAGAACATCCGCGAAGTCGGCTGGCCCAAGTGCGGCGAGATCGACATCTTGGAGAACGTGGGCTTCGACCCGGGCAAGGTGCACGCCAACGTCCACACGGACGCGTACAACCACACTAAGGGCAACGGCAAGGGCAACAACATCGACGCGGGCAAGCCGTGGGAAGGCTTCCACATCTACGCTGTCGAGTGGTTCCCCGACCGCATCGAGTTCTTCTTCGACGACCTGCGCTACTTCGTGTACCGCAAGGAATCCGACGACCCCGCGGTCTGGCCTTTCGCCCAGCCCCACAGCCTAAAGCTGAACTTGGCGATCGGCGGGGCGTGGGGAGGGTCGAAGGGCGTGGACGACGCGATCTATCCGGCTCGATTCGAGGTGGATTACGTGCGGTACTACGAGGCTCGGTAGGCGGCGTGTAGCGGAAGTCGCACTCCGCAGCGACCTCAACGGCGGGTAATGGGAAGAAACTCGAACGGGCTCCCGAGCCAGAGAAGCGCGAGAGCCCGAAACGGGGAGCGCGGCGAGTTACCGCTTGACGAACTGGAAGCCGCGACGGGCTTTCTTGCGGCCGTACTTCTTGCGTTCCTTGACTCGCGGGTCGCGGGTCAGGAAGCCGCCGGCGCGCAGGGGCTGGCGCAACGTCTCGTCTTCTTCGAGCAACGCGCGCGAGATGCCCAGGCGGACGGCGCCCGCTGCACCCGAGATGCCGCCGCCACGTGTCTTGGCGACCACGTCGAAGCGGTCCTCCATGCCGAGCGCCACGAGGGGGCTCTTGACCAGAATCTCGAGGACGGGTCGGCCGAGGAAGTCCTTGAAGTCCTTGTCGTTGATCGTGATCTTGCCCTCTCCGGGTTTGATCCAGACGCGCGCGATGGCGCTCTTGCGCCGACCAGTTCCGTAGCTGAGTTTCGCTGCCATGGGGGTGTTACTTCACGAGCGAGACCGGCTCGGGGTTCTGAGCCGCGTGCGGGTGCTCGGGGCCCGCATAAACCTTGAGTTTCTTGATGATCTGGTGGCCGAGACGGCCCTTGGGGAGCATGCCCCACACGGCCTTTTCAATGAGACGGGTCGGCTTGTCGGCCATGAGTTTGCCGCGCGATACGTTGCGCAAGCCTCCCGGCCAGCCCGTGTGCCAGTGGATCAGCTCGTCTTCCTTGCGTCCGGTCAGCACGGCCTTGTCGGCGTTCACGACGATGACGAAGTCGCCGCAGTCGGCGTGGTAGGTGAAGGTCGGCTTGTGCTTGCCGCGCAGGATCTGGGCGACCTGCCCGGCCAAACGACCGACGGGCAGGCCGGTGGCATCCACCACGACCCACTTGCGTTCGATGCTCGCTTCGTTTGCGCTAAACGTTCTGTTCATGCTGTGCTTCTCCGACCGGGTCGGAGCCTCGTTGTTCAAATCTCTTCGTTGTCTTGACAGTTGTGCCGTGCGTCGCGCGGGTGTCTCCCGTAGCGGATGCGCTCCAAGCGGAGTCCCTTTGCAGGGAGCACCACCGGCCACGTGAGCGCGTCTCGCTGTTCGGGGTCCAGCAGTCTGGCAATGGAATCGGGATCGCGCTTGCCGCGCCCCGCTTCCAGGATCGCTCCCGCCATCCGTCGCATCATGCCCCTCAGGAAGGCGGTGCCCCGCACGACGATCCTCGCCTCGTCCCGAAGCTCCCGAACGTCCACGGCGAACAGTTCGCGCACCGTGTTGTCGATCCGAGGATCGAGCTCTTCGGTGAACGCTCGGAAGTCATGCCGTCCGACAAGGTGTCGGGCGGCCGCCTGCATGGCGCTGTGGTCCAAGGCCTTAGGCGTCCAGTGGGCGGTGCGTTCTCGGAACGGGTCTCTTGCGCCCCAGACGACGCGGTAGGCGTACGTCCGATCCAAAGCCCAAAACCGGCTGTGGAATTCCGGGTGGACTCGTTTGGCGTCCACGACGGCTACGTCGGCTGGCAGTAGGCGGTTGAGTGCACCGACCCAGCGCTCAGGCTCGATGGGGCGGGTCGTGTCGAAATGGCAGACCTGCCCTCGGGCGTGTGCGCCGCTGTCGGTGCGGCTGGCTCCCACGATCTCGTTTTCCTCGCCCGAGACTCGGCGAACGGCATCTGTCAATATGCTCTGAACGGTTCTCCGTCCAGTTTGCGCGGCCCAGCCGCGGAAATCGGTTCCGTCGTAAGCGACAGTGAGTTTGATCCTCGTCACACGAGTTCGAGCACCGCGGTGGTCGCGGCGTCGCCCCGGCGCTGGCCGGTCTTCGTGAGTCGGGTGTACCCTCCGTTGCGGTCGCGGTAGCGCGGCGCCACGTTGTCGAACAGGTGCTTGACCAGATCCTCGCCGTTGAGCTGGCTGTTGGCCTGCTTGAGCTCCAGCTTCTCGAAGTCGGTCTTGCCGGCGTAAAGCTTGGAGTTTTCCGGTGTCGCGGACGAGTGGCCGACGAGCAGGCGTCGCGCCTGACGTCGCGCGGCGAGCGTATCCTGCTTGCCCGTCGTGATCAGCTTTTCGACGATGCGCTGAAGTTCCTTGGCGCGCCCAAACGTCGTATGGACGTAGCCGTGGCGAATGAACTGGCGCGTCAAGTTGGTGAGCAACGCGCGTCGCTGATCGCTCGGCAGTCCCAGTTTGCGTCGGTCGATTTTGTGGTTCATAGCGTTGAAACCTCGTCGGCGAAGGCTTAGTAGTCGTCCTCGTCTTCGTCGTCGGTGAGCGAGTCCGCAAGCCGGACGCCGCCCTTGGGCGGCAGCAGCTCCAGCCCGAATTCGTTGAGCTTGTCGCGCACCTCTTGGAGCGACTTCTTGCCAAAGCCGCGGATGCTGGAGAGGTCGCTTTCGGTGGCCATCGCCAGAGCGCGAAGCGTGTTCAGCGCGGCGCGGCGCAGGCAGTTGAACGTGCGCTGCGAGAACTCGAGCTCCTCGATCCGCATGTCGGGGATGTTCTCCAAACCAGGCGGGAAGCCATCCTCGCCGAGGAACGAGCCCGCTTCCAGACCGGCCCTGCCGATGTCGAAGAACATGCGGAAATACTTGTCGAGGATATGGGCGGCCTGCGAGACGGCGTCGTTGGGTTCGACCGAGCCGTTGCTCCACACCTCGAGCACCAGCCGCTCGTAGTCCGTTCGCTGGCCCACGCGGGTCTGCTCGACGGTGTAATTGACTTTGCGGACGGGCGTGTACTGCGAACCCGTGGCGATGACGCCGATGATGCCCTTGTACCGCTCTTGCTTGTCGGGGAGGACATAGCCCGTGCCCCAGCTGACGAACAGTTCCATGTCGAGCGTCGATGCGTCGCTGAGCGTGGCCAGATACAGTTCGGGGTTGACGATGGTCACGCCCTCGGGGCATTCGACGTCGGCACCCGTGACGCGTCCCGGGCCGCGCACTTCGAGTCGCAGCGTAAGGTCTTCTTCAAGCGGAAGGAGCGAATCGTCCAGCCGGATGGAAAGGTCCTTTAGGTTCAGCAGGAGCTGGGTGACGTCTTCCTTCACACCGGGAATCGGTGCGAATTCGTGCATGACCTTTTCGATCTTGATCGCGCTGACCGCGGCGCCTTGGATCGAGCTGAACAGGACGCGGCGCAACGCGTTGCCGATCGTCTGGCCGTAGCCGCGCTCAAGCGGTTCGAGGACGAACTTGCCGTAGTTCTGGTCGAGTTGGAGGGTGGAAATCGTGGGCATGGTGTTGGATCAGATGCGGCGTCGCTTGGGCGGGCGGCATCCGTTGTGGGGAACCGGGGTCACGTCGGCGATGGACGTCACTTCGAGGCCGGAGGCCTGGAGGGAGCGGATGGCGGTCTCGCGTCCGCCGCCGGGGCCGCAGACCTTCACGTCCACCTTGCGCATGCCGTGGTCCTGGGCCTTGCGGGCGGCCTTCTCGGCTGCGACCTGAGCCGCGAACGGGGTGCCTTTGCGGCTGCCTTTGAAGTTGACGTTGCCGGCACTCGACCAGCTGATGACGTTGCCCGCCGGGTCGGTGATGGTGACCAGCGTGTTGTTGAACGACGAATAGACGTGGGCCACGCCCGTGGGGACGTTCTTCTTCTCTTTCTGCTTGCCTTTGACGACCTGCTTTCTTGCCATGGGTTCTCCGTCTTACTTCTTGGCCTTCTTCTTGCCCGCGACCGTCTTGCGGATGCCCTTGCGGGACCGCGCGTTGCTGCGCGTGTTCTGGCCCCGAGTGGGAAGGCCGCGCCGATGGCGCAGGCCGCGGTAGCTGCCGATTTCGATCAGGCGGCGGATGTTCGAGTTCACCTCGCGGCGGAGGTCGCCTTCGACCGTGTAGTCGCGGTCGATGATCTCGCGCAACTGGGAAACCTCGTGGTCGTCCAAGTCGCGGACCTTCTTCCGGGGATCCAGGCCCGCCTTCTCGATCACTTCGAGCGCGTTCTTGCGCCCGATGCCGTAGATGTGCGGCAACGAGTAGAGGAGGGACTTGTCCCTCGGGAGATCAACGCCTGCGATACGTGCCATAAGTCTCGGTTTCCGCGGGTCTTCAGCCCTGTCGCTGCTTGTGCTTCTTGTTGACGCAAATGACGCGGACGACGCCGTCGCGCTTGATGATCTTGCACTTGTCGCACATTCGCTTCACGCTTGCTCGAACTTTCATCGGACTTTTCACCCCGCGCATCCGTCCATTTTCTGAGGAACGGTGCGCGTTCGACCCGCAGGTCTGCGACAATCACAGACTCGGACAGGCCGACGCAAGAGCGAATTATACCTGCGGAGCCGACAGGATGCTACGGTCCCACGCGCCGACCTTTCAACAATCGCGCCAAAATGCGGCGATTCCTCGTCGTACAATACACCGGGGGACCCACCTCACGCCCATGTCCATCGCCAGCACCGCGTTCACCGAAGCCCCCATCGGCCCGCGGGTGCGCCTCCTCGACCCGAGGACGGTCAACCAGATCGCGGCCGGCGAGGTCGTCGAACGGCCCGCCTCGGTGGTCAAAGAACTCGTTGAGAACAGTCTGGACGCGGGGGCCAAGCGCATCGAGATCGACCTGGAGGGCTGTGGCAAGCGGCTCATCCGCATTGCCGACGATGGCGTCGGCATGAGTCCGGAGGATGCCCGAATGGCCCTCGAGCGGCACGCAACGTCCAAACTGCGGACCGTCGACGACCTTGGCGGCGTCGCCACGCTGGGCTTCCGCGGCGAGGCGTTGCCCTCGATCGCGTCGGTCAGCCGCTTCCGGCTCGCGACGTCCGATGGCTCGGAAGCCCGATGCGTCATCCGAGTCGATGGCGGGCGTTTCGACGAGGGGGGAGCCGCGTTCGAGCCCGGCCCGCAGGGCACCGAGGTCGTCGTCGAAGACCTGTTCTTCAACACGCCCGCCCGTCTGAAGTTTCTCAAGTCGGACGCGACGGAACTGTCCGCGTGCTTGGACGCCGTGGTCAAGGCCGCGCTGGCCCGGCCCGACGTGGCGTTCCAAGTGCGCCACAACGGCAAGCTTGCGCTGAGAACCACGGGATCGGGCGATCTGCTTGAGGCCATCGTGGACGCGTGGGGCCGCGACATCGCCCGGCCCCTGTTGCCCGTCGATGCTGTGGCTGCCGGCATCCATGTGGTCGGATTCGCGGGCCAGCCGCACGCCACGCGCCCGACGCGGGCCTATCAGCTGGTGTTCGTCAACGGGCGCCCCGTCCGCACACGCACGATTCTGGCGGCGCTCGATCAGGCGTTTCGGGAGTTCACGCCCGAGCGGCGCTACCCGGCGGTCGTTCTGGATTTGCGGCTCGACCCGTCGCGGGTGGATGTGAACGTGTCGCCGACCAAGTCGGAGGTGCGGTTCGAGCACGAGGGCGCGGCGTTCGACGCCGTGCGGCACGCCGTTCGGTCTGCGTTGCACGCCCACGGGCTCGTGCCCGGAGCCGAGGGGCCCGGGTTGGCGGGCCAAGCGCTTCGGCTTGCGGAAACGCCGAACCTGCTCGACCAGCCCGCGTCGGACGATGCGTTCGCCCGGTTGCTCGGGTTCGGTCGGCCCCTGGGTCAGGACCCGCCGCTCCCTTCGGAGCCGGGCGAGCGGCCGTGGACCCCGTTTGGCCAGAGTGGGTCCGGTGGTGCGTTTGGTCACGGCGCCTCGCGCAACGACTTGGACTTTCAGGCGCAGATGCCGCTGGGCGCTCATGCCGGATTGCCCGAAACCGACCCCCCCTCCGAGGGCAAGTGCCCGTTCGACTTTCTGCTGCGCAACATGCGCGTCGTCGGGCAGTTGTTCAACACGTTCATCCTGGTCGAAACCGCGCGCGGGCTCGCCATCGTGGATCAGCACGTCGCCCACGAACGCATCCTCTATGAATACCTTTGTGGCATGCGAGGCAAGGCGGCCATCGAAACCCAGGAGCTGCTCGAACCCCAGACGTTGCACGTGGACCGACGCGCGGCGGCCCTGCTCGAAGAGCGGCTGGACGAGATTCGGGCCGTGGGCTACGCCATCGAGCCGTTCGGCGCGGAGAGCTTCCTCGTGCGTTCCGTCCCCGCCGCCGTCAAGCGGGGTGCGGCGATCAAGGTGCTGCAGGATTTGGCCGACGAGTTGGTGGATGGCGTCGTCTCGCAACGCCTCCAGCCCACACGCGAGAAGATCTGGATCACGACGTCGTGCAAGATGGCCGTCAAAGCGGGCGACCCCTTGGGCATGGCCGAGATGGAGCGGCTGATCGTCGAACTGGCCACCACCGAGAACCCGTACACCTGCCCACACGGGCGTCCGATCACGGTGCTCATCTCGCCCGACGAGTTGATGCGCCGCTTCAAGCGATAGGGTGGGGTTCAGCCGAGCAGCTCTTCGGCGTTTTGAAGCGCGGCGGGCGTCAGCGAGTCCCCGACCATCATGCGGGCGATCTCCTCGATCCGCTCGGTGCGCGTCAGCCTGCGCACGTCGGTGGCCACGCGCCCGCCGCGTTCGTGCTTGACGATGCGGAAGTGGTCGGCCCCCCGCGCCGCGATCTGGGGCAGGTGGCTGATCGCCAGCACCTGCGCGGTCCGCGCCAATTGCTCCAACTTCGCGGCCACCTTGGCCGCCGCGCGGCCCCCGAGGCCCGTATCCACCTCGTCGAACACCAGCGTGGGCACGTGGGCCAAACCCGCCATCGCGCATTTGATGGCCAGCATGGCCCGGGACGCCTCGCCGCCGCTCGCGATCTTGGCCAAAGGTTTGGGCGATTCGCCCAGATTGGCCGAGAACAGGAACTCGACGGCATCGGCCCCCTCGGCGTCGGGTTCGCGGGGGCGTAGGGCGACTTCGAATTGCGCCCGCACCATATCGAGGTCGGTCAGTTCCGTCCGGACGCGCTCCGCGAATTCGGGGGAGTGGCGTCGGCGCAAATCGGTGAGAACCTCGCACGCCCGCTCGTGGGCGGCGGCCGCGGCGTTCCGCTTGGTTTCGAGCGCCTCCAGCGACGCGCTCGCATCGCTCAGCGTCGCGGCCTCCTCTTCGGCGGAGGCGAGGGCGTTCAGCAGGTCGCGCTCGTTCGGGCCGTATTTGCGCGCGAGGCGTTTGAACGCGTCGAGGCGGGCCGCCACGGTCTCGAGCCGCGCGGGGTCGCCCTCGAGGTCGGCGAGATAAGCGTTTAGGCGGTGGGCGGCTTCGTCGGCGAAGACGAGCGCGGCGCGAAGCCCCTCGACTGTGTTTTCGAGCGATGGGTCGAACCGCGCGGCGGCCTCCAAGTGGGCGATGCTGTCGGCCAAGGCGTCGCGACCGCCTCGCTCTTCGGTCAGCGTGGCGTGGGCGGCGGCGGTTTCGGTGCTCAGCCGCTCGAAGTTCTGGAGGCGCGACAGTTCGGCCTCCAGCGACGCGATCTCGCCCTCCACGGGGCCATAGGCGCGCAGCTCGGCGATCTGTTCGCGAAGTTGCTCCAGGCGCGCGCCGCGATCGGCCAGGTGCTTCCGGAGCGTAGACAGCTGCCGTTCGGCATCGAGCCGCGCGGCGTAGGCGTCGGCCACGGCCCGCTTGGCGTCCTCGGCGGGCTGCCCGATCCAGGCGTCGAGAAAGGCGGCGTGCTGCATGGGGTCGAGCAACCGTTGGTGGTCGTGCTGCCCGTTCAGATCCACGAGCCGGCGCGCCAGCGCCCTCAGCGTCGAAACGGGGATGGACTGGCCGTTCACGCGGCACGACGAGCGGCCTGCGGCCAGCACTTCGCGGACGATCTCGACGCGCCCGTCCTCGACCGGGATGCCGTCGGCCCTCACGAGGTCGGCGTACGATTCGCCGAGACGCATCGTGATGTGGACGCGGGCGCGGTCGGCGCCCGTGCGGATGAGGTCGGTGTCGGCACGTTCGCCCAACGCCAGCTGGATGGCGTCCACGAGCAGCGACTTGCCTCCGCCTGTTTCGCCTGTGAGCACGGTCAGGCCCGTCCCAGGCTCGAACTGGGCCGACTCGATGATGGCCACGTTTTCCACCGCCAACCGTTCGATCACGACTGCTCTCCATTGTGGACGCTTCGCCCGGCCCAGGACCCTGCGGCGAAAAATGTAACGCAAACGGCGCGTCGTCGTCGTACACTTAGCATTCGGCCCGAGGCGACGATCGAACGATGGCGCGGAAGAACACGGATGCAGCCCAGACAGGATCTGGACCGGAAACCATGATCGGCGCAAGGACCTTGGAAGGATTGGCACGGACCGCACACGATTCGGATTCGGACGAAGCGCTCGTGTTGCGCGCCCGCGACGGTGAGTATTCAGCCTTCGAGACGCTGTTCCATCGCCACCGCGCGTTGGTTTATCGCTTCGCCTACCAGATGGTCCAACGGCGCGACGATGCCGAAGATATCGCTCAAGAGGCGTTTGTTCGCGCGTACCAGAATCTGGGGCGCTATCGCGACGAGGCCAAGTTCACCACGTGGTTGCTGCGCATCGTGACCAACCTCTGCACCGATCGAACCCGCATGCACCAGCGCCGGACCGGACTGGAGACCCGTGAAGCGGCCGGAGGTTTGACGTGGATGACGGTCGGCGAGACCGACGACCCCGTCCAGAACCTCGAGCAGGACCAGCGCAGGGCCGCCCTGAAGGCCGCGCTCAACGCCCTGCCCGCGCACCATCGCACGGCTGTCGTGTTGCGCGACATCGAAGAGCGCGAGTACGACGAGATCGCCGCCATCTTCGGCTGCAGCATCGGTGGAGCCAAACTCCGGGTCCTGCGGGGCCGCCGGGCCCTCCGCGACCGCATCGCCCCTCTCCTCGGCGAGGCGCAGCCATGAAGCGACGCGACGAAAACCACCTGATCAAACTGGCCTTCGGCGAAGCCGAATGGTCGCCGGCGGACGAGCCGCTGGATCGCGAATCGGCCCTCAAGCTGGACCTGTACCGCCAGATGCGCCAGGACCTCCTCGATGCGCGGGACGCCGTCCCGCCCGATCAGCTCTCGCCGGAGCGTCTGCGCGAATCCATCCTGCGCTCTGGCCTAAAGAAAGAGCGGCGCACCTTGTGGACGTGGGCTCTCGCTCCTTCGCTCGCGTTGCTGGTCGCCTTGATCGCTCTCAACCGCGAACACCCCGAGGCGAACGTCGTGGCGTCCTCGTTCGAAGCCGCCGACGAAGCGTTCCAATCGGTTGCTGCACCTGCGGCGGAGACCGCGCCCGCGCCAGCGGCGAACAGCCTCGCTGGTCCAACGGCACCCAAAGCCGCGCCGAAGCCGAAGTCCAGCCCGACCAAACGCGTGCGTCCCTCTCCCAAGGCCTTGTTGGCCAGCCGCGCCGATCATCCGTTGGCCCCGGCCGCAGCGATGGCCGGCGTCATGGAAACGAGCCGGTCGGCGATGGATTCGGCCGCTCTGGCCGCTCCCGAGACGGCATCGCCGCCCACCGTCGTCCTGATCGAGAACACGGCCGACCAAGCCACTGGAATGAATATCGCAACCGAGGTGAGACCCGCAGCCAATGTGGTCATCGGTAGTTAGCGCCCTCGCGATCGGTGCGGCGACCGTCGCCCCGATCCAGCTCAGCCCTCAGGAGCAGGCTGTTTGGCGCAAAGTGCGCCCATCGGTCGTGACGCTCGTCCGAGAGGATCAACCCGTGGGAGTAGCCGCCCTGATCGATCCGAGCGGGCTTTTCATCGCGCACAAGTCGTCGGTCGACGCCAAAACGATCGTCGGGCGGGACGGCGATGGTCGCGAGTTCGCGCTGTCGTGGAAAGCCGAGGACGAGGCCACGCAACTGGTTTTGCTGGGCGCGGCGTCTTGGCGCAGCGAAGCCGTTCCCGTTGCGGTGCCGCGAACGCTCGATGCTCAGGCCGATCGGTTGATCGCCGTCGCCGCCGAAGGGCCGATCCGAGCGCAGGTCGCTGGCAAAGGCATTCTCGGCATGCTGGCCAACCAGCGCGTCACCCGCCTTACAGCCATCGAGTTCGAGGTCCCCGACTCGCGCTTCGCCGGGGCGCTCCTGTTCTCCATGCGCGGGGAACTCGTGGGCAGCATTGCGGCCACGCTGCGTTCGGAGTCCGTTTCAAACCAAGTTCAACGCATCGCCTTGGGCAGTGCCGCGCCTCGCGGTTTCGGTCCAGCGCCGATCGCCGTGGGGTACGCCGTGAGCCCCGCCGTGGTGGAGCGCGTCGTGGACGGCTTCCGATCGCCCACGCACCGCGTGCGGC
The DNA here is from genome assembly GCA_039811705.1 of Fimbriimonadaceae bacterium. Classification (GTDB taxonomy): domain Bacteria; phylum Armatimonadota; class Fimbriimonadia; order Fimbriimonadales; family Fimbriimonadaceae; genus UBA2387. The sequence continues at coordinate 48,117 of JBDHZD010000003.1, read as the reverse complement.
ATCCCAAGATCGGCGTGTTCTGCAAGGACCACCCGCAAGGCGGCGCCCTCGTCCAGTCCGTCGAGCCGGGTTCGCCCGGTGCCTTGGCCGGGATCAAGCCGGGCGACATCATCGCCGAGATCGACGGCACGTCCATCCGCAACCAGCTCGACGTGGCGGCCGTCGTCTTCGACACCGAGGTGGGCCAGATCATCCGTGTGACCTACCGCCGAGGACAGACCCAAACGATCGCTTCGATCCGCGTCGGCACGTGAACGCCGCCAGGTGGCGATAGCGTAGACTTTCTTCAAGGGCCGCACCCATGGAACCGACGCAGCGCATCGATCCCAACAAGACGTTGATGGCGGGTTCGCCGACCGTTGACCCCAACCGCACCCAAATGCTGTCGGGCCCTCCGGGTTTCGACCCGTTGCGTACTCAGGCCGTTCCCCCGCTCGTGACAGGCCCTGCGTTGACGGCGACCATCGTTCCCGGTCGCGAGGCCGCGATGGCCAACGGGCCCGCGCGCGAGGCGTTCCTCGTCGAACTCGCGGGTGGCGGCGGGATGGCCGGAGCGCGCACGCCTCTGAACCTTTGCCTCGTCGTGGACCGCTCGGGCTCCATGGAGGGCGCGCCCCTGCAGTACGTCAAGCAAGCGTGTTGCCACGTGGTGGACCTGTTGGGGCCGAACGACGTGCTGAGCATTGTCACCTTCGAAGAAGTCGTCGAGGTGCTCATGGCCCCGCAGCGTGTCACCCAGAAGGAGCCGATCAAGGCGGGCATCGGGCGGATCACCACCGGCAACACGACAAACCTGTACGACGGCCTGTCCCTCGCCGTGCAACAGGTCGTTCAGGTTCAAGACCCCGGTCGGGCGACGCGAATCGTGGTGTTCACCGATGGCGACCCGACGGCGGGCATCAAAGACTTCTCGGCCCTGGTCCAGCACGCGGGCAACATCCGCGGGCAGGGCTTGGGCGTGACCTTCCTTGGCTTCGGGCCCGACTACAACGAGGAGCTGTTGGCCGCGATGGCCAAGCGGGCCGGCGGCAACTACTACTTCATCCCGAGCCCCGAGATGATCCCCGAGGTGTTCCGCAAGGAGCTGGAGTCCCTGCTGACCGTGGTCGCCAGGAATCTGCGCCTGGAACTCAAGCCGGCGCGGTGGGTCTCCCTACGCTCGCCGGCGGGCGCACCGGGCTCGACCGATCGCGAGATCGTCCTGGACCTGCCCGACTTGGAGCGGGGCGCGATCCTCGAACAAGCGTTCGATTTCGACTTCGCGAACCACCCGCTGGGCTGGTACCGCGTGGCCGCTGGACGGCTGACCTACGACGACCTCTCCACCGGCCGATCCGAATCTGTGGACCTCGACTTCGTGATCGAGTTCACCGCCGACGCCGCCCGCTACTCGGCGCCTGTCAACGCGCGTGTGGGACAGGCCGTCCAACTCGCGCAGGCGTCCCGTGCCGTCGAGAAGACGATCATGGGCCTGAAGACGCAACAGATCACGCGAGCCGCCGCCGTGGCGGACTTGCAGAAAACCCAGATGCTGCTGCTTCAAGAGGGGCGGGTCGCCGAGGCCCAGGAAGTGACCCAGGCGCTGAGGGCGATCCAATCCGGGGACACGGGAAGCGCCGAGAAGACCCTGATCGGCACGGTGCTGCACTTGGATCAGGGCAAGAAATCGGGGCCCTAGCCCGCAGCCGCTAGTCCCAGCGGTCGGCCAGATGCGCGGCCAGTGACTCCAGCAGGGCTTCGTCGCTGGCGTCGAACGCCCCGACTCGGTGTCCGTCGATGTCGATCTGGCCCAGGATTGCGTCGCCGCGACGAATGAGCACCACGATCTCGGACCGCGTTTGCGTGCTGCACGCGAGGTAGTTGTCCAGCGTTCGCACGTCCTCGATGACCTGGTTCCGGTCTTCGGCGACTGCGGTCCCGCAAACGCCGCGCCCGACTGGAATATGCGTGTGGTCGGTCGGCGCGCCAACGTAGGCGTCCAGGACCAATGTGTCCCCTTCAAGCCTGTAGATGCCGCTCCAGTTGTAATCTGGAAGCTGAGCCAACCGTTGCATGGCGTCTTCGCGAAGCGGTCTGCCGCTCAGGGCCGATGCTTGGACGGCGGCGATGAGGGCGCGGCTGGTTTCTTGGTCGACCATGATCAATAGTGCCAGTCGACGTTGCCGGCGTGTTTGGCGTGCTTTTCGATGTAGTCGCGTCGAGGCTCGACCTTGTCGCCCATCAGCTTGCTGAACATCATCTCGACTTCCATCGCGAGCTCGGGGTCGATCTGCACCTGGACCAGTCTGCGGTTTGCAGGTGTCATCGTGGTCTCCTCGAGTTCATCGGCATTCATTTCGCCCAGACCTTTGAAGCGTTGGATGGTGTACTTCTTCTTCTTGACGGTCTTGAGGATCTCTTCCAGTTCGCTCTGATCTTGCGCATAGTACCGCTCGTTGCTACCCGCCTTGACTACGAACAGAGGAGGCTGTGCTAGGTACACGTGTCCTGCTTCGATGACGGGTCGCATGTAGCGATAGAAGAACGTGAGCAAGAGTGTACGGATATGTTCGCCATCCACGTCCGCATCCGTCATGATGATGATCTTGTGATAGCGCAGTTTGGAGAGGTCGAAGTGCTCTTTGCCGTTCTTGGCATCGCCGTTGAGGCCCTCGTCTTCCTCGTGCTTGCGCCGTCCGAGGTCTAGGTCGATGCCGACGCCGAGGGCCGCAATGAGAGCCTTGATTTCCTCGTTGTCCAGCGCTTTGTCGATTCGCGCTCGCTCGACGTTGAGAATCTTGCCGCGCAGCGGCAGAATGGCTTGGGTCACGCGATCGCGGGCCGACTTGGCCGAGCCTCCAGCCGAGTCGCCTTCGACGAGGAAGATCTCGCACTTGGTGGGATCCTTGCTGACGCAGTCGCTCAGCTTGCCCGGCAATCCGTACGAGTCCATGGCGGACGACCGCTTGACCGCTTCGGCGGCTTTCTTGGCGGCTTCTCGCGCGCGTTGCGCGATCGATGCCTTCTCCATGATGCGGCGCGCGACCTGCGGGTTTTCGTCGAAGAACGTCGAGAGCCCATCGCCGACCAAAGAGTTGGTCACGCCCTGCACTTCGGGGGTGACGAGCTTGACTTTGTCTTGCGAGTTGTAGCTTGGGTTTTCCAGCCTGAGGGAGATCACGGCGGTCAAACCATCGGAGACGTCGTCGGACGTGAAGTTGGCGTCCTTTTCCTTGAGGATATTGTTCTTGCGCGCGTACGAATTGATCACGCGCGTCAGAGCCGTGCTGAATCCGCTGACGTGGGTGCCGCCGTCGGGCTGATGGATCATGTTGGAGAACGCGAGAACGGTTTCGTTGTAGCCCGTGTGGTACTGCAACGCGACCTCGATCTCCATGGTCTCTTTCTGGCGCTGGAAATAGACCACCTTGTGCAACACGTCTTTCCCGTCGTTCAGGTCTTCGACCAGTTGTGGGATGCCCCGTTGGTAGTGGAACACCTCGTTTTCATCGGGATTCTGCTCGTTGATGAACTCGAATCTCACCTGCGGGTTCAGGTAGGCGAGTTCCTTGAGCCGGTTGATGAGCAGATGCGTGTCGTAGGTCGTGACGGTCAGCACTGTGCTGTCGGCGAGCCAGCGTGTGTACGTGCCGGTGCCTTCGGCGGTTCCGACGACGGCGACCGGCCCTTGGGGAAAGCCCTTCTCATAGCGTTGGCGGTGCAACTTGCCGTCACGACGGACTTCGACGACGCACCACTCGGAGAGGGCATTGGTGCACGAAACGCCCACGCCGTGCAAGCCGCCAGACGTCTTGTACGAGCCGCCGCCGAACTTGCCTCCCGCGTGCAACACGGTCATGACGACCTCGAGCGCCGACTTGCCCTCTTTTTCGTGGATGTCGACCGGGATGCCGCGACCATTGTCGCGCACCGACACCGAGTTGTCCTCGTGGAGCGTGCAGACGATCTCGTTGCAGAAGCCGGCCAGCGCTTCGTCCACCGAGTTGTCGACGACTTCGCGCCACATATGGTGCAGGCCTTTTTTGCCGTTGTCGCCCACGTACATGCCGGGGCGCTTGCGAACGGCTTCAAGCCCTTCGAGCACTTGGATGTCGCTGGCGTCGTAGGATTCCTTGGCGACTGGGCGAACGAAAGTTTCTTCGCCGTCGGGCTGCTGGACGTTTTCGGGCTCGTTGCTCATGGTCGGGGTGCGCGAGAGCCGAGGATCGGCGAACCCTCGGCCGCCACCTTGCGACTCGGGGCCTGCGCGGATCGAAAGAGTTTACCCGAAGGGCCCCTGCGGGCCCCGGATCAGAGCTTGATCGCGTACTTGGCGGGGTCGGCCTTGAACTTGTCCGGGCATCCCGCGCAACAGATGTAGTACTTGACGCCCTCGTGCTCGATGACTTCGACGGCGTCGGCCTCGGACTCCACGACCTGGTTCATCACAGGGCACAGGGGCTTGCCTTCGGCGTTGCAGAACACTCCGTCCACGACCTTGTTGCCAGAAGCCGGTGTGGACTCCACGGCGCCCGTCGCGCTCGCTTCGGGCTTGGGTTCTTCGGTCTTGGTTTCGGAGCAACCGACGATGGACAGTGCAGCGAGCGAGAGGGCGAGCAGAGTGACGAGTTGGCGCTTCATCGTTGGCATGATAACGCCTTTGCCCTCTGCCCCGTTCCCGAAGGACCCGACCAAGGGCCGCAGGTACACTGCCCGTCGAATTGGATCGTCCTCGGCTGGCGGTGATCATCCCCGCGTACAACGAAGCGCAACGCATCCAGCCGACGCTCGAGCGGATTCGCGACTACCTGGGTCGGCAACCCTACTCGTGGACGGTCACCGTGATCAGCGACGGCAGCCGAGACGAGACCAACGCCATCGTCCAAGCGTTCGCCGAGGCCAACGAAGGCTTCGCGCTCGACGCCTACGCACCCAACCGGGGCAAGGGCCACGCCGTCCGGCGTGGGATGCTTGCCCAGGAAGCCGACTACCTCTTGTTCTCGGATGCCGACCTTGCCGCGCCGATCGAAGAGGTCGAGAAGCTGTGGCCGCACGTCGAGTCCGGCTCGCCGATCGCCATCGGCAGCCGTCCGCTTCGAGAGAGCCGCCTGGAGGTCCGTCAGCCCCTCTACCGCGAGTTGCTCGGGCGCGCGTTCAACAAAGCGGTCCAGATGCTGGCCATCCGTGGCATTCAGGACACGCAATGTGGCTTCAAACTGTTCGAGCGGGACGTTGCCCGGGACGTGTTCTCCCGCTGCAAAGTGGACGGGTTCGGGTTCGACTTCGAATCGCTGATGATCGCCAAGGACCTGGGCTATCGCATCGCCGAAGTGCCGATCCGCTGGGCGCATCAAGAGGGCTCGAAGGTGGTCCTGATGCGCGACGGACCCCGTATGCTCGGCGAACTCGTAAGACTGAGGCTGGCGGGCAAACGCAAGCGCCTCGAGGTCAGGGCGGACTGACGTGCAGGCTCAGGAATACGAGAAGATGTTCCGACTGGAGGACCGCTATTGGTGGTTCGTCGGTCGGCGTCGGCTGGCATTGAGGTTGCTTCGGCGGACCCTTGCCTCCAACGCCAGACCCCGGGTGCTCGACTTGGGCTGCGGCACCGGTCGGGTGATGTCCGAACTCAGCGAATGGGCTCAACCCGTCGGACTTGACATGAGCGGCTTGGCGTTGCGGTTTTCGGCGTCGCGCGGGTTGGCTCCGCTGGTGAAGGGGAGCGGCACCGCGTTGCCGTTCGCCGCCGAGCGGTTCGACGCCATCGTTTCCCTAGACGTCTATGAGCACATCGAGGACCACCGGCGCGCGTTCGCCGAGTCCCTGCGCGTGCTCGCGCCAGGCGGTACGCTGGTGCTCAGCGTGCCCGCACATCGGTTCCTGTGGGGTCCGCACGACGTGGCGCTCATGCACTTTCGCCGCTACACCCGAACCGAGCTGAAGGCCCTCCTCGAGGCGCAGGGTTTCGAGGTCCAACGCATCGGCTACTCCGTGTTCTTCCTGTTTCCGGTCGTGGTCTTGGTGCGCTTCTTCGAGCGTCGGCGCAAGGGGCCGGCGCAAGCCAACCTCGTGCCCGTTCCCAACTGGCTGAACCGAGCGCTGATCGCATTGCAGACGATCGAGGCCGCCGTGATCGAGCGGTTCGACCTGCCTTGGGGCAGCAGCGTCGTCGTGGTTGCCCGCAAGCCGGGAGGCGATGCGTGAAGCTGGGATGCGTTCCCTACGTCAACGCCACGCCCTTGGTGTGGTCCTTGCGCAACGACCCGACGGTCGATATCGTGTACCGCCACCCATCGCAGCTGCCCGCCATGCTCGACTCGGGCGAGGCCGACGTGGTGCTGGCTTCGAGCTTCGAGGCCATCCGAACGCCCGGACGGAGGGTGGTGGATGGAACGTCGATCGCTTCGCTGACCAAGGCCGACAGCGTGCGCCTGTTCAGCAAAGTTCCGTTCGACCGCATCCGTCGCTTGGCGCTCGACTCGAGTTCGCTCACGAGCAACCATCTGGCCCAGGTCGTGTTGGGCGAGGCGTTCGGTGTGCGTCCCGAGGCTGCCATCGCCGAGCCCCAGCTTGGGGCCATGCTGGGCGACCATGACGCCGCCGTGTTGATCGGGGACAAGGGGATGACGACCGATGCACGGGGTCTGAACGTCCTCGACCTGGGTTCGGCCTGGAACGAACTGACCGGCTTGCCGTTTGTCTGGGCTTTGTGGATCGGCCGCGACGACCTCGACCCGGCATGGGCCGCCACGTTGCGTTCGGCTCGGGAATGGGGTACGGCCCACTTGGAAGAGTTCGTCGAGGACGTGAACGCCCGGTGCGGATGGGGGCTGGGGGCCGTACACGCGTACCTCGGCTCGACCATGAATTACGAGCTCACCGCAGCGCACTGGCAGGGCCTGACCCGCTTCGCAGAGTATCTCGCTCGGTACGGATTCGTGCCCGAAGTGCGGCTACCCGTCCGGGTCTAGCGGCACGCCCTTGGTACACTTCGCTCGATATGCCCGTGCGCTACCTCACCACTCAAGACCTGCTGTGGATCAACCTGCAGGTGACGCGTAAGGTGCTGGAGTTCCAGTGGACCGAACTGGAAGAGGCCGCCAACGCCCAGTACGCCCTTGGGACGAGCGGCGACGTGGTCGCCCAAGCCGAGCGCTTCCTGAAAGCGATGGTCCGCAAGGCCCCCTTCCAATACGGCAACGAGGCGACGGCGCTTATCGGCGCAGCGGCATTCCTTCGGATCAACGACCTCCAACTGAACGTGGCCGACGCCGACGCCCAGGCTTGGCTCGCACGGGTGTTGGACGGTTCGGAGACGTTCGCGGGACGCGTGGTCTCCGAGTTTCACGACGAGATCGAGCACGTGGATGAGCGATCCGTCCATGACGTCATCCTTCATGCGTTGAGCCGATTCCCGAAAGCTGCGTCCGAGCTGGGCAAGCCCCCGTTTTCTCCCGAACCCGTGGCCGCCGGATTTGCCGGACAAGAGATTTGGACAGGGCCGGGCAACGTCCGCGATTATCTGGGCTGAAGCCCCGAGGTCCTTGAAGCGCATCACCGCCCTTCTCGACCCGCGCATCCTGGATGGCATCCGGGCACAACGACGGGACATCGTCAAGGGTCTCATTTGTTCGGCCCTCGGCGCAGGACTCCTCACGGTGACGGCCCTGCTGATCAAGGGAACGCTCGAGGCGGTCGAGAAGGGTGACACCGTCGCACTCACGCGGCTGAGTCTGGCCGTCCTGGGGCTCTTCGGCGTCAAGTACTTCTGCACGCGCGGCCAGATGGTCTACCTTGGGCGCGCCACCACGAGGTTGGCCGCCGACCTTCGCCGCAGGCTGTTCGACAAGCTCCAGCGGCTTCCCATCAGCTACTTCAGCAGCAAGCGGACTGGCGCGATCCAGAGCGTTCTGACCAACGACGTCAACGTGTACCAAAACGCCGTGGGTGCGGTGCGCGACGTGATCGACGGACCGATCAAAGTGGTCGGTGGCTTCGTCACGATCTTTTCGATCCAGTGGCAGCTGTCGCTGATCTCGCTGGCCTTGATCCCGGGCATGGCGTTCCTGTTGCAGCGCAACGCGCGCAAGATGCGCAAGGCGCAGACCGACGTCCAGGAAGACCTCAGCAGCGTCTTGGCCGTGACTCAGGAGCAGATCCAAGGCGTGCGCGTGATCAAGGCGTTTGGCGCGGAGAAGGCGGCGACGGACCTGTACGGCGCGCTGATCGAGCGCGCGTTTCGGAGCCAGCTTCGTGCGATCAAAGTCACGGCCAGCCTGAAGCCCGCGGTCGAGCTTCTTGGCGCGCTCGCGCTGGCCATCACGGTGTATGTGTGCGGCTATCTGGTGCAGGCGGGCACCCTGAACGTGGCCCAGCTTGGTGCGTTCGTCTACGCGCTGGACGTGATCAACCAAGGTTTCAAGAACCTCGGCTCGCTGAACCAGACGTTCGCCCAAGTCCGCGCCGCGACCGACCGCATCCACGAAGAGATTCTCGACGCGCCGGAGGCGCAGAACGACGCTCCAGGCGCGAAGCCGCTCGCCATCCGCCAAGGCCGGATCGAGTTCGAGAACGTGGGCTTCGTCTATCCCGACGGCACACGGGCGCTCGAAGGCGTCAGCTTCGTCATCGAGCCGGGAACAAGCTTGGCGCTGGTCGGCCCCAGCGGGGCGGGCAAGAGCACGATCGCGGACCTCCTGCTGCGGTTCTACGATCCCGCGGAAGGGCGCATCTTGATCGATGGACAGGACATCCGCGAGGTGAGCGTCGCGTCGCTGAGGCGACTGATCGGCGTCGTGCCGCAACAAACGTTTCTCTTTGCCGGGACCATCTCCGAGAACATCCGGCTTGGCAAGCCCGACGCCACGGACGACGAGGTTCGCGAAGCCGCCCGAGCGGCCCATGCGGCGGACTTCGTGGAGCGCATGCCCGAGGGCTATGAGACCGAACTGGCCGAGCGGGGCGTCCGGGTCAGCGGCGGCGAGATGCAGCGGCTGGCCATCGCCCGGGCCTTGGTACGGAGGCCTGCGATCCTGCTGCTCGACGAAGCCACCAGCAACCTCGACCCAGTGAGCGAGAAGCTGGTGCAGAAAGCGCTGGAGGAGATCATGGAGGGCCGAACATCGCTGTTCATCGCTCATCGCTTGTCCACCGCCGCGCGCGCCGACCGCATTCTGGTGCTGTCGCACGGAGCGGTGGTCGAATCCGGCTCGCACGCGGAGCTGATGGAATCGGGCGGCGCCTACGCGGGCATGTACCGCGCGTTCTCCAGCGGCGTTTTGGGGTGATGATTGCCGGTTCCTAGCGTCACCCGCTTCAGCCAGGTTGTAGTACACTAACGTCATCTTCTCGGGCTCCGAGGCCCTCGTACACCCATGGCAAGCCTCACCGCAAGCGAACGACACACCTGCATGACAAGGACTGGCCGTGCGCTGTCCGAACGCCAGAGGATTCTCTTGCAGCTCCTCAGCGCGCTGGGTGGCTCAGTAAGAAGCCTTGAGTTTCAAAAAATGCTCTTCCTGTACTGCGAGGAGCCTGACAGTGGCAGACCCTATCACTTCGTTCCGTATAAGTATGGGGCTTTCTCTTTTACTTCTTATGCGGATCGAAGAAAGTTGATTGCCCTCGGACTGGTTGCCGAGGATGAGGGCTTTTGGAGGTTGACTGCCGAAGGACGGCGGCTCGCAGAAGCCAGCCCTGACATGTTGCTTGCCTCATTCATTGATCGGCTAGGCGGTCTAAGAGGGGACGACTTGGTAGCCAATACCTACCGCCGCTTTCCTTACTACGCGACACGAAGCGAGATTGCCGACCGGCTTCTAGAAGGTGACGCGAAAGCGCTCAAAAGAATTGCGGAAGAGAAGCTCAAGGTTGAACCAAGACCCCTGCAGACAATAGGCTATGAGGGACATACACTGGAGAGTTATCTGAATGCGCTCCTGCGAGCGGGAGTCACCTTGCTTTGCGATGTGCGCCGAAACCCCATGAGCCGCAAATTCGGATTTGCTAAGACTACGCTCTCCAACGCCTGCAATGGTGTGGGGATTCGATACGAACACCTTCCCGAGTTGGGAATCGAGTCCGACCAACGGCGGGAGCTTGAGACCCAAGAAGACTACGACGCATTATTCGCAGAATACGAGCGTCAGTATCTGCCCAGACAATTAGAAGCACTTGATAGGATTCGGGAGTGGATTGCCCAAGGCGAGCGAGTTGCCCTCACGTGTTACGAACATTTGCCTCATAAGTGCCACCGGCACTGTGTGTCCGACGCCCTTGAGGCAATGTCTAACGGCCAGCTGAAGGCTGGGCATCTGTGAAGCATGGAAAAGCAGCGCGTTCTCATCACGGTCAAGACGTATCCGACCCTCTCGCGCAAGTACGGTGAGACTGTCTGCACAGCCGGAGTCAGGCCAGATGGCTCATGGGTGCGCATCTATCCGGTGCCATTTCGGCGACTGGATGAGGAGCAACAGTACAATAAGTTCGATTGGATCGAATGCAATTTGGCGCGGAACTTGTCTGATCCTCGACCCGAGACGTTCCGCCCGAGGGACCCGCGCGAACTGGTTGCTGTCGATCATATGGGCACAGAACGAGAATGGCAAGCTCGACGTGAACTTCTTCTCAAGACCGCCAAAGTGTACGACAGCCTCGAAGTGTTGATTGCTGAAGCGAAAGCGAACACGACTTCGCTTGCTGTGTTTCGGCCAACGAGGATCACAGATTTCATCTGGGAACCCGAAGACCGAGATTGGCATCCGCAGAAGCTCAAGGAGATGCGCGATCTGCACAGCCAACTTGAACTGTTTGAGGATAACGACTGGCGTAAGACATTCAAGGTCATCCCGAAGTTGCCATACAGCTTCTCCTACAGGTTTGAAGATTCAGCTGGAAAGAGGAGCGAGCTTCAGGTCCTGGACTGGGAAGTAGGAGCGCTATACTGGAACTGTCTGCGGAATACAGATGGGGGTGAGGCCAAGGCTTTGGTCAAGGTAAGCCGGAAGTATAAAGATGAGTTCTTGAAGAAGGACCTTCACTTCTTCTTGGGCACAACACAACAGTTCCATCAGTTTGCAGTAAATCCTTGGGTGATTGTCGGAGTCTTGCCGATCCCGTTCGAAGTGCAAGCCGGACTCTTCTGACAGCGTTCAGGCAGCAGGGACGAGGTCTGAGTCAGCGATGGTACCCCGATCATGTAGACTTATCTATACATGACGCGAGCGCTGACCCGGTGGGCGAAGCGCGCAGCCATCCTCTTCGGTTGCGCGGGCATGGTCGCGCTGGGCGTCTATGTCGAGCGCAGCGAGCCGAGGCCCGAACCCAGGATCGCTTTCCTTTCGGTCGGCCAGGGCGATTGCACGGTCGTCGTCACGGAGGCCAAGACCATCCTCATCGACGCGGGACCCGCGAACGAGCGGACCAACGGTGCGGCCCGGTTCGTCGTCCCCGCCCTGTACGGCATGGGAGTGAAGACGCTCGACCTGGTGCTGATCACCCACCCCGACGCCGACCACATGGGCGGGCTGGCCGCTCTGGCTCGGCGGTTCAAGATCGGCAAGGTGGGCCTTGGGGCGAGGTTCGCCGACCACCCCGTCGCGAGGCAGTTCCTGAACGAAGCCGGCATCGCTCCGGAGCAGATGTGGTGGATCAACGGCGAGCACGAGGCGACGGCCGAACCCTTCACGATCCGTGTGCGCGACGCCGCGCCCGCCGACGCCGACGACAACGACGGTTCGCTGCTTGTCCATGTTCAGGCGGGCAAGGGTGCGGCCCTGTTCACGGGTGATGCGTCGGTCGCGATGGAGGGACTGGTACCGCCTTCTTGGAAGGCGCAAGTGCTCCACGCGGGCCACCACGGGAGCCGAACCTCCACCGGAGACGACCTGCTCGACCGTGTCCGACCCCAGATCGTCGTGGTGAGTTGCGGGCGCGACAACGCGTACGGCCACCCCCATCCCGAGGTTCTCGATCGTCTCGAAAAGCGGCACATCGCTGTCCTGCGAACCGACCGGCAGGGCCACATCGAGTTTCGGCCAGGGCCCGACGGACTCGACAAAGTCGCGGCGACGCGAAGCTGGCGCGATAGGTAAAACTGCACAGCGTGCCACACCCATCGCCGGGGCTCGACGCCCTCTTTGCCGCGCCGCGCCCATGGCGCCTGATCGTGGATTCCGACTGCGACAACGAGGTCGACGACCCGTTCGCCATTGCCCATGCGTTGCTCTCGCCGGACCGAGTGCGCGTCGAAGCCCTGACCTCGGCCCATTACTGCAACGAGCGGGCGGCGACGAGCGAATTGGGGCTTCGCAAGAGCCACGAAGCCATCGAAGTGCTATTGGACGCGATGGACCTGACTGGCAAGGTGCCGGTCGCAATGGGGGCGCCCGGACCGATGGCCGCGAGCCAGAGGCCCAGGGAGAGCGACGCCAGCCGACTGATCGCCGAGTTGGCCATGGCTGGCGACGAGCCCCTGGTTGTGGTGTCGATTGGCGCGGCGACCAACGTGGCTTCCGCGATCGCCGCGCGCCCCGAGATCGCTGAGAACATCCTCGTGGTCTGGCTGGGCGGACACGCGCTGGATTGGCCCGACGCCCAGGAATTCAACCTTCAGGGTGATCCGGTCGCGGCCCAAGCGCTACTCGATGGTCCCGCGCCGTTGGTCGTCGTGCCCGCGCTCGGGGTTTCGTCGCATATGTTGGTCTCGTTGGCGCAGTTGCGTCAGGATATGCCCGCCACGGCATTGGGCCGACATTTGGCCGCTCTGGTGGCCGATCAATACGGCGACCGGGGCCGTGGCTACGCCAAGGAGATCTGGGACATGGCTGCGACGGGCTGGGCGATCGAACCCGACTGGGTGCCGACGAAGGAGGTTCCCAGTCCGATCCTGCGCAACTTCACCTATCAGCACAAGCCAGAGAGACACACGGTCCGGTTTGCCCGGTGGTGCGCCCGCAACGCCATCTTCGGAGACTTCTTCGCAAAGATGGCGTGCTGAAGCCGCGAAACCCATGCGCGGACGGACCTCCTTGGGGAGGTCCGTCCGCAAGGAGTCCTAGGCGGCCTTGCGCCGCTTGCGAAGGAGGGCGAGAGCGCCGAGGCCCAGCACCGTCATCGTCGCGGGTTCGGGCACCGGGTCGCCAGCCATGCCAAGGGCCGCGGCTTCCGCATCGCCGAGAGGACCGTCGAAGAAAGCAAGGGCGCTGATGCGACCGGGGGTCCAGTCGCCGTCGTTATCGCCAAGCACGTCGACGTGGTCTCCGGCGGGGTCGCCGTCGTTGTAGGTGTACAGCGAGAGCCCCGAGTCCAGACCGCCCGTCGTCACGGTGTTCTGCAACACGCCATCCACGTAGAACCGCGCCGTCGCCGCCGAGAGGTCTACCGAAAGGATGACGCGGTTCCAACGGTTCGCGTAGTACTTGCCGGCATATGCGCCGCCTCGACCGAGCGTCCCATACACGCCGCCGCCGTCTTCGCCGGACCACTGGATCCACATGTCGCCGTCGTTCCCTTGGTCGAGGGTCGTGTTGTAGAAGCTGGCCCAGCCGCTCGTGTCGCCCGAGGACTTCGTGTGCATCACGTCGAGCAGCACGCTGTAGCGGTTGACGTACGCGCCTCCGCCGTTCGCGCCGATGCCGTGCCAGGCCCGGAAGAAATCGGGTCCAGCGAAGACCGCGACTTGCTTGCTCACGGCGTTCACCGTGTCCATCATGAAGTTGGGCGTGGTGGTCGAGGTCGGTGCCCCACCGGTCCTTGCCTGGAGGGGCTGGACGTGGGGTGGATTGTTGTCCACATAGGGGTTCAAGTTGCCGTTGAAGTCGAACGCGCTGACCAAGGTCTGCCCGAACGAAGCCGTCGAGATGCCGAAAACGGCGATCATCGCGAATTGTCTCATTCCTACCTCCGAAGGCTCTGGCGGCCTTCCTCAACACGACTTTGGCCCAGCAATGTAAAAACTGGGTCAAGACTTGCATCTAGTTATAGGCCACTTTGTTTCGCTTGTCAAGGTCTGACCTGCGAAAGGAGTGAACGGGCGGTAAGATCAAGGTTCCCGGTGTCCTTCTCCGACGAATTCGCGCCGAAGTCCTGGTCGGCGCTCAAGGATTACTCGGCGGCCAAATTCGCCTCCGATGCCGTCGCTGGCGTGACGGTGGGCTTGGTCGCTCTGCCGCTCGCGATGGCCTTTGCCATCTCCTCGGGTGTTCCGCCGCAATCCGGCATCTACTGCGCCATCGTGGCCGGGTTTCTCATTTCGGCGCTGGGCGGTTCGATGGTCCAGATCGGTGGGCCGACGGGTGCCTTCGTCGTTGTCGTGGCTGGCATCGTCGCCGCGCATGGTGTCGAAGGACTGTTCATGTGCACGCTGATGGCGGGCGTGTTGATCGCTCTGCTCGGCCTTACCGGGTTGGGGTCGGCAGTCAAATTCATTCCCCGCCCCGTCGTGATCGGGTTCACCAACGGCATCGCGGTGCTCATCGCCAGCACGCAACTCAAGGAGTTCTTCGGCCTCCAGATCGACAAGGTGCCTGGCGAGTTTCTGGGCCGCATGGAGGTTGTGTTGGCTCACGCCTCGACCTTCTCGCCCCAGGCGACCGCCCTCGCCAGCGGATCCTTGCTGACCATTCTCGTGTTCAACAAGTGGCTCAAGCGGGTGCCTGGAACCATCGCCGCCTTGCTGGCGGGGACGGTGGTTTCCGTCGCCGTAGGCTTGGACGTGGCGACGATCGGCTCGGCGTTCGGCGGCATTCCCGCAGGCTTGCCGACGCTGCACCTGCCGCAGTTCCGCCCCGACCTCATCCTGCCGCTCATGGCGCCGGCGCTCACGATCACCATGCTCGGCTCGATCGAGTCGCTGCTCTCGGCGGTCGTCGCCGACCGGATGTCGGGCGATAAGCACAAACCCAACGTCGAACTGGTCGCTCAGGGCATCGCCAACATCGTTTCGCCGCTCTTCGGCGGACTGCCCGCGACGGGTGCGTTGGCGCGGACGGCGACCAACGTGCGCTCGGGTGCCAAAACTCCGGTGGCGGGAATGATCCATGCCGCGACGTTGCTGGTGGTGCTCCTTGTCGCCGCGCCGCTTGCCGACCGCATCCCGCTGGCGGTTCTGGCCGCGATCCTCATGGTGGTGGCGTACAACATGGGCGAATGGGCCGAGATCCCCGAGATTCTGCGCCACGGCAAGGCCGACATCGCCGTGTGGCTGATCACATTCTCGCTGACCGTACTGGCCGACCTCACCGTGGCCGTTCAGGCGGGCATGATCCTCGCGGCGCTGTTGTTCGTCGCCAAGGTCACCAGCACCACGACCGTCGCCGAAGTCACCAAGGAGTACGTGGAGGGCGGCATCGAGCACAGCCTGCAAAGCAACCCCATTCCCGAGGGCGTTGTGGTTTACCGAATCCACGGGCCGTTCCTCTTCGGGGCGTCGGACAAGCTGTCGACGATCGAGGAGCGCATATCCGATCTTCCGCCGGTAGTGGTGCTTCGCCTGCGCAACATGACGGCGATCGACGCCACGGGCCTCCACGCTTTGGAGACCCTTGCGGACAAGTTGCGCGCGTCGGGGCGGCACATGGTGGTGTGCGCGGCGCGGTCGCAGCCGGGCCATTTGATGGAAAAGGCGGGCTTCGCCGACCACATTGGGCGAGAGAACGTCCAGCCTTCGCTGGCCAAGGCCCTTGAGCGCGCCAGGGAGATTCTCAGCACCCACGAGTCCTCCCTCCAATTGTCCTAAAATGGGCCATGCGCTTCACCGCATTCGCCTCGGCCTTGTTGGTTCTGGGAGCGTGCCAACCGCCCACGGGAGCCCAAGACGCACCCGCCAAGACGTGGGCGTTCGAGCCCGCGCGAGACACATTCAGCAAGGACGCCCTTTGGGACCTGCGCTCGCTCAACGAGCCGGTCGCGGGCCAATCGGGTTACGTGGCCACCGATGGGCGCGGCGGATTCCGCCTTGGCAACGGCGAGCCCGTGCGCTTCTGGTGTGTGAACAGCATGGTCGGTCGCGAGAAGCCATGGGCGCCCCGACCGCTCGGCCGGCAAACCGAGCCCGACCTCGCGCACCACGCGCGCTGGCTGGCCAAACGCGGCGTGAACATGGTGCGGCTTCACGCGCAGATCAGCCCGGACCTCGAGGGCAACCCGCAGGCCAAGCTGGAGGACATCAACGCCAAAGAGCGGGACTGGATCTGGCGGGCAATCGCTGCGTACAAGAAAGAAGGCATCTACCTGACCGTATCGCCCTATTGGGGCGTGCCGATGAAGTTCGCCCAGCATTGGGGCATTGCAGGTGGCACCGAGCAGAGTGCCCTGGGTCTTCTCTACTTCGACGAGAAGTTGCAGGCGGCGTACAAGGCGTGGCTCCGCGCCCTGTTCGCCGAGACCAACCCCTACACAGGCATCGCCTTGGCCAAAGATCCGGCGTTGGCCGTGTTTCAGATTCAAAACGAGGACAGTTTGCTGTTCTGGACCGTCAACGCGATCCAGGGCGAACAGCGGCGCAACCTGGGAAGGAAGTTCGCCGCGTGGGCCGGACGCAAGCACGGCGGTCTGGACCAAGCGCTGACCCAATGGGACCGCGCCAGTGCCGAGGGCGACGACCTTTCCGCAGGCGTGCTTGGGTTCTACAACATCTGGGAGATGACTCAGGACCGTCAGGGCGGCATGAACCGCAGACTCGCCGATCAGTTGGAGTTTTGGGCCGCGACCATGCATGATTTCAACAAAGAGATCGGCCGGTTCGTGAGGGAGGACCTGGGGTGCAAGGCCTTGGTCAACGCGGGCAACTGGCGCACGGCCAGTTCCGAACGCCTTTACGATGCCGAGCGGTGGTCGTACACGGCCAACGACGTGGACGCGGTCAACCACTACTTCGGGGGCATTCATCGCGGCGACAACGAAGGCTGGGCGATCGTCAACGGCGACCGGTTCACCAGCGTCTCGGCCCTGCGCGAGCCATGGCGCCTGCCGATCAATGTGCGCCAGACGAAGAACCGACCCATCTTGGTCACGGAGAGCGCCTGGGTGCCGCCGAACGACTTCGGTTCAGAGGGGCCCTTCCTCATCGCGGCGTACTCGGCGCTGAACGGGGTGGACGGCTACTATTGGTTCGCCACGGGCGACGACGAATGGACGCCGCCGACCTCGGCCAACGGCTACATGCCATCGCTCATGAAATGGACGTTCGCCACCCCGGACGTGGTGGGCGGATTCCCGGGCGCGGCGCTGATGTTCCGCCGCGGCGACATCAAGGAGGCGCCGCCCGCCTTGCTCGAAACGAGACCGTTGCAAGACGTTTGGGACCGCAAGCCCCCGGCGCTCGCCGAGGAGGCGGGATTCGACCCCAATCGCGACACCACCCAGACCGTGGCCCGTGCGCGACCAGACGCGAGGACGTTTCTTGAAGGGCCTGTGGCCGTCGAATGGGGTGGTTCGCCGTCGGTGAACCGGGCGGCGTCCAAGGGCGAGGGGTCCCTGATCCGGAGCCTGACGGGCGAGATCCAGCTCGACTACGCCAAGGGATACTGCACGGTGGACACGCCACGCACCCAGGGTGTCAGCGCCTTCTTCCGAGGCTCCCAGCCGTTTGTCTTGTCGACGGTGACGTTCGAGGGCGGTAACGAGCACGCGACCGCCTTGGCGGTCAGCCTCGACGGGCAGCCGATCGCCACGAGCAAGAAGGTCTTGATCCAAGTGACCACTCAGTCGCGGCCGACAGGCTGGAAGGACGAGGCGGCCACCATCGACCTTGGCGAGGGCCGCACGACGCCCGGGCGACGGGTGGTGAACTACGGTGCCGCGCCTTGGCAACTCGCCGAGGCCGCGATGAAGGTCACGATCAAGAACGCCTCGCTGACCAAGGCGACCCGCTTGGATGCCAACGCCATGCCCACGGGCAGCGTGCCCGTCGAGAAGGTTGCTGGCGGCGTCCGGTTCGAGTTTCCTAAGTCGGGTTGCTTGTCGGTGGTGCTAGAAGCCCCCTAAGGAATTCTGGAGTTTGCGGCGGTTTCCGCGCGCAACGCGCAATCCGGTCAAGAATGCGTCTATAACTCTGGAACGAGGTCTTTAGACCCACGGTCAAAGGTAAGGATATGAAGTTTGTGCACGCGGTCTCAGTAGTTGCCACGTTGGCCGTCGTCTCGAACCTGCAGGCTCAGGTCGCGCCACTTGTGCTGTGGTCTGTGCCGGAGGTCAACGCTCCGTGGTTGAGGTTCCACCCGGACGGCTTTCTGACGCACGCGTCCCAGGGCGTCGGTCAGAGCTCTTTGGACTACTCGATTCGAGACGGGGACGGGAACCAAGTGAACAGCGCCTCGGATGTCAGTCCCTTCACGGGTATCGCGTCGCGGGACCGAACCGTTTACTTTGGGATCGATCAGCAGGACATCAAGCAGTACAGTCTCGCCGACGGCAGCTTCCTCTCCACCTACGCGCACGGACTGCCGATCAGCACACCTGTGGTCAGCGCGTTGTCGGACGACAACAAGTACTTAGCGGTCGGCGCTGTGCAGGGCCCATTCCGTGTGAGCGTCTTCGACACGAGCGGACCCTCGGAGGTGCGTCGTCTGCATTGGGGTCCGCTGTTTGGAGAGGTGACCGGCGTTCAGATTCAGAATTCGGGATTGCTCTCGGTTTCGACGAACCTTGGCAATGTGATCTTGTACGATATTTTCCAAGGACGCGTGCTCAAGGTGTGCTCCTCCGAGGCAGGCGTTCCGGTCAAGGCGCACCGCGTGTCGCCCAACGGGCAGTTCGTGTATGGCGTGGGCCGAGACGGAATCGTTCGAGTTTGGCGAACGCGAGACGGAGGTTCGCCCATCGCGCACTGGCTCCCGCCCATCAACGGCGAGGCGGTTTCCGACTATACGGGAGATCAGGAGCACCCGATGGCCATGACCGCAGACGGGCGCATGGTCGGGACCTATCTTCGGGGACCCGGTGGCGCAGACTTGGGCGAGGTGGTCCTCTACCGCGCCAGCGATGGCGCCATCGTCAAGCGGTTCATCGCTCCGGGCCAACTGCAGTCCATGGACCTGCGCGACGATATGCGCTACTTGGCCGTGGGCGACCTGGAGGTCGAGGGCATTCCTGGCGAGTACCAGTACATCCACAAGGTGAGCGTCTGGCGGACTCACGCCGAGTTTCTGTCTGCTCCGCCACGTTTCACTGCGAACCTCTTGAACACCAACGTGCCCAAGAATCGCATCCCGCTCACGGTTGAGGTCCGGTCCGGGGCCTTCGTCTTGGAGCGCCATTTCGTTGAGCCCAACGCGGCGGGCGAGTTCGAGATTTCGACCAGCCAATCGGGCGTGGTGGACATCTGGGTCAAAGCCGCCAACTGGCTCGCGGACAGGAAGTCCGTCGATCTGGCGTCCGGCAACTCGGTCTCGTTCACGCTCTACAACGGCGACGTGGATGGCAACAACAGCGTCAACGTGGCCGACTTCCTGCAGTTGAGGCAGTCGTTCGGAGGCTCGGGATATTTGTACGACGTTGCCGCCGACCTCAACGGCGACGGCTCGGTCGGCATCGCCGACTTCCTGATCCTGCGTTCGAACTTCGGCAGGACCGGTTTGCCGTAGACGGGCTTAGCCCCCGATCCGCACGATACGCCCTTCGATGTCGCGGTTCGTGGGCTTGTTGGCCTTGAGGTAGTCCAGCAACGCGTCGAGGTCCAGCAATCCCGTGTCGAGCCGATAGCCCTTGGCGTTCTTGAGCACGTCGTGGAAGTCGCCCCCGCCCGCGGTGAAGTTGTTCGTGCAGATGCGGTAAGTCGCGGTGGGGTCAAGGACTTTGTCCGAGATCGTCAGCTTGACGATGCGGTCGCCGGCTGGCCGCTTGGGGTCGTACTCGACGCGGACGTTCTTGCTCACATGAAGAAAGGCCCCCGAGTACTCGGGAGCGTTGGCCAGACCGTGCTCGAAGACTGCCTTGAGTTCCGCACCGGACAGGTCCAGGATCGTCAGCGTGTTGCCGAACGGCTGGACCGTGATTGCGTGACCGTAGGTGATGGGGCCCGGGTCGATGTGCGCCCGCACCCCGCCCGCGTTCATCACGGCAAGGACTGCACCGGCTTTCTGAGTCGCGGCGAACATGGCGTCGGCGATGACGTTGCCCATGGGGTTCTCGCCCTGCGGGCCGTTGTCGCGCGGCAATCCAGTCTCGGTGTGGCCGACCACTTCGTTGGCCTTGGCTTCGATGGGCTTCTTGAACGCTTGCGCCATCGCGGCCGCGACGGGGTCCTCAACGACGTTCTTGTCCACAACGACCGGTGCGCCGTTCCACGACCGGACCCGACCTTGGTCGTCGAAAGTGACTTCCAATAGCCCGACCACTTGGCCCCAGTCGCCCGCTTGCACCACGAGCGCCCTGCGTCCGTTGTCGCCTTCGACCACCGTGGGGTAAGGCCCGCCCGGCGGTTGCAGCCCTTCGACGGCGTTGCCAAGCAGCGTGTGGCTGTGCCCGCCCACGACGACGTCGATCTCCGGGATGCGCTTGGCCAGCGCGACGTCCTCGGCGTAGCCGATGTGGCTGAGCACTACGATCTTGTTCACGCCCTGGGCACCGAGTTCGTCGATCGACTTGCGCACTGAAGCGTCCTGGTCCAGAAACTTGACGTTGTCGCCGGGCGACGAGATGTTGGACGTGTCGTTGGTCAACAGACCGATGACGCCGATCTTCTGACCCCCGACATCCAGCACGGTGTGCCGCCGAATGACCTGCGCCAACTCCGGCTCGCCGGTCAGATCGAGGTTCGACGCCAGAACGGGGAACTGGGCCAGCCGTGCGAACCGCGCGAGCGGGGCGGGGCCTTTGTCGAACTCGTGGTTGCCCACGGCCATGGCGTCGTAGCCGATGTAGTTCATGAACGCCAGATCGGCAAGCCCTTCGTACACGTTGAAGTAGAGCGTCCCCTGAAACGTGTCGCCCCCGTTGAGCAGGATCGTGTTCGGTCGCTCCTTGCGCAACCGCTGGACGACAGTGGCCTGCCTTGCGTAGCCGCCGAACGACAGATCGCGCCGCGCGGTGGGTTCGATGCGGGCGTGCATGTCGTTGGTGTGGATGACGGTCAGAACGAAGTCCTCGGCGGCGCATAGCGCGGAAAGGGCCAGAGTCCAGAACGCGGCGAACAGCGCGCGGTGCGGTTTCACAATTGCGATGCATACCCCACGCGCATCATGGATTCGTGAAGATTGGGTCCCGCACGTCTGGTAACGTGACCCGTCGCATGCGCCACGTCAAGCCTCGTCTGTTCACGATGATGCTCTTGGAGTACGCCGTCTGGGGGGCGTGGGCGGCGGTGGCGGGCAAGTACTTCATCGACCCACCGCCCCATGGACTGGGCTTCTCGGGCGCGTACAGCGGCGTCGTCTTCAGTCTCCTCCCGCTTGGGGCGATCGCGTCGCCCCTGCTGTTCGGGCAGCTCGCCGACCGGATCGTGAACGCCGAGAAGCTTCAGGCTGCGTTGTGTCTGGTCGGGGCCGGATTCCTGTTCGCGCTGGGCGAGGCCCGGAACGGCACCCAGGTGTTTTGGCTGATGCTGGGCTACTCGTTCCTGTTCGCCCCGACCGTGACGCTTACGAACGCCATCGCCTTTGCCCACTTGAAAGATCCCGCCCGCGAGTTCGGCGCGGTTCGGGTGGGCGGGACGTTCGGGTGGTTCCTCGCTTTGGCGGCGCTGGCGGGTTGGCGAGCGGCGGCCGGTGGGCCGGTGCCGGGCGACCTGTTCCACTTGGCGGGCGCGTTCTGTCTGGTGTTGGCCCTGTTCTCGCTGGCGTTGCCACCCACCCCTCCGGCGCACTCGGCGCGTGGTGCGCTGGCTTTTCTCGAGGCGATTCAGCTCTTCCGCGACCGCAACTTCCTGTTGTTCTTCGTGCTGTGTCTGGTGCTGGGAGCGCAACTCGACTTTTATTACATCTTCGGAAGCGCGTTCTTGGGAGCGCCTCGCGAGTTGGGCGGGGTCGGGGTGTCTCCCGGCGACCTGCCGTTGCTCATGATGGTGCCCCCGATCTCGGAGTTGTTCGTCATGGGCGCGTTGGGCTGGATGTTGCCCAAGCTGGGGATCAAGCGGGCCTTGGTCGTGGGGTTTGCCGCGTGGATCGTCCGTTTCGGGTGCTTCGCCTCGGGCAACACCATGGCGGCGGCCGTGGTCGGCCTGGCCGTGCACGGGGTGTGCTTCACGTTCGTGTTCGCCGTGGCATCGCTCTATGTGAACGCGATCGCTCCTCCCACGATCCGAGCCTCGGCCCAGGCGTTGGTGACCCTGTCGCTGGTCGGCATCGGTCGGTTCGTCGGGGCGTATCTTGCTGGAGGGGTGTCCACGTTGGTCGCTTCTCCTTTGGAACCTCCCATGCGTGTCGGCGGAACGGAGATCGCCCAGCGCATGGATTGGACCACCCTGTTCGCCGTCCCCGCCGTCGTGACGGTCTTGGCTACGGCGGTGCTGCTCGTGTGGTTCCGCGAACCCAAGACCTAGTCGTGTCGGGCGGGAGGTCGCCCGCTTGCTCGATCTGGTCGGAAGGGTCCTCTCCATGCCCCAGACTCCTTGAGAGTCTCCGCGAACCGTCAGAATCCCCGTGAGGATTCGGGGCTGGCGTGCTGATGATTCTAAGCGGAAGATGTCGGATACCGAAAAGAAGAAAGGCGGCAAACTGCCCATCATCGCGGCTCTGGTCCTCGTGCTGGGCGCGGGCGGCTACTTTGGCATGAAGGGCGGCGGAGGGTCGGCGGCGGCCGAAGAGGAGCCGGAGATCAAGCTCGGCGAGAGCGCACCCATCGGCGAGTTCCTCGTGAACCTCTCGGACGGTCGGTCGTACCTGCGAGCAGCCGTGGCGCTTCAGTTCGATGATCAGACGGACACGCACAAGCTCGACCACGACATGCCTGTCATTCAGGACGCGATCCTCATGGTTCTGTCGTCGAAGTCGCTGGAAGAGGTTCGCACGCTGGATGGCAAGAAGAAGCTGAAGTGGGAGATTGCCTCCCGAGTCAACCACAGCCTCCACGCCGCACACGCCGCACACGACGGCAAGAAGAAAAAGAAGAAGAAGGACGAGGACGCCGAGACCGCCGGCCACGGCGAACAGAAGATCGTCGCCCCCGAGAATGAAGAGGGTTGGGACGCCGACGAAGGTCCTGTCCTCAAGGTCTACTTCACCAGCTTCGTCACCCAGTAGCGCTCGAATCGGCTATCTTGGGCCATGCGGACGCTGGTCCAAGCGTTTCATCCGAAGTTGTCCGGTTCGCGCGTGTGCCGTCCATGGGCGGATGCCGCCCGCGATGCCGGGTGCTTGGTGCGCGACCTGTACGCTCTCTATCCCGACGGGCTCATCGATGTCGCCGCAGAGCAGTCGCTCGCCGAGGGCTTCGACCGTTTGGTCTTTCTCCACCCGTTGCACTGGTACGCCGGACCCTGGCTGATGAAGCGGTGGATCGACGACGTGCTGAAGTTCGGATGGGCATATGGGGACCGTTGCGCACTGGAAGGGAAGGTCTGGCTGAACGTGGTCTCTGTCGGGGCCGCCGTCGAGGAGTACGGCCCCGAGGGCAACCGCCGCTACACCGTGGCCGAGTTCCTGCGCCCTTACGAGCGGACGGCGGCGTTCTGCGGCATGGTTTGGGAGGAGCCGGTCAACTTCTATGGGGCAGGGATCTGCGACGAGCAGGCCATCCGGGAGAGCGTCGACGAGGTCGTCCGGCGCATGGTCGGAACCGCCCGATAGAAATTGGCGCAGAAAAACACGGTTCTGGATTGACAAGGTCCCAACGCATCCCATAGACTAGGTTCACGACGCCACTCTTCTGCACCCCAGACGATTCCGGCTTCGCAACGTTGCGATAGGAGGACTTCCCGAGCATTGGCGGGACTAGGCGACAGCGTGCATCTGTGTAGCTACGATTATATGAAGGACGAGGAGGTCGTCTCGCGTGCCAAGGCGGGCGACACCACGGCGGCGGAGTTTCTGATCGGTCGTTATCGTTCGCTGGTCGAAAGCAAAGCCAAGGCGTATTTCCTGATGGGCGCCGACCGCGAGGACGTGATTCAGGAGGGCATGATCGGCCTCTTCAAGGCCATCAGGGATTTCCGCAGCGACCGCCTGAGCAAATTCCGTCCCTTCGCCGAACTGTGCGTGACGCGCCAGATCATCACGGCGGTGAAGACCGCCACACGCCAAAAACACGTTCCCCTCAACGCTTACGTCTCGCTCAACCGCTCCATCACGGGCGAGCCCACCGACGGGTCCCTGATCGATCTGGTCCCCGACCAGTGCGTCGAAAACCCCGAAGCCGCCCTCATGGAGCAAAAGTTGCCTCAGAATCTGCACGAGGTGGTGAAGCACGTGCTCAGCGATCTTGAGAACCATGTGTTGCGTTGCTACATGGACGGCATGTCGTACCGAGAAATGAGCTTGGAACTCAACTGCCATACAAAGTCCATCGACAATGCCCTCCAGCGCGTCAAGCGCAAGATCGGCGCGCTGCTCAAAGACTGAGGTGCGGTCAGCCACACCCCCTTCCGCCGAGGTGGCTGTCGTTTGTCGGGACGCCCTTTACTCCGCCGCTGTCGCAAGCCTCTTGCGCTTGGCCGGCATCGCGGCCAAACCTGTGGCCGCCGAAGATTGGCCGACCCCTGCATCCCTGCTGGTTGTTGAAGACGAGCTGCGGCTGGACATGGGGGGAGTGCCCGTCGTGTTGTTGTCCAAGAATCCGGCACGCCGCAAGGCCGGGGTCGAGGCCGTTGTGGCTCGGTCGTCGCCGCCCGAGAAGCTCATCCACGCCGTCCGCTCGGCGGTTCGTCCCTTGACCGTAGCCGAGAGCCGCGCCGTCTACGATCCGGCCTCTCGCCTGACCGATCGGCAAGCCGACATCGCCGCTCTGATTCGGCGCGGGTATAAGAACAGCGAGATCGCCTCGGAACTCGGCCTGCAGGAACAGACCGTGAAAAACGTCGTCAGCAGGATAATGAAACAGCGTGGTTTGCGGAACCGCGTTGAACTGATCGTCTGGTTGGACCGGCAGGGTGGCGTCTCGGAGGGATCGACGGTCTGAAGCAACGCGTCCGCACTCTGGCCTATCTCTTGCCCCCGGTCTTGTTGGCGCTGTTTTTAGCCAGCCCATGGCCTCTGTTCGCGCTGTGTGTCGCGGTCGCCGCCGTCGGGGCCCGCGAACTGGGGCGCATGGTGGACGATGGGCCGGTCTGGGTGTTCTTGTGGGGTCTTCCTGCGTTTGGTCTACTGGCGGGCTGGCTGTTGGTGTCGTCGCGGTTTCCGCGTTGGGAGCTCCAGTGGTTCTTCGTCATTCAACAGGTGTTGTTCGCGGTCGGCGTTGCGGCCACCGCTGTATGGGTGCGAAAGCGACGCTCGGGACACCTGCCGATCGGCCTGTGGCTCACCGCGCCATTGGCGAGCGTGGTGGCGCTTCACGGGGTGAAGGTGCCCCACGACCCCGTGTGGTATCCCACGACGCCCGTTTTGATGGCGTGCGTGCCCATCTGGATCGGCGATGTGCTGGCCTATCTGGTGGGGAAGCGCATCGGACGCCACAAGCTGGCGGCGACGATCTCGCCCAAGAAAACATGGGAAGGCGCGATTGCGAACCTGATCGGATGCCTCGTTGCAAGTTGGGCCATTGGCCAGGCCATTGGTTTTCCGACTGCGCCCTCGCTTTGGTGCGGCTTGGTGTGCGGCACCTTGGGGCAGGCCGGCGACCTGTTTGAGAGCTGGGTGAAGCGGACCGCAGGGCGCAAGGACAGTGGATCGCTCTTGCCAGGCCATGGCGGCATCCTCGACCGCATCGACTCGGTGCTGGCGGCGGCGCCGACGATCGCCCTGATCCTCAACGCCTGGCTCGACTAGCCGTTGTCACAGGTTCATCCGGTAGCGGTCCATCATGTCCTGAACGCGCGCGAACGAAGAGGGGTCCACCGCTTGCCACGACTTCAGGTCCAAGTTCGCGAGCAGGTCGCGAAGGGCCTCGCCGCGCACCATGACCTGCAGGTAGTGTCGGTCTCCATGGAGGTAGGGCCCGTAGAGCTTCGCGCCGGGAACGCGCTCCACCATCCAGCGGAGCAAGCCCTCCCGCCGAACGTGGGCCTTGACGATGCAATGCGGCTGCCGGCCGTCGCCGCCGAAACTGCCGTCGCTCATGAGGATACCGAGGAGCACGCCGCGCTCCCAATCGCCGAGTGTTGTTACACCGGGAGTTTTCATGTGGAACATTATAGGCCGTCGGTGTCACACGGGTACCATTTGCCGTCTTTCGCGACAGGAAAGCACGATGCAACATTCAGAACTATCGCCCCGTTACGACGCCTCCCTCGTCGAGTCGAAGTGGTACCAGGCTTGGGAGGACGCCGGCCTCTTCCCGCCGCAGCCAGAAAGCGAAAAGCCCGTCTTCAGCGTCACGATCCCGCCGCCCAACATCACGGGTTCGTTGCATATGGGCCACGCCCTCTGCTACCCCATCCAAGATTTGCTGGGCCGCTACAAGCGGTTGCGCGGCTACAACGTCCTCATTCTGCCGGGGCAAGACCATGCGGGCATCGCCACGCAGGGCGTCGTGACGAAGCAACTGAAGAAGGAGGGTCTCTCGCCCGCGCAGATGGGCCGCGAGAAGTTCGTCGAGCGCGTCTGGGAGTGGCGCAAAGAGAGCGGCGACACGATCCTGCGCCAATTCCGCTCGCTGGGGTGCGCGTTCGATTGGTCGCGCAGCCGGTTCACGCTGGACGACGCCTACGCCAAGGCCGTGCTCAAGGTCTTCGTGGATTGGTTCGATCAAGGTCTGATCTATCGCGGGAAGCGGGTGGTCAACTGGGATCCCGCCCTCAGAACCAGCGTGTCGGACATCGAAGTCGAGCGGCGCAACATCCGGGGCAAGCTCTATCACATCCGCTATCCTTTCGAAGATGGTTCCGGCTACGTGACGATTGCGACGACACGGCCAGAAACCATGCTCGCCGACGTCGCTGTGGCCGTGCACCCCAGCGACGCGCGGTACGCCGGGCTCGTGGGCAAGAACCTCGTCGTGCCACTCGTGGGACGCGTGGTTCCCTTGATCGCGGATATGTACCCGGACCCCGAGTTCGGTACAGGAGCCGTGAAAATCACACCCGCGCACGACGCCAACGACTTTGAAGTCGGTGTGCGGCACAAGCTCGAAATGCCCGTCGCCATCGGCGAAGACGCCAAGATCACAGAGGTCGGCGGCGTGTACGAGGGGCTGGACCGCATGGCGGCACGGGCTCGTATCGTGCAGGACCTCGAAGAGCAGGGCTATCTGGTCAAAGTGGACGACCACGACATCCCGATCCTCGTGAGCGAGCGCAGCGGCGAAGTCATCGAGCCGTTGCTCTCGGAGCAATGGTTCGCCCGCCAATCCGAACTGGCCAAGCCCGCCATCGAAGCCGTGCGCGATGGGCGAATCCGCTTTTTCCCCGAACGGTACCGGGACGTGTACCTCGATTGGATGGAGAACATCCGCGACTGGTGCATCGGACGGCAGCTTTGGTGGGGGCACCGCATCCCCGTCTACACCACCGAGGATGGACGCTGCGTCGCGGCCCTCTCATGGGAGGAGGCCGAAGCCAAGGCGGGCGCCAAGATCGTCAAGCAAGACGACGACGTGCTCGACACCTGGTTCTCCAGCGGCCTCTGGCCCTTCGCCACGCTCGGCTGGCCGGAAGACACCGACGACCTCAAGCGGTTCTACCCCACGACGACGCTGGTCACCGACCGCAACATCATCTACCTGTGGGTGGCCCGCATGATCATGATGGGCATGGCGTTCAAGGGCGACATCCCGTTCCAAGACGTGTACATCCACGCCACCGTGCTGACCGAAGACGGTCGGCGGATGAGCAAGAGCCTCGGCACGGGCGTGGACCCCATGGGCGTCATCGAATCCAAGGGAGCCGATGCCCTGCGCTTCACCCTGCTCAGCCAAGCGGGTTACAACCAAGACATCCGCTACAGCGACCGTCGCACCGAGGACGCCCGGAACTTCTGCAACAAGCTCTGGAATGCCACGCGCTTCGTGCTGATGAATCTGGATGGCGAGGTCGGTCCGCTGCCGACGCCCGAGGATCAGGCCGACAAATGGCTCCTGAGTCGCCTCGTCGCCGTCGAATCCACGGTGCGCGATGCCTACGACCGCTACGAGATGGCCGAGGCTGCGACGACGCTTCACCGGTTCTTTTGGAGCGAGTTCTGCGACTGGTACATCGAAATCTCCAAGCCTAGGCTCGCGAACCCTGCCACAGCCCTGACGGTGCGGGCGATCCTCGTCCACGTGCACGATTCCGTGCTGAAGATGCTGCACCCCGTGATGCCGCACCTCACCGAAGAGCTGTATCAGCATCTGCCGTTGTCGAACAAGGCACCGTTCCTCATGGCCGCCGAGTGGCCGGTTCTCGATGCCGACCTGAAGGACGACGCTGCGGAAGCTCGCTTCGACCGCTATCTCGAAGTCACCCGCGCCTTGCGTGCGCTGAGAGCGGAACTCGGCATCGCCCCGATGAAGACGTTGCCCGAGGTGTTCTACGAAGGCGATCTCACGGGAGGCGAGCACGTCGTTCGGTCGCAATCCTGGTTCGAATCGCTGACTCCGGGGAGACCCCCTGGTCCTGCCGTTTCGACGACCGTAGCCGGTGTGGACCTCCATCTACCCGTCGAAGGGCTCGTCGATCGCGACAAGGAACTGGCACGTCTGGCCAAAGAGGAGGAGAAAGCCGTAGCCG
The DNA here is from genome assembly GCA_039811705.1 of Fimbriimonadaceae bacterium. Lineage (GTDB taxonomy): Bacteria > Armatimonadota > Fimbriimonadia > Fimbriimonadales > Fimbriimonadaceae > UBA2387. The sequence goes on along the minus strand of JBDHZD010000003.1, from coordinate 19,403 downwards.
ACCTCGCCAAGCTCGATACCAGGCTATCGAATCCCGACTTCATCCAACGCGCCAAGCCCGAGATCGTGGCTCGGGAACAAGCCGCAGCGGAGGAACTCCGGGACAAGCTGGCCAAGATCGTCGAGCGTCGCCGACTGTTCTCGTGAGGCCCGAGCCCCGCTGGTAAACTCGGAGGCCCATGCCCGATCTGCTGTTTGAACTTGGCTGCGAAGAGTTGCCCGCGTCGTTCGTGCGCCGCTCGGCGCAGCAGCTCGAACAGGAGATCGTGGCTCGGCTGGACGCAGCCGGCATTCCGCATGGCGTCAGCGTCCGCTATGGCACGCCGCGCCGCCTGATCGTCTCGGTCAAGGATGTCGCCGAGCGCCAGCCCGACCGGACCGAAGAGCGGCGCGGGCCTGGACTCGCCGCCGCATTCGATACCAACGGCATGCCCACCAAGGCCCTGGAAGGCTTCTGCCGAAGTGCGGGCGTGGCGATCGACGAGGTCACGCCTCGCGACGGCTACGTGTGGGTGACCAAGAGCATTCCCGGCCAGCCCGTGGCCGACTTGTTGACAGGGCTGCTGCCGGATGCGGTGCGAGCGCTGCAATTCGACAAGGCGATGCGCTGGGGGCGTTCGCGCATGCGGTTCGCTCGGCCCATCCGTTGGATGCTGGCCGCGTTCGGAGGCGCGCTGGTGCCGTTCGAGATCGAATCCGTGAAGTCCGGCCTTTGCAGTCGCGGGCATCGCTTCAACCATCCCGACCCGTTCGAGGCGACCACCCTGGACGACCTGTTGCAGGGCCTGCGCAATCGCCAGGTCGAACCCGATGCTGCCGTACGCGAAAGCCTGATTCGGGAGGGATCGGTGGCCGTCGCGGGAGGGACCCCCGACTTGACGGACTCCTTGGTGGACGAGAACGTCTATCTCACCGAGTGGCCCATGCCGACCCAGGGTGAGTTTGCAGAAACCTATCTCGAATTGCCCGAACCCGTGCTCGTCACCGCGATGGCCAAGCACGAGCGCTTCTTCCCGGTGCGCGGCTTGGACGGGCGACTCACCAACAAGTTCGTCTCGATCCGCAACGGTGGCGAGGAATCCGTCGTCCGACAAGGCAACGCCTGGGTCCTTGGTGCGCGGTTCAACGATGCACGGTTCTTCTTCGAGGAAGATAAGAGAAAGTCTTTGGATGATTTCCTCGACAAAACGAGCGGTATCGTCTTCCACGAGAAGTTGGGAACGGTGCGAGAACGGGCCGACCGTCTCAGCGAACTGGCCAAGGCCGTGGCAAGCGAGACCGGCGCCGACGCCCAAGAGACCGAATGGGCGCGACTGGCTGGCCTCTATGCCAAAGCCGACCTAAGCACGGGCTTGGTCAGCGAGTTGGCCTCGTTGCAGGGCGTCATCGGCGGAGAGTACGCGCGGCGGGAAGGAATGCCCGAGCCTGTCTGTTTCGCCATCGCCCACCAGTACGACGTTTCGGAAGGCATCGACCCGACCACTCCCGGCGGACGTACGGCTCTGCGGCTGATCATCGCCGACCAGCTCGACAAGTTGGCGGGCTACTTGGGCGTCGGTCTGGCCCCTTCGGGCACCAGCGACCCCTTCGGCCTGCGGCGAGCGGCGACGCTGCTCATCCACGCTGCGTGGACGTGGGAGGCCGTGCGCAGCTACAAGGGCCTTTTCGACTTTGCCAACATGAACGCACCGTGCCGGCGTGCCGAGTCCGTCAGTGAACTCGCCCAACTATTTGCGGCGCGTTATGGCGCGTTGCTGGCCGAGGTCCCGCACGATGTCTTGGCGGCTGCGATCCGCGCCGACTCGATCAAAGAGACTCTCGCACCACGCCGCGTGCGGCATCGTATCGAAACCCTCACCCTGTTGCAGGGACGACCGACGTTTCTTCAAGCGGCCACTCGGCCGCTCAACATCGTACGCGCCGCTGCCAAAAAGGGCGTGGACATCCCGGCGACGGCGTGGGTCGCTGATGGCGGCGTCGATCGACACCTTCAGTCGAGGGAGGGCGTTGCCTTGGCCGAGGTCTTCCGGCGCGTGTCGCCCGCCGTTGCAGAATTGGCGCGGCTGTCGCGGCAACCCGACAGGGTGGCGGAGTTGCTCTTGGAACTGGAAGGCCCGATCAACGCCTTTTTCGACAACACCATGGTGATGGTCGACGACGAGGGCGTCCGCGATGCGCGTCTGTCGCTGTTGCAGGCTGTGAGCGACGCACTGATGGCGGCGGGCGATTTCAGCCAGCTGGTGCAGGACTAAACAATCGAGTTCAGCGAGGCGGTGGCGGTGGCTTGCGCGCTGCAAGGGCCTCGTCCATGGATTTCCGCAAAGCGGCACCTTGTTTCTCCCATTCGCGCATCCTGTCTTGCGGAAGGTCGTCCCACGCCATTTGCGGCACTCGAAAGTCGCCGAGGAAGAACGAAAGCTGGGAGCCGAAGGTGCCCGGCTTGCGCCATGGCTGGGCCAGATTCACGTGTACGTGAAGCACATCCCCGAGCCGAAACGTGGTCCAACCGTCGTATTGCTCGGCACTCGTTCCCTTGTTAGCGATCATCTCGGGGATGAGGTGTTCTCCATTCGGGTAGGCGTAGGGCATGCCGTCGTATCCCGCCAGAACGCCCGCCTCCATCGAGGATCCGATCTTCAGGAGCGTCTCGGCGCCGAATCGTTGCGGATAGCTCAGGCATGGCAGCTTGGCGAGTTCGTCACGGAACCCGGCGTCTTGATAGCGGCGCACGGAGCGGACGAACAGATGGTCCACCCGATCGCGAAGAAATTCCGAACCCCCAATGGGGACTTCAAGTTGGGCATTGGTCGCCGCCCACCCTCGGTCCTGGAGGGCTCCAAGCACAGCCAAGGCGGGCCAATCCCAGATCGCGACCGCTCCCCCGGCGCCGGTGGCCACGCCGTTCGCGCAGATCTTGACCATTGGGTCGGCGAGCATGGTGCCGCTGTGCCTAGCGTACTGGGCCAAGGTGGACGGATCCACGCGACCCGTGGTGTCCAGGGCCATCAGCAACGCCCGCAGCCGGGAGCGGTCCGCTCTTTGCGCTCGTGCCACCTGAGGCAGCAGGGGGAGCACGACGATCTGGTATTCGGTGACTTCCACATGGCACGAGACCCCCTCGGCGGCGGCGAACACGGCTTCCACCGTGGGTCGGTCCGTCTTGGACCACACGGGCAGGATCTCCGCCAGGCCATCGGGCATGACCGCGAACAGGTCGCGATCCAACGCGTGGGCGGCAGCGAGGAGCGCGACTCCGGCGGTCGCGGCCAGCGGTTCGTGTCCCACAGGATCCAAGACCTTCGGGCGCAGCTTTGGATCTTGCCGCAAGGGAGATTCCGTATTGCCGAGGGCCAACAGCCGTCCCATGCGCTTCGCTTCCTCGCCGATCACGAGGGGTGTCTTGCCTGCGGGAAGGGGCTCCGTGGGGCGGGTGAACCAATACTCCTTGAGGGGCAGCGAGACGTGGAAGTCGGCGCGCGCGGTCACCGCTCCGCGATCGTCCGCCAGCAACAGTTCGAATGAGAAGTTCGCTCCGCTCTCGAACCGCATGGCGACCACGTATGGCGTGACGTTAGTTGGCGGCTCGGGGAGGTACCTGGGGTCGGTCGGGATGTAGGAACCGGTTGGCGTGGCCGTGCCGGCGACGCGGTGCCACAGGCGCCATTCGTCAAGGCAAGCCTGCACATCCTTGAGCACGGAGTTGGGCAACTTCAGTTGCCGAGCGTTGGGGGCGAGGGCGTAGACCCGGCCTTCGGCAACGGGCACGTCGCCCACGATCCGGGGTCCTAGCGCGTTCAAGGTGCGCAGCAGGAGCCTGTCCATGGGTCCCCGCCTTGCGGCTTGGCGGATGCGCTGGGACCACTCGATATCTCTGGGTTCTGCGGCGGCGAGCGCGCGAAGCGTCTGCGCCAGTGTGGCGTATTCGCCTTCACTGGGCTTTCGCTCCAGGTCGGCGAACGCGCTTTGCTTGCGGAGCTCGTCCTGAAACAGCGTTTCAAGGGTCTCCTTCTCTTCTTGCGCTTCCTTGCGCAAGGCATCGCGGGACCGCACCAGGCGCAGGATGTCGCCTTCGCTCTCCCATTCCCCGGCCAAGCGTTCAGCGAGTTCGACGCGGATGGCGTCCAGCGGCTTATCGCGCCATCGGACGGCCACGATGTCTCGCTCGAAGTCTGCGACGGCCTCCATCCGTGTGCCGCTCAAGACGGCCAAATCGCCGACGATCCGCCGCGCCGAAGCACCAGCGTTTTCATAGGTCAATCCGCCCATCAGGGCGACCCAGACGATCAAGCTTCCCAGCATCGCCTTCCATGGTACGCCATGGGGTGTCACAATGGGCCCATGCTCGCTCCCGGAACACCCGCCCCCGATTTCACGCTCAAGACGAAGACCCCGAGCGGACTGCAAGACGTAGCCCTAAGCTCCTTCCGTGGCCGCAAGGTCGTCCTCCTCTTCTTCCCCGCCGCGTTCACCGGCGTCTGCACGACCGAACTCTGCGGCGCAAGCCAGTTCGAGGGATTCGACCCAGAGACCACCACGGTCCTTGGCATCTCCGCCGACTCGCCATTCGCGCAAGAGGCTTGGGCCAAGGCCAACGACATCACGGTGCCCTTGCTCAGCGATTACAGGCGCGAGGTCATCGCCGCGTTCGACGTGGTGTGGCCCGATCTGGCCGGGCTTGGGCCGAGCGCGGCGCGCGCCTCGTTCGTGATCGATCGCGAAGGTGTGATCCGCTACGCCGACCAAACGCCGACCCCCGGCGACGCGCCCGATTTCGACGCCATCCGCGCCGCGCTGGACGCCTTGGCCTGATGATCGGCGGGCTGCCCCCGCTGCGCGAATTGCTGGACCCTCAACCCGAGGGGTCGTCGTTCGTCGCGGGGGCAGTCCGAATCCCTTGGAACGAAATCGAATCGCGCCCAAACGAACTCGCCGCACGTGGCTGCGAAGTGCGGGTTGCCGACATCGAGCCCTATGCCAGCAAAGCTGGCGAGGCCTTGGACCGCATGGGCCGCCGTTGGTCTTTGGCGCCTGCGCGCCCATCCGACCGTGAGGAACCGGGACGGTTGTGGTCGCCCAACGCTTGGCTGGAAGAGTGGCTCTCGGGTTGGCCGCTGGCTGGACGCGCCCTCGACATCGCGTGCGGCTCGGGGCGTGAGGCGGTCGCCTTGGCCGCGTACGGCTGGCGCGTGACCGGCGTAGACCACGACCCTCGCGCCCTGGCCCTGGGGGCCGACCTGCAGCGCCGCTATGCACCGGGAAGGTCTCCCATCGAGTGGATCGCCGGCGACGCGGTACCCCTCGAATCGCTGGTGCCGGAGCGGCTCTTCGACCTCGTCGTCATGTTTCGCTACCTCGACCGCGAACTGTTGCGCCGAATCGGCGACTGGTTGACTCCTGGCGGCGCTTTGGTCGCCGAGACGTTCACGGAAGCGCACCGCGAACGGTTCGGGAAGCCCAAGAGTCCCAAGCACCTGCTCCGCTCCGGCGAGCTTCCCGCCCTGCTCGGCAGCGACATGGAAGTCGTGCGCTATCAGGAACTCGGAGACGAAAACGCGTGTACGGCCAGAGTTATTGCGCTCAAATCGCGCAGATAGACCTACGGCTCGGCAAAAGCAGGTGTAAAGTAACGCGTCATACCATGGCCGTTGCAGAAATCAGGAACCTGACCGTCCGATACGGCAATTTCACGGCGCTGGACGACTTCTCGGCGACCATTCCCGAAGGATGCGTCGGCCTGTTGGGTCCGAACGGTGCGGGGAAGACCACGCTCATCAAGACATTGCTCGGCTTTGTCGCTCCGGCAGATGGAGGCGGGTCCGTGTTTGGGCACGACATCCGCGCCGAGGGGCGATACATCCGCCAGAAAATCGGCTTGATGCCCGAGCAGGATTGCCACATTCCGGGTATGAGCGCCGTGATGTTCGTGGCGTTCGCCGGCGAGTTGGCGGGCATGCCCAAGGAGAATGCGGTGAGCCGCGCGCACGAGGTGCTGGAGTACTGCGGTCTGGGCGAGGCCCGCTACCGCAACGTCGAGACCTATTCGACAGGCATGAAGCAACGCATCAAGTTGGCGCAGGCTTTGGTCCATGGACCGAGGTTGCTCCTCCTCGACGAGCCGACCAACGGCCTGGACCCCCAGGGTCGCGAGGAGATGCTTGAGCTCATCCGCTCGATTTCGCACGGCAAGGGCGTCAACGTTCTGGTGAGTAGCCACCTGCTCAAGGACATCGAGCGCACGTGCGACGAGGTGGTCGTGGTCGCCAAAGGCAAGCTGCGGGCCAGCGGGTCGATCAAAGACCTCAAAGAGCTCCACGAGACGCCTCTCGACGTGGAACTGCTCGAGCCATCGCCCGCCTTCGAAACTGCGGTCGCAGGCCAAGGCGGACGGGTGGTCTCGGTCGAGGCCTACCACTATCGGGTCGTGATGCCTGGCGGCGATCCCGCCGAGATGACGGGACGCGTCTTCCAGGCCGCCGTCGCGTCGAAGGTGCAGGTCCGCGCCGTGGTGCTCGCCCAGCGGTCGCTCGAAGACGCGTTCATGGAGGTTGTGCATGAGTGAGATTCCCACCCAAACCCCCGCTCAGGGACCGATCGCGGACCTGACGTACCGCACGTACACGGGGCCGCTTTCGCCACCCGTATATCGCTGGTGGGCCATCGCCAAAATGACCATGCGGCTCGCCGTCAAGAAGAAGGCGTTCTGGGGATGGGGCATCACGAGCTGCTGGAACTACATCCTCATGCTGGGTGTGCTCACCCTGTTCGAGCAGCGGGCGAGCGACGGGCCGGAGAACGAGATGCTCAAGCGGTTCTTCGAGAACGTGCAGTGGAACACCCTGTTTCTCGACGGGTACCTCGCGTCGCTGTTCATGCTGTTCCTATGCACATTGACCATCGCCTCGGGCAACATCGCCGCCGACAACAAAGCGAATGCGCTGTTGGTCTACCTGAGTAAGCCCGCCACGAAGTCGGACTACCTGCTGGGCAAATGGACGGGGTTCTTCCTGCTCTTGCTGGGGGTGTGCGGGGTGCCGATGCTGTTGGTGTACGGGTACGGACTGTTGTCGTTCCGTCAGTACGGCTTCCTCACCCAGGACCCGTGGTTGTTCCCCAAGCTCTTGGTCTTGATGTGCGCGGCCCCAGCGCTCCTCTCGAGCGTGGCCGTCGGGATTTCGAGCCAGTTCAATCAGCCTCGCCTTGCGACGGCGGCCTTTGCGGGTGCCTACTTCCTACCGATGGTGGTGTCCTATGTGATGTTCGCCATCATCCGCAGTCACGACGCCCAAGACTCAGGACCCCTGTTCTCGCTTTACTATGCCCACTTGGCGGGTCTCGAGGAAGGGATTGGCAAGTCGCTGCTGAACACGTCGGGCGGCTTCGCCAACCTGTTGTTCGGGGGTGGGCGAGTGCGTGAAAACGACGCGGCCATCGGGCCGCCCACAGCGTGGATGGTCTGGCTCGCTGCGCTCGGGGTGATCGCCGTGTGCTGGTTCTTCGCATGGCGGCGTGTTCGCGCCGTGGAGGTGATCGGCTCGTGATCGAGATCAAGAGAGCATCGCGCTGGTACGGGCAAGTCATCGGCCTGAACGATGTAAGTTGTTCGCTCGGCCCCGGCATCACCGCTCTACTGGGCGAGAACGGGGCGGGCAAAACCACGATCATCAAGATGATCACGGGCCAGATCAAGCCCACGACCGGCTCGATCGAGGTGATGGGCTACAAGCCGTTCGCCAACCCCGAGGTCTACAAGCGGTTGGGCTACTGCCCCGAGATCGACGCGATGCCCGAACACATGTCCGGGCGCGCGTTCGTCTACACCATGGCGAGAATGCTTGGGATGGCCGACCGACAAGCCAAGCTCCGGACCGAGGAGGTCTTGGAGACGGTCAAGATGGCCGACCGAGCCGACCGCAAGATCGGCGGCTACAGCAAGGGCATGCGCCAGCGCATCAAGTTGGCTCAGGCGATGCTCAACGACCCCGATGTCATGCTCCTCGACGAGCCGCTCAACGGTCTCGACCCCGGCGGACGTCGCGAATACATGGGCGTCGTCGACGGGCTGGCCAAGCGGGGCAAGTGCGTTGTGATCTCCAGCCACATCCTCTACGAGGTCGAGCAGATCACGCGCAACATTCTGCTGTTGCACAGGGGGCGCCTGATGGCCACCGGCGACGTTCGCGTCATCCGGGGCCTGATCGACAAACACCCTCACCGCATCCGCATCGAGACCTCGGAGCCACGGCGGTTGGCCGGACTTCTGGTCGAGCGACCCTATGTGATGAGCGTCAAAGTCGAACCAGGCGACCGTGCGATCGAGATCGAATCGAAAGAGCCGGATCGCTTTTACGACGAATTTCCCTCGCTGGCGCTGGAGCACCGCATCCCCGTGCAGGCGTTCTCCAGCCCCGACAACAATCTGGAATCCGTGTTCCGCTATCTGGTGGGCAAATGAGCACCGTATTCGTTTTTCAGCACACGCTGCAGGAATTGGCCCGCCCAAAGCGCATGGTCGTCTGGCTGGCCATCATCGTTGGGATCGGCCTGCTGGCGGCCAACTTGACGTCCATGGCGCGCCATGTGACCTCGCTCGATGCGTACATCCAGGTTTCGGGCGGCATGGTGTTCAAAGTTCTGGCCCTAAGCTCCGCGATTCTCACCGCAGCGGTCGTGGCTCAGGAAGTCGAGCAGAAGACCATCGTGTACATGTTGACTCGCCCGATTCCGCGGCCTGCGATGCTGTTGGCTCGGTTTCTTGCGTCGGCGGTTGTGGCGATGGTGCTGGCGCTGATGGCGGCATTGGTGGTGACCCTCGCCATCTATGGGCGTCAGGGGTTCGACAACGAGATCTTCTTCCGCGACCTCAAAGCGTTGGCGATCGGGGCGTTCGCCTACGGTGCGGTGTTCTTGGTGGTCACATTGTTGATCAACCGCTCGATGCCCGTGTGTCTGCTGTTCGCGTTCGGGTGGGAGAGCATCGCTCCGAACCTGCCGGGCGACACGCAGTATGTGACCATCTTCGGCCACCTGATGGCGATCGCCAAGCACCCCCAAGTCGACAACAGCGCTGGTCCGCTCGGCGCATTGGCGGGGCAGATGGGCACGAACGTCATCCCCGAGAACGTGGCTTGGGGTGCATTGTTCGGTGTGATCGCCGTGTGTCTCGCGTTCGCGTGCGTATTGTTCGCGTCGTTCGAGTACGTGCCCCGCGAGGACACCGACTAGCGCTTGTCGGGAGAAGGATCGTCGGAGATTGGGCGAATAGGCCCGGCGCACCGAGGGCAAACAGCCTGAGTCACAATTCCGACTGCCGCCATGTTCTTCACCAAGTACCCGCATCGTGCCAATTTCGCCTTCGCCACTAGCGCCGACGCCGAAGGGCTTCGCATCGGGAACGAAACGTTCGAAGCGGACAGCGAGTCGTTCGAGGGCGATGTCCACCGTTTCCGAGTCGGCAAGAAGAGCCGCTGGCAACCGAACGTGTCGATCGACGCGCTGACGCCTCCTGCGCCCGCGAACGGTGGTTTGAAACTCGAAGCCGATGGCTCGCTCGCCGTCCAGTACAACGGCAAGACGGTTCTCCGTACGTGCAAGGGTGAAGGGTTTGGCGTGATGGGTGAGGCGTGGATGCTCCAGTTCGAAGTGCCTGCCGACGCCAAGTACTTCGGCATGGGCGAGAAGAACTTGGGTCGCTTGGAGCTCAGCGGCCTGCGCACCAAGTTCTGGAACACCGACGTGTGGAGCGATTTCCATTCCGGCCAATGGATGGAAGACCACGCCGACCCTTCGTACGCCTCGGTGCCCTACGTCGTCGTCCGCCTCAAGGGAGTTTGGGTGGGCATTCTCGTCCACAACCCGGGACCCGTGTTCATGGAGACCCCTCCCGGTACCGGCGAGAAGCGCTACTTTGTCGATTGGCAAAAAACGGGCGACTGCCTGATCGTCGGCAGCGAGTGCGGTCAACCCGACGTGTGGTTCCTCGTGGGCGATTCGCTCGCCGATCTGACGAGGAAGCTGCAATCGCTGGTCGGGAAAACGCCCTTGCCTCCCTTGTGGTCGCTGGGCTATCACCAGTCGCGGTGGGGCTATGCGACCAGCGAACAACTGTTTGACCTCGACGAGAAGTTTCGCAAGGCGAGGATTCCATGCGATGCCCTCTGGCTGGACATCGAGTACATGGACGGCTATCGCGTATTCACCACCGATCCTGCGGCGTTTCCGCAGGGCGTCCCGGACGCGGTCTGGAAGTTGTGGCGATCCCGCCGACGCGTTGTGCCGATCCTCGACCCGGGCGTCAAACGCGACCCCGGTTACTCGGTCTACGACGATGGCGTCGCCAAGGGCGTCTTTTGCCAAAACCCCGAACGCAAAGACTATGTGGGCTTGGTTTGGCCCGGCGAGACGGTCTTCCCCGACTTCACGGTGCCCAAGGGCCGCAAGTGGTGGTCGAACCATGTCCGAGATTTGACCGAACTCGGTTTTGGAGGGTACTGGGTGGACATGAACGATCCGGCGACAGGCCCGGTGGATCCGGCCGCCATGCGCTTTCGAAACGGCAAAGACGCCCATGAGCTCCACCGCAACCAATACGCGCTCGGCATGCAGATGGCGACGTTCGAGGGGCTCCGCAAGGCCAAGCCCAGGTCGCGTCCCTTCGTTCTGTCGCGTTCGGCGTTCATCGGCACCAGCCGCTACAGCGCCGTTTGGACCGGCGACAACGTCGCCAACTACCACTATCTGCGGTTGGCGATTCCCACGTCGCTGAACCTGGCCCTGAGCGGCATTCCGTTCAACGGACCCGACCTCGGGGGGTTCGGAGGCGACACACCAGAAGGGCTGATGGTGGATTGGGCGAAGGCGACTTTTCTCTTCCCCTTCCTGCGCAACCACACGATGAAGGAGGCGAGGCATCAAGAGCCGTGGGCTTACTCGCGGCGTGCACTGGGAACGCTGAGGCACCTGATCCAGTTGCGCTACCGTCTCTTGCCGTACCTGTACACGCTCTTTGCCGAGCAAGAAGCCACGGGCGAGGCCATCTTGCGCCCCTTGTCTTATGATTTCGAAGATGGCAACTTGGACACCGTGTGCGACCAGTTCCTCGTCGGGCCGTTCATCCTTCAAGCCCCGTTCCTCAGCGATGGCCAGAAGGAGCGCAAGGTGGCGCTTCCCGGCGATCAGCCTTGGTTCGACGTCGCCGCGGGTGCGTGGGTCGAACCGGGCGAGGTGGTCGTTTCCGCTGCGCGCGACCGCACGCCGCTCTACATCCGGGCGGGAGCGATCCTGCCCACGTGCGCGGGATGGCCGACCACCAACCGCAAGGATCTCCGCAAAGCCGAGTTCCATGTGTTCGCACCCAAGGGTTGGAAAGGCGAGACGCGGCTGACCTATGTGGCCGATGACGGCGAATCCACGGCCTACCGCAAGGGCAAGCGAACGGTACTGGAGCTGACCCTAGCCGGCGACGGCAAGAAGACGACGTTCAAGGCGAACCCGATCAGCGAGGGCTACGGGTCGATCGAAGCGCGTGTCGCCGCTTACGACGGATCTCCCATCGACGTTCCAGGCCGCGCATGGGAGGAGGGGACGGCCATGTGGTTCGCAGAGTTGCCTGTTCGTTGGGCAGCCCTGTAACCATGTCACGGCACCGAACCGCTTCAGGCGGCGTATGATGTGGTGAGATGCCATCGGATCAACCCTCGAGTCTTGAGATCGTGGACCGGCTGATCGCGGGCGCGGGCGACGACCCACGCGCGCGCACCTACCTGACCGCTTTGCGCGACGACCTGCGCCAGGATGCGGCACGATCTGAAGAGCGCGCGAGGTTGCTCGCCGAATACGAAGAGGCCTACGCAAAGCTCACCGCCCCAGCCAACCGAACCGGCGTCTATCTGGCGGACCAAGAAGGCGGACTGGCCCTCATCGCCGTAGGCGATTCGGAGTTCTTGGCCCAGCTGGATCCCACGCTCGACGAATCGCCTAAAGTAGGCGACCGCGTGCTGGTCAACGACGCGTACGCGATCGTCGGCAAACTGCCGCCGCACCCAGGTGGGGCCATGGTCAAGGTGGCCGAAGTGTACGAAGATGGACGGCTGCGGATCGGCGGCGAGGCGCCGACCGCCGACGGCGGTCGGGTCGTCTTGCGGTCCAGTTCTCTCGCCGACAAGACCCTTCATCCGGGCGACACGGTCCGCATCGAGCCGACGGGTCGCGTGGCCGTCGAGTGGTTCGAGACCAAAGAGAACCGCGACTTCTTTTACGAGGACGTGCCGGAAATCCCTTGGGAGAAAGTGGGCGGGCAGAGCGAAGCCATCCGCCTGATCCGCGACACCATCGAGAAGCCGCTGCTCCACCCCGAGATCTTCCGCAAGTTCGAGAAGAAGCCAGTAAAGGGCATCCTGCTCTATGGCCCCCCTGGTTGCGGCAAGACGCTCATCGGCAAGGCGACGGCCTACAACCTCACTCAGGAGTATTCGAAGCGCGTCGGCAAGCCGGTGAAGGAGTACTTCATGGCCATCAGCGGGCCGAAGATTCTCAACATGTGGCTGGGCGAGACCGAGCGCATGGTGCGCGAGGTGTTCCGCATCGCGCGGGAAAAGGCCAAAGAAGGGAGACTGGTGTTCATCTTTATGGACGAGGCCGAAAGCGTGCTCCGCACACGTTCCTCGGGCCGGTGGCTGAACATCAGCAACACGGTGGTGCCCCAGTTTTGCGCCGAGTTGGATGGCCTGGTGTCGCTCGACAACGTGGTGCTCATGCTCACGTCGAACCGTCCCGACTACATCGATCCGGCGGTGTTGCGTCCCGAGCGCATCGACCGCAAAGTGAAGGTCAACCGTCCGGACCGAGCTGCTGCCGAGCAGATCATCGGCATCTACCTCCATGCCGATGTGCCTCTGGACCCGGGGATTCTCGACGAGTTTGGAGGGGAGGTGGACTGTGCCCGCCAAGCGTTGGCGCGTCGAACCGTGGATGCCTTGTGGACGGCGTCCAAAGACCATCGTTTCCTGCAAGTCCACCTGAAAAACGGCTCCACCGAGACGCTTCACTGGTCGGACTTGGTGAGCGGTGCGTTGCTTCGGTCGGTGGTCGAACGTGCGAAGGACTACGCCATCGAACGGTCCATTGCCGAACCTGCCGTCCAACACGGCATTTCGCAACAGGACTTGCTTTCGGCACTGGAGGCGGAGTACCGCGAAAACGAGATCTTCCCGAAGTCGGATACTCAGGAGGATTGGCTGAAGTTGCTCGACTACGAACCAGACAACGTGGCCTCGGTTCGGCCCGTGAGTCTGCATGCGTCGACGGACCGTGCGCGCAAGACGATCGTCTAGGCGTGACCAATCGGTCCCCACTTACGTCGGAATGCTTGGCCATGCGACCCAAGTCGTTCTTTCTCATCGCCGCTTCGGCGCTCGTCGTCACCGCAGCCTTTGTCGCTCCGCCCGCCTCTTCGCAGGGCAAGACCGTCACGTACAAGGAACTCAAGCCGATCCTCGACCGGTCGTGCATCAACTGCCACGGTGCCAAGAAGCAGCAGGACGGCGTTCGCCTCGACTCTTACGAGGCCATCGTCAAGAGCAAGCAGGGCAAGCTGTTCAAGGCCGGCAAACCCGAAGAGAGCGACCTGTTGCTGTACGTCAACGGCAAGAAAAAGCCCCAGATGCCCATGATGGCCAAGCCCCTGCCCGCGAACGAGATTCAGATGATCTCGGATTGGATCGCGCAGGGCGCGAAGGAGAAGTAAGGCCCAGCGGTTCGTTCGTCGGGAGCGATCGGTCCTAGGCCGGTGCGTTCTCGACGAACGAGCGCAAGCTTGACCACGCTGTCTTGAGGTCGGCCAGCAGGGGTGCTTGCGTGCGCGCCACGGCCACCAGATCCAGATCCAAGTCGGCCACGATCAGCGCCTCTTCTCCGACGGGCGCTTCGGCAAGGACCTGTCCCATGGGGTCGACGATGCGCGAGCCGCCGACGAACCCCTTTCCTCCTTCGAACCCCACCAGCATGGGGTTCAGAGTGAATACCCCGTGTTCTTCGCTGACGGCCCGCACCATCCGCGAGTAGCGGTCCAAATTGCCGATCGTCGGCCCATCGAATCCGCGAGCCGGCGAAGCCGAGGGCACCACGACGACCTGTGCACCATAGACCGCGAGCAGGGTGCCCAAGATCGAGTGCCAGATGTCCTCGCAGATGAGCAGACCTCCGAGTCCCCAAGACCCCTCGAACACGCCCAGTTCCCGGCCCGCCGAAACGAACCGCTCTTCGTCGAACACGCCGTAGGTGGGCAGGAAGAACTTTCGGTAGACCGACGCCACGCGGCACGCCGACCCATCCCAGCGCAAGACGACTGCCGAGTTGTAGAGCGTGGCTTCGGCCTTCTCGTAGAACCCCAGAATGGCTTCGATCGGCCTTGTCCCGGGCAACCGGTTCCCCAGGGCTGCGGCCAAGGCTTCAGCGGTCATGGAGTGTTCGAGCACGCCGCCCTCGAGGAAATAGCCCGTGGTGCACGTCTCGGGGAAGCAAATCAGGCCCGCCCCATCGTCCGACGCTTGACGGACGATGGATGCGATGCGGTCCAGATTGTGTTCGGCTTGTCCCTTGTTCGGGGCGATCTGTGCGACGGCGGCTCGGAGCACCATTGCGGGCGAGTGTACCGGCGGCCCGGCATTCGGTCGGTTCCGGGGCTAAGGTCCTGATCTCCAAACCGGATTCCTTTGCGTTGATTCAGTTGCACGGTTCAGATGCACACTGGGGTTGGGGCAGACGCAGGGCGCGAGCGATTGCCACCGAAGGTCAGGTGGATTGGCGCTGAACACGAACCTCGCTCCCGCTCTGCCCCACGGCCGGGGTGGATTCTTGAGCAGATCGCATCAACCGCGCCCCGTGCGCCAGACGATGAACTCCTCGGTCATATCCCGGGCACCCTCGGGGCGGTCGGCTATCCGACCGCCCCGCAACTTGGCAAAGAGGGCGGCTTCCTCGCGAAGTCGCCCCTGCGAGAGCGACCAATCCTCTTCGGCGGGCATCCTGCGTGTTTTGACTCCCTCGGGCCCCGGGAGGGAAGGCTGGGGCCGATCCGCGGCCCGTAGAGGCGGAGGCGTGGTCCTCAGCGCTTCCGCGCCGCTGCGAATGGTCTCTGCCGTTGCAAGACTTCCCGAAAGGTCGATTTGTCGTTCCTGCAGTTCCCGCCGGCCTTCGAGTTCGGCGAGTCGTTCGGTCAGGAAGGCGTCCGACTCTTCGTAGTGCTGGGCCAGAATCAGTCCGGCGTCTCGGTCGTACAGGCGTCGTGCTTCTTGGATTTCCATCCATAGTTGTCGAGCGGATTCGAAGCGCTCCTTGGCCACTGCTCCTTGAGGAGGCTCGCCCCACGTTTCGGGCTCAGGGTGATAGCCGAGATTGACCGTCTGTACCAGCTTGGGGCCGACTTCGTCGCCATAGGCCACGAGCCGCTCGCGCAGCCGTGCCATCGCTGCGGTGAACGATTCGACGGCGAATGCTTCGTACTCCCGAATCGCGGTGCGCCGCTCGGCCGCCATGCGCTCTGAGGATGCGATGCGCACCATCTCTCGGCGGCGCTCACTCTCGGCGTCTCGGATCTGGTCGAGATAGGCCTCGATGCGTTGCTGCATCGAGGCGCGCACCTCGAGGAATTCCAGTTCCAGACGAGCTGGCTCTGCCAGGGCAAGATCGACGGGTGCGGGAAAGGGGGGGACTGCGACCGACGCGCGCCGGGGCGACTCCAGGGATGCGTTGGGTACGGCATCCAAGTCCACATAGATCAACGGGCTGCCCGTGGAGCAGCCCGCCGACCACAAAGCGATCGCCAGAGCGAGGACGCTAGCTCTTGGCGTCCATCGCCTTGACCACGTTTTCCGTGAGGTTGTTGGCGCCATAGGGTGCGACTCGGGCATCGAAAACGACGCTGTATCCTTGCGCTCGGGCGACTTCGTTCACGGCGTCGCGCACACGCTTGACCGTCTCTTCGTCCTGCTTGCGGACCCAGCCTTCCAGATCCGTGGTGAACTCCTGCGCCCAGCGTTGCGCCAAGTCGCCGATTTGTTGAGCCTGTGTTCCGTATTGCTGCATTAAAGCGCGTTCCTCAGCGGTCAACTGCGTCGTTTTGGTGCTGAGCTCGGTGTTCTTGGCGTCGGTCTTCTTGATGTCTTCCTTGAGCTTGTCGAGTTCCGCCTTTTCGGCAGCGGAAGTCTCTTTGAGCGACAACTCGCGGAGTTTGGTCGCTTGCTCGACGGTCATGATCCGATAGGTGTTCATGAACTCCAGAAGGCCTTCGCGGGTCACGCGCATGGCGCGGAATCGCTCTTCGCTACCCTTGCCAAACTGGCTTCGCGCGACTACGTCGGCGAGGTCGACGACTCCGGTCTTTTCGGCCTGAGGCGTGAAGCCTCCGCCGAGCATCATTCCTGCAAATAGGGCGGCGACCAGCCAACCCGAAGCGAGCATCGTGTTCTTATTCATGTGAGAGGATGTTCGTCCCATCTGTTAGAAAGACGACCCGATGATGAAGTGGGTACGGTTGCCGCCGTTTTCGTTGAACGAAAAGTCCAATCGGATCGGACCGAGCGGCGTTTTGAAGCTGAGGCCCAAACCGTAGCCCATCAGCATCTTGGGACGTTTGTACTGCTTGAAGTCGTTGACGCCGACATAGCCGTTCCACGCGCCGCCGTAGTCCATGTGGGCCACGAGGTTGAACGACTTCTGGATGGGGTAGCGGTACTCGAGCGTGGCTGTCGCCGTTTCTTTGCCCCAGAACCGGTCATCGGAGTAGCCCCGGAGCGTGTTGGAGCCGCCAGCAAAGAACTGCTCGAAGAACGGCACGTCGCCAGCAATGACACCGTAGCGCAACCGCAGGGCCAAGACGCGTCGCGGATCGTCGAACTTCTCGCGGGCGGGTTGGTCCGACCAGTAGCGTCGGTACTCGACATACGAGCGGACGAACGATTTGTTGCCGAGCACCGACGTGTCCGGAACGAGGCCGCCCACCGACTTGATGTTGCTGTAGCCCGGCTCGACTGAGATCCTGAACCAGTCGCCGCGAGACGGATCGATGTCCACGTCGCGTCGATTCCACGTCAGACCGAACTGCAACGACGCCAAATCGCCATCCTGTTGGATGAAGCCCGAACTGCGCGCTTCATCGGAGCCCAGCGTCTTGATCGTCTCCATCCTAGCCTGGACGGTCCCCACGAGGGCGTCGTTGAAGGGTCGACCCACGCCGACTGTGGCTCCGGTGCGCCGCTCTGAATAATCCTGGCCTGTCGGCGAATCGGAGGTGTTGCCGCCGCCGCCAAAGTAGTTGCCCGAAAAGCGGTAGGACTCCCGACTGTAGACGCTGACGCTCAGCGACGTGTCCTTGGAATCAAGGAAGGGGTGGGTGTAGTCCACGCCGACGCTCAGCCCTCGACCGGTGGTGGCTTGGATGAATTCAACGCCCAGCGATTGGCCCGTTCCGCGGAAGTTGCTGTCCCTGAATCGGACGAGGCCCGCGAACCGGCTGCGCGGATCCACCTGGATGCCGAAGTCGACGTTGCCGGTACGCGTTTCCTTGACGGCCAGAGAGAGGTCGAGCTTGCCGATCTCGGGTTCGGCCTGACCGGGCTCGATGCTCTCGAACCACTGGGTGCCATAAATTCGGCGCAAGTCGCGTTGCCACTTGGGGATCGAAAACGTGTCGCCGGGGCGGGTCTTGATCAGCCGCCTCATGATCGAGTCGCTGGTCTTCGTGTTGCCGGTCACTGTGATCGAGTTGACCGTCAAGATGATGATGGCCACGTTGAGGGTGCTTGGTGAGTCTTCCAGAGGACCCACGTCGGCCACCTGGGCGAAGAATCCCTTCTTGGCGAACATCTCTTCAATCGACCGTCCGTCGGCGGAGGCCATCTTGAGGTTGTAGATGTTGCCCACTTTCAGGCTCATCGCCGCAAGAATGTCTTCTTGTTTGACAGCCTTGTCGTCGTTGCCGACGATGCGGATTTCGAGGATCTTGTCGAACTCGACGACATCGACGAGAACCTCCCACTCGCGGTCGTTGATGGCTCGGCCCCGAATGTCCACGGCCTTGAAGAAGCCCATGTCTTCGATCGCCCTCTTGTCGGCGTCAAGGGTGGCCTGCTGATAGGGCCGGTCGATCTTGGTCCGCATGATGGCGGCAATGGCGTCCTCGCGAACCGCCGAGTTGCCGCGAATGGTGACCTGCTTGACCAGAGCGTCTTGAGCCCAAGCCGCCACGGACAGCGCCATGACAGCGAGCAAAACGCCCCACCGGGCGACGAGCGAGAATCGTGGGGAATACGTCATGCCTGTTCTGTGCGCTTCAACCGCGACTGACCGTCATTATGGCCCGAAAGCCGAGAACGCGCCGCTGTTACAGACGTTTGGAAATCTGAAGCGATACCTTCCATGGGCGCAGGTGATCGAACCCGACGCTGAGCGTGACTCGATCCTGCCAGCGCGTCCGCACGGGGATGCGATAACTGAGCCTGACGTCGTAGCGGCGCACACCGTCGATCGGGTCCGACAGTTGTCTACGCGCCTGGAGGATCAAGCCGTTCCCAAACGACTTCGCCAACGTGGCGGATGTGCCCAATATGTTGTGGTAGTCGACCGAAAGATAATCCAATCCAATGGACCGACCGAGCCGATCCGTGATCGGATCGAGGAAGGAGGGCAACGCGAATCGGGTCAGGGCGTCGCTGATGAAGCGTTGGTCCACGCCGCGCACCTGCAGGTTGTTGAAGAAGTCGCTTTGTCCCAAGAGCGACATCACCTGGGCGCGAGACAGGCCGTCCGGGTCGCTGCTGGTGCGCACAATGGACGTCCAGTCGTCGGACGCCAACAGGTCGCCATCAATCTCGAGCAAGACCCGGTATCGGAGGATTTCTTCCGGCCCGAACGGCGCCGTGACGTAGGTGAACGCCTGGACATCCCTCAAGATCAGTTCTGGGAGCGGCTCGACCTGAGACCCATCGTAGCGCAGGTCGATGGTTCCAGTATCCTTTTCAAGTGTTATTCTCCCTGTAGGAAGTTGTACAAACCCTTCGACCACATGAAGCGTGGAATCGAAGCGGGGACGTTGGAGCGAGCCGGTCAGGGTACCGGCGCCGTCGAGCAAGACCTGGGCGCCGGCGGCTCGGACGCCCAAGGAGCCAAGGGTTTCAAGGGCGATGTCGAACGTCGGGTTGATGGCCAATGGCGCGGCGGCGGCGGAGTCGGGAAAAGCATCCGGCGCGCGATAGAACGTGTTGCGCAACGTGAGGTTGCCCGAGATATGGGGTGACCTCAGCCGCCCAGAAATCAGGCCGCTGCCGTCGAGGATCGTTCCGAATACGCCCAGGCCAGGATCGTTGAACTCGATTTCGAGGGGCTCGGCCGAGTAGCTGCCCACGACAGGCA
>JBDHZD010000002.1:0-83850 GCA_039811705.1 Fimbriimonadaceae bacterium | reverse complement strand
GAAGGATCTCAGCTCGTGATCGCCGTTGGTCTGGGCATGGATCAGGCGGTCTCTGCCGTCGCACCGGATTTCCCCGACACCAAGTTCGCCATCGTGGACGGCGACGCCAAGGGAGACAACGTGCTGAACCTCAAGTTCAAGGAGGAAGAGGGGTCGTTCCTGGTGGGCTACCTAGCGGGTCTGATGACCGAGTCAGGCAAGGTCGGCTTCGTTGGCGGCATGGAGATCCCGCTGATCAAAAAGTTCGAAGCTGGATACCATGCGGGCGTCGCCACGGCGAACCCCAAGGCCACCATGCTGCCGGTGAAGTACGTCGGCTCTTGGGACGACGTGGACAAAGGCAAGGCCAACGCCTCGGTGCTGTTCGCCGAAGGCGCCGACATCGTCTACCATGCCGCCGGCCGAACGGGCCTCGGCGTCATCCGGGCTGCCAAGGATGCGGGCAAGTTCGCCATCGGCGTCGATAGCGACCAGGACGACATCGAAAAGGGCACCGTGCTGACCAGCATGGTCAAGCGGGTGGACGAGGCCGTGTTCAAGACGATCCAGCAGCTGAACGATGGCAAGTTCGAGCCGGGCGCGATCGTCTATTCGTTGAAGGACAACGGCGTCGGCACCAGCGACCTGCGGTTCACCAAGGACAAGATTGGGCCCGAAAAGCTCGCGAAGCTCGAAGAGGTCAAGGCAAAGGTCATCGCCGGAGAGATCGTGGTTCCAGCATCCCCCGCCGAGTTGGACGCCTATCTCAAATCGCTCAAGGCTGGTTCCTAGCCTGTGAGGAAACTTTGGGGCGGAGCATTCGGCTCGGAAGGCGACGCGCTGGTCGATCGATTCGGCCAGAGCCTGGAGTCGGACCTTCGGTTCTGGCGGCAGGACGTGGTGGGCTCGATCGCCCATGCGCGGATGTTGGGGACCCAGGGCATCCTGACCGCTGGCGAGAGCCAGCTCCTCATCCAAGGTCTGGAAGCCATCCTCGCCGAAGGCCCTGATGCCCTTCCCAGGGACGTCGAGGACATCCATACGGCAGTCGAGGTCCGACTGGCGGAACTCGTTGGGGACGTCGCAGGCAAGCTCCACACGGCGCGATCGCGCAACGACCAGGTGGCAACCGATACGCGCCTGTACCTTCGCTCGCGGTTGCCTGAGCTCCAAGCTGGCATCAAGGCTCTCCAAGGCGTCTTGCTGTCCACCGCGCGAGACCAGCGTCGCACCGTCATGCCGGGCTATACGCATCAGCAGCGTGCCCAGCCGTACACGCTCGGATTCCACCTGATGGCCCACTTCTGGGCGCTTCAGAGACATGGCTGGAGACTCGCCAACGTGGACACCCTGACAGCGTTCTCGCCTCTCGGGGCTGCAGCATTGGCTGGAACTGGGTTCCCCATCGACCGATTCGCCACGGCTCGGGAGTTGGGGTTCGCAGAGCCGATTCCCAACGCACTCGACGCCACGTCCGATCGGTCGTTTGCCCTCGACGCCCTGCACGCCTTGGCGGCGTTGATGATCGACCTGAGCCGGATCAGCCAGGAGCTGGTGTTGTGGTCGGGCGCCGAGTTTGGGTTTGTGACGCTCTCGGATGGCGTGACGACCGGGTCGAGCATCATGCCGCAGAAGCGCAATCCCGACATGGCCGAACTCATCCGAGGAAGAACCGGCAAAGCAATCGCCAACTGGGTCGCCCTGGCCTCCACGCTCAAGGCACTGCCGCTGGGCTACAACCGCGACACGCAGGACGACAAGCCGCCGCTGTTCGAATCTCTCGACCTCGCCACAGACGCCCTCGGGCTCACGTGCCTCATGATCCAGGGGGCCACATGGCACGCCGACCGCATGAGAAAGGCGACGAGGAGGGACTTCAGCACCGCCACCGACTTGGCCGACCAGCTCGCCTCGCAGGGCATGCCCTTCCGCAAGGCGCACGAGGTCGTGGGCAAGGTCACCCGGGCTTGCCGGGAGAAGGGCGTCGGGCTAGAAGACCTGACCGCCCACGATCTGGCCAAACTCGCCCCCGAGATACCCGCCGAAGCCGTCGTTGTACTGAAGCCCGAGCGCAGCGCCCTCTCGCGAAACTCCTATGGCGGACCGGGCCTACGGGCGATGCAGGCACAGTTCCAGCGTGCCGACAAACGGTTGAAAGCGCCAGGCTTCCCCACCCCTTACTAAGCCCAGCAGGAGTCGCGGCTCCCTTTGCCGAACCGATGACCCATGCAGGCGACGCCGGCAACCGAACCTCTCGAGCAGGAACGGTTTCGGCCGGTGCGGGCTCGCGCCCTGATCTTGGGAACGCTCCTCATCTTCCCCGCCGCTTACTTCTGCGCGAACCAACCCGTGTCGGCGATGTTCTCGTTGCTCGCGAGCGCAGTCGCCGTCCAAATCCTGCTGGTGCTGGCCAACTGGCCGCTCCGGCGGTGGCTCCCCAAGGCCGCCCTGAACCAGACCGACATGGTCGTCGTCTTCGGGCTGGTCTCAACGGGGAGCGCAGTCGCCGCCGAGTGGCTGAAGATCTCTTGGGCGGTCATCCACTCGTACGCGCTCTACAGCGACAACAACGCGACGATCCGCGACTACTTCATCGCCTATCTGCCCGATTGGCTCATCGTCAAGGACCGGAGCCAAGTGGTGGATCTGCTCGGCGGCGGCCATGGCATGGGCTACGTCTGGTCGAAGCTGCCCCTTTTCCTGCCCCGTTATCTGGGCTGGTTGGGGTTCTTCCTGTTCTTGGCGGGCGCCCTCCTGTACCTGAACTGCCTGATGCGCGAGGCGTGGTGCCGCCGGGAGCGGCTGGCGTTCCCCCTCATCCAGTTGCCTGTGGCGATGTCGGAGGACGGCGGAGCGGGCGCGATGTTCCGCAGCCGCCACATGTGGGTCGCGTTCGCAATCATGTTCGCGATCGACATGTTGAACGGGTTGAACTATCTGTATCCGAACCTGCCCGCCATCCCGGTCAAGGAGTACGTCGATATCCAGACGTTCTTTGGCGAGCCGCCGTTCAACCAACTTGGTACTCTGCCGCTGACCCTCTATCCCTTTATGGCCGCGATCGGGTTGTTCATGCCGAGCGACCTGCTGTTCAGCCTCGTGGTCTTCTACTTCCTTCGCAAGGCGTTGCACGTCACGATGGCCAGCCAAGGCATCCCGCAGGGGATGTTCTCGGGGACGGCCATCGCGCCCGGGCCGCCCTACTTCGACGAGCAGACGTGGGGCGGCGTTTTCGCCATGTTCGTCGGGGCGGTTTGGGTCTCGCGCAACTACCTGAAGGAGGTCTGGGCCGCGATCCGCTCGGGTCGACCCGAGGACGACGGCGGCATCTCGCACCGTTGGGCGTTCATCGGGTTCGTGGTGTGCTTCGCGGGGCTGGTGTGGATCGGAACGCTTGGCGACCTTTCGGTCGGGTACATGAGCGTGTACGTCGCCATCTTTCTTGTCTTCAGCGTCGTGCTTACTCGTATGCGGGCGCAGGTGGGCCCGCCGACACACGAGTTCGCGTTCTTCGGACCCAACTCGGTGATGACGCGGTTTCTGGGCACCCAAAGCATCACCGACAAGCAGGCGAGCTATCTGGGGGCGGTGTTCATCTGGTTCAACCGCATCCATCGCACCCACGTGATGCCCTACCAGCTCGAGACCATGAAGATGGGACAGATGGAGCGCGTCTCCCAGAGGCCCATATTCTGGATGATCGGGATTGCCACCGTCGTGGGATTTCTGGCGGGTTCGTTCTTCTACCATGTGCTCGCTTACCGCACGGGCACGCCTCAATACTGGGCGGACTCGGAGGTGTACGTTCGGAATCTGGTCAACAACCGGACTGGACCGGACGTCGTGGGCATCACCATGACGCTCGTCGGGTTCGCCGCCGTCCTGATCATGGACACGATTCGGTTTCGGTTCCCCGGTTTTCCGCTCCATCCCGCGGGCTACGTGCTCAGCCTGAACTACGGCGTGGACTACTATTGGTTCGGGCTGGTGCTGGCCCTGCTCGTCAAGAACTTCGTGCAGCGATACTACGGACTGCGTGGGACGAACAAGCTGAGAAGCGTCGCACTGGGTATCTTGCTCGGTGAGTACGGCGCGGAACTGATCTGGGTGACCGTGGCGCTGGTCACCAACCAAAGCACCTACACGATCAGCTTCAACGACCGGTCGCTCGGCCTCCAATGACCGTCAGCCCCTCGCCCGAACGCAACCCATTGGGTTGGATCGCCCTTGGCGTGATGCTGGCATACGTCGTCTTTTCGCAACTGACGGCATCTCTGGAACAGGATCCATCTGACCGCTTCGGTTCCATCGTCCAACGCGCCAGGGTCTCGGTCAGTATGCAGGCTGTCCTGACCGAGGTCTCCGGCCAACGAGGAGACACCGACCCCGCCGTCGCCAACTACCGAGAAGCACTCGTCGGATACGCCGACGCCATCGCCAAGCTGGACCCCGACCCCGAACAGGCGGCGCTGGAAACGGCACTGCGCTTGGAAGCCGAGGCGAAGCCGCGCCCCGAGGCCATCAAGTTGCTTCGGGACTCCAATCGAGAGAATCTCAGGGCCCTGGCCGATGCGGCAGAGCGCGAAACGCTTGCACCTGAAGAGGCGAAGGACTTGGCGGAGAAGATGACCGGGTCCGAATATGCGCTTCGGCTGGGCCGAGCGGCCACTCTCGGCAAAGCGGGCCTGGACAGTCCACGTCCCGGTTACTCGTCGGGATCCAAGACCGGCATGGTCTTGTTCGTTGCCATAGCCCTGATCGGTTCCGCCGCGGGTTGGATCGGGTTGTTGGTTTGGCGATCCACACGCGCACTTCAACCCGGACCGCTCATGGGACTTCCTTGTGGCCCGATCACACGTCACGACGCGGACAGCCTCGCCCTCCGTGCAGCGATCATGTTCGCGTTCTTTCTGTTCGGCGGCCTGGCCTCGTTGGGCCTTGCCCAGGCCTTCAAACCCTATCAGCGCGACGCATCGGTTGTGCTCTCTGCCCTGGTCCTGATCGGCGGCGTCTTCGTCGCGCTGCGACTCAAGATCGCCGGGAGGTCGTGGACCTTGCGGGATTTGGGATTGCGCACCGATCGGCCCATGGCCGATGTGGCTTGGGGGGTCGGAGCAGCGTTCGCCAACCTGCCGCTGCTCCTCGTCGCCTCCTCGATCAGCCAGTTCCTGTTCCAGTGGCTCCCCGAGCCCACGCACCCGATCTCGAGCGAACTATCTGGCGGCGGCTCGGTTTGGAGAATCGCCCTGTTGTTCGCCCAGGCCGCGTTGCTCGCGCCGTTCTTCGAAGAAGTGCTGTTTCGCGGGACCATCTTCCCTGCCCTGGCGCGGGTCCAACGGAGCGTCCCTCTCGGCATCGCTCTCTCGGGTCTCCTCTTTGCGGCAATCCATCCGCAAGGCATTGGAGGTTGGTTGCCCCTGATGCTGCTGGGGGCGGTCATGGCCTGGTTGTGCGCGGTGAGGCGGTCGCTCGTCCCCGCCATTGTGATGCACGCCACGCACAACGCCGGTATTCTGATCCTCAACCTGCTGCTGACGGGCTAATCTAATCGAGTGACGCCGTTGTTGCTCCTCGCCGCCATGATCCCGGGCTTCGAGCCGCACCACCCGTTCGACGAAGTGCGCGCCACCATCGAAGAAGCGGGAACGCGTGCGGTCATCCTTGCGCCCAAGCGGCTCGATGCCGCCAAGCCCATCCAAGTGGTGATCTTCGCGACGCCCAACGGCAACACCATCGAGCAGACCCTGGGCAGCGCCCTCGACAAGAACGGCGATTGGCGCCTCGACATCCAGCACATCGCCGCCCAGAGCCGATTCGTCCGCGAGCGCATGGGCCAGCCCAATCTGTGCCTTGTGGTCGCCGAAGCCAAGGGCCTGAGCTGGCCCGCGTGGCGCGCCAATACGCCAGCGGCGGGCGAGGTCGCCAACCGGCTCGTCAACACTTGGCTGGCCATGCTGCCCGGCAAGGAGAGAGAGGTCACCCTGACGTGCCACAGCGGCGGCGGGGCGTTCCTCTGGGCCGTCATCGAAGGTGCACCGGCCCTCGACAAACGGATCCGACGCATCGCATGGCTCGACGCCAACTACTCGTTCGACGCCGACAAGCACACGACCAAACTCAACGCTTGGCTCAAGGGCGACAAGCGGCGCGAACTCAGCGTGCTCGCCTACGACGACCGCAACATCACGCTCGACGGGAAGCCCGTGGTCTCGCCGACAGGCGGCACCTTTCGGGCCACCCACCGCATGGTCGATGCGTTCCGACTTCGGACCAAGGCCAAGACCTCGGAACTATGGGAGACGTTCGTGGAGGGCCAGATCGATTTCCGCATCCACCGCAACCCCCAGAACCAAATCCTCCATACTCGGCTGGTCGGCGAGATGAACGCCCTCATCTGGCTCTTCGACCGCCGACTTCTCTTGCGCGAGACGCGGCTCTACCGACCCTGGATCGCGCCGCCCGCGACGGCTTTGGCGTGGAAGGGATTGGTGGCACGCGACCCCGCCTTGCCTGGCGCCAGCAACTGGCTTGCGGGTGTGCGGGAGTTGGTCCGTGACGAGCGGGAAGCCGCCACGTTGGCCCGGATCATCGCCGGGGACGTGCCGCCGTTCCTCGCGCGCATGGTGCCGGTGCGGCTTTGGTCGGGAACGGACGCCATCGTGGTGCTCGTGCTTCCCGATGTGCTCTCAGTGGGCTCGGATGCCGATTTCGTGCGCATGCCCATGACCCCGATGGCTGCGCAGACCGTCGCGGACCGGACGGGATGCCTGCTCATCACCGATCGCATTTCGGACGCCGTCCACGCCCAGGCGGACGTCGCGCTGCCGCCCTGGCCGCTGACGCTGCTGCGAGAAGCGACCTCAACCTTCGAGCAGCACCACGCAATCATCGAGGAACAGCGCGCCCGTGCCCCGTTGGGGTGGCTCGTCGCGGGACACAAGAAGGACGTGGTGCTCACCAACCGACTGCTGGAACGGCCCGGTCGGGTGGGCATCTATGGTTGGCACTACCCCGACGGCAAGCCCATCCAGCCCGTGTACGTCGGCCATGTGGATTGGTATGTGGACTATAGCCACGGCATCCGGCTGGTCTCCCGGCGGTGTTGGATCAACGGCACCGAAGCCGATCTCGGCGAAACGCTTCGCCACCCTGTGTACGGCAAGGCGCTGGCTTCCGACGGGCCGCTGAAGCTGATCAGCTACGCCGAGCGGCCCATGGAGGAAGGTCCTTGACTCGCCCATCTCGGGTCCTCGTTCTCCTTGTGTGCGCGGTCCCGCTAGCGGCCACGGCGATCGGATTGTTCGGGGTCTACGTGGCCACCTTCGGCTGGGACCGCTACATGGTCCTTGACCGACCGATGCATACACGAAGGGGCTTGCCCGCCCGAGCCAGCGTGTCGCCAAGCGCGAGGGCCGGGGTAGGCGTCGCAGGATGCCTCATCGCAGCCGGGGGACTCTACAGCCTGATTGGCTGCTGGCGGCTCGCGCGGCGTTACCACCTCTAGCCGATCGGACCCCAGACCTGCTTGCCATCCACGAATACCCAGCGCATGCCCACCGACAAGGCGCTGGGGTCCGAGGTCGTCGCTCGGTCGGCGATGGTCTTGGGGTCGAACACCACGACGTCGGCCCGCAGTCCCGGCTTGAGGAGGCCGCGATCTTTGAGCTTGAACCTTTGGGCCGGGAAGGACGTCATCTTGCGCACGGCTTCTTCGAGCGTCAGCACGCCGAGTTCGCGCACGTAGCGGCCCAGGATGCGCGGGAACGAACCGGCCCCCCGTGGGTGCGAGCCGCCGATGCTGCCATCGCTGCAAAACATCACCTGCGGATGCTTCAAAAACGCGATCAGGTCCGGCTCGGTCATGGCGGTCACGACGACGCTCTCCGACCCCGAGCCGCCGGGGCCGTGCACCTTGGCGACGATCTGCCGGATGAGGTCCGGAGCGGGCCGGCCCGTAAGGTCGCTGATCTGGGCGAGCGTCTTGCCCACCCAAGCGGGTTCGTGGGTGTAGCGCGTGAGCAGCACTTGACCAGGCCCCCCGACTTCGTCCAGCGCGCGCCGCCATGTATCTCGGTTATCCCAATCACGGCTGACGCTGAGCGCCGTGATCGTGGACTGCCAATAGAGATACGGGTATACGTCTGCGGTAATGTCCAATCCGTCGTTGCGCGCGCCCTGAATCAGCGTGAGGACACGCTCGGCCTGGCCCCACACCTGTGCGGTACCCAACTTGATGTGCGAGATTTGGGCGGGCAATCCAGCGCGCCTGCCGATCTCGATCACCTCGCGGAACGACTCCATCGCGCCATTGCCTTCGTCGCGCACGTGGCTGATGTACATGCCCCCGTGCTTGGCCGCTACCCTGGCGAGTGCAACGATCTCCTCGGTGTCGGCGTAGTGTCCAGGGTCGTATTCCAATCCGGTGGAAAGGCCAAGGGCTCCCTCGCGCATGTCTTGATCCAGAAGCTTGGACATCTTGCGGACTTCTTCTGCGGTCGCGCGGCGCTTGAAGTCGGCGCCCATGACCTCGCGGCGCAAGCCTCCGTGACCGCTGAACGCGGCGAACTTCGGCCCGCGAGAAAGTCGTTTCAAGTTCGCCAAGTGCTTGCCGACGGGGGCGGGACGGCTGCCGTCTTGCCCGACCACCGCCGTGGTGATGCCTTGCGAGATTTGGCTCTTGGCCCATAGGTCGCGCTCCAAACCGCCGTCGGCGTGGGAGTGCGCGTCAATGAACCCGGGCGCGACGACGAGCCCTTGGGCCGCGATCACGCGCTCGCCGGGCAGAGGCTTCAAGTCGCCGAGGGCGGCGATGCGCCCGCCCTCGATGCGCAGGTCGGCGGCGAAGGCGGGCCCGCCCGAACCATCCACGATCGTGCCCCCTTGGATCAGGATGGACGACGCGGCGACGAGGGCGATCAGGGCGGTGGTCACAAGGCGCAGTGTATCCGAGGCCGTGTTCGCGAGCCCCGCACCGTGCGGGCCGGTGGAGACAAAAAAGTCAAATACTCTTGCGCTTTCTGCAGAAGTGTGATAGGATGGTGTGCAGAAGCATCTGGAGCGGATGCGTCAGAGATGAGAACACTGGGACTGCCTGGCATATTGGGTTCGGCGAAGGTGGGTGCGCGAGAAAAGCACTCCAGCGTCCGCGGCGTTGCCTATGTCGTGCTCGGATTGCTTTGGCTCGCGTGCTTGGGCATGGGCATCTGGTTGCAGGTTGATCGCCAGCGCGCCACAGGTGGCTTTGGAAAGGGTGTGTTGGTCACAGCCCGAGTTCAGGAACTGAAAAGTGCCCTTGCCAACGATAGGGTTGTGTTGGTGGATTCGTCCAGCAGTTCAGCCGAACCGGTCAAGGCCCAAGCTCAATCGCATTTCGGACACGTGCCAGATGGCGAGTTCTTGATGCTCGAGCGGTTCTCCAAGCGCGAACTGGCACTCTTTGAAGGTCGGGAGATCGGAACAGCGATTCGCCGACTTCAGGCGGATGTGTTCGCACGCGAGAGGCCCTTATGGCCACCTGTAGCAATCGTGGGTTTGACAACTTTGGGATACCTGGCCTTCGGATTGCACCGTCTGGCCTCTGGATCGCTGTTGCCGGTTGGTTTGGCGGCGCTTGCAGCCCTTTCTGCCAGCCAATTCGCCGCCGCGTGTCGAACTTGCCCAGCCCAAGCGTCGGAACTCGGAGTGCCACTGGGACAACTCGGCATCTACTATTTCGGGATTCTCTCCCTTGCCGCGTTGGGGTCGGTTGCCGCTGGAGCAGCGTTGGCGGTTCTCGGACTCGCCATTTCCTTGATGTGGCAGCTCAAGCTGTACTCAACCTTGCCCGCTTCATGCCCATGGTGCGCGGCCATCTTAGCGCTTGGCGCGCTGTTGTTGGGTGGCGCTGTCCGATGGTCCTCCAACGCGCCCACGCAACGTGCGGGCGCTGACCTCTGGGCGCGACGGCTCTCCTTAAGCGCCGTTGTGGTTGCGATGGTGAGCCCGCTTTGGACTCAACACAACGCCGGCACGGACGCGAAGCGCTTGCCTGGTTCTGCTATGCGATCCCTGGCCCTCGGAACGGTCGTCGGCGAGTTGCCGTTCGGGGGGGCCGTCGTCAATGCTCTAGACAAGCCCGTCGTGCTCGTGCTCGGCACCAGCACGTGCTCGCCGTGCCGCAACGCTTTACGGTGGGTCGCCCTCAATTACCCCGACCGCTACCATGCCTGCTCGATCTATGGTCAGTTGACCGACCAGACGGATCCCTTCGCCTCCTCCTGGCTCCATGACATTGGACCTCGATTCGCCTCGCCAACCATCGCCGTCGCAAAAGCAGGGGTGATTGCCTTCGTGCACGAGGGTTGGAGCGAGCACCCCATGATGCAGGAGAGCCTGAAGCAACGAATTGACACCGCACTTGAACTCAACGGAGGAAACGAACCATGAACAAACTTGTCGTCGCCATCGGCCTCATCATGACGCTGGCCATGGCTGCCGTGGCTGAGTGGCCCTGTCAGCCCAATCAGATCGCCGCAAAATCAGATCTTGCAGCGTTCTGGTACAAGTGCGAGGATCTGAACAGCAGATGCACCTGGGCGCCACCTTGGGACTACTTCCACCAGTTCAAGAAGCAGTGTGAGTATTGGTGTTGCTACGACTCGCAGGGGTATGTAGTCGGCACAGTGCTGATTGATTGCTTTCCGCAATGGTCAGAAGCTGGATGTTGCGCTCAGCCGAACCCAGGATACACATGGAATCCTCCAGATTGCCCGGGCGTTTACTAGACGAATATTGCCGCGAGGCAATGAGGCGATCAACTAGAGCTTTCACTCTGCTGGAAACTCTGGTCGTGACCGTGATCGTCGTTGTTCTCTCGGGTGTTGTATTAGTCGTAGCTCAACAGGCACGTGGAGCGGCCACACGAACCCATTGTGTACAGAACCTAAGGCAACTCGATACGGCCCTGCGACTCTACGGGGCGGATTGGGACGACCTCCACACGCGTCCGCCGTCCTTTTCGCCGGCGTTGGAGCCTTATGTTCGGGCACCTGAGGTCTTTCGGTGTCGGGCGGACACCCTGGACCGCAAGCGCCGGCTTGGACCGGAGGCGGGCACATATGCCGATTGGTTGTACGACACCAACGACTCCCGCCCTAGGGCTCCTTTCCAGAATAGCTACTGGTTTAGGGGCTACGCCGTTTACAACGACCCGCAGCATCAACGGTGGAGACGAAACTTGGCCTTGCCCAAGATGGGGATCATTGTCTGCGTGTTTCATGCCCAACGTGATGCCAGCTTTCCGCTAACCTCCGATGACGATCATATGGGGCCTCGCAACGGGCCATGCTTGAGAATCGTTCCCGACGGTAGCCTTTACGTTGGGCATGCCCGGAGCCGAGATGAAAATGGAAAGCAGTCGTGGGGTTCCGAGTGCTTCACAAGCCCACATTCGATATGGGAGGAGCGCACAGACCAATGAGGTTCCAACAGGGCGCAAGTTGCGATTGTCCTTGCCTGGCGAGGTTGTGGGTACTTCTGATGGCTGCCACGGCATTGACTGGATGCAACCCTGGTTCGAAGGCGGCATCTGACGTTCATCCCGTCGGCCGACCCTTGCACGGTTTCGCAATACGCGATGCCGTCATGCGATCTGGGCTAGCCGGGCAGAAGGAGATTCATGCGGTGATCGTAACGGAGTCACCCGAAACCAGGCTGATCGCGGTGGCGTTTGAGCGCTTCGGTTCCGAAGGAGATCCGCTTGGCACCCTGGTCGCGTACGTTTCCTTTGAAGGCCGAACCCAAGCCGCTGTCGCGGTTCCTGTTCCCGGCGACGTGCAAGGATTTCGCTTCGCTGGTGCCGCTGTCGCGCCGAAACCGAGAGGAGAAGCCGGGAAGTGAACGCTGCACCGGTTCGCACGCGCATGGGATTCGGTCTCGTCGAGCTCCTGGCAGCTATCGCGATCGTGTTGGTGATCGCTGCCATTGCCGTGCCAGCCACGTTGCGCGCCAAAGCGGCGGCGAAGCAGTCGCACTGCATCCAGAACCTGCACCAACTCGACACGGCCCTGCGACTCTACGGGGCGGATTGGGACGACCTCCACACGCGTCCGCCCTCCTTCTCGCCCATCCTCTACCCGTACGCGAAGAGCGCCGAGGTGTTCCGGTGCCAGGAAGATGCAACCGACCGCCGCGTTATGCCCAGTAGCAAGTACAACCAATGGACTTACACCGACAATGTGTACGATCTGACGGACATCCATCCCAGGGCCGCATTTCAGCAAAGCTACTGGTTTCGTGGGTACGACTTCCGCTTCGATGGGCACGAACCCTCGCACTTTTGGAGCAGGATGATGTCGCTGCCGAAGCTGGGGATCATCGTGTGCATCTTCCATGCACCCCTCGATCCCAGCCAGGCGTTTCCGGCCCCCCACGAGCACGCTGGCCCACGGGAGGGCCCATGTCTTCGCATCGTGCCTGATGGAAGCCTGTTCGTGGGCCACTCGAAGAGCCGAACGGAAACGGGAGGGAGAGCAGGTTGGCAAGCTTGCCTGGACCTGCCCCACACGTATCGAGATCTGCAAGGAGGCCCTCGATGAACCAGGGGTTCACTGCTCTGCTTTGCCTCGCGCTGCTGGCCGGATGCGCGCCCAACCCCGGCAAGCCGCAGAAGACCCTGCTGGGCCGCAACGAGCCGGGCTTCGCCGTGGACCAGGCGACTCTGGTCACCGGACCGGGAGGGCAGAAAGAGGTCCGAGCGACCGTGATCGCCCCCCGTGCGGAATCGCGATCCCTCGGCGTGGCGTTCGAGACCTTCGACGGCGAAGGCGTCCCGACAGGAAGCGTGGTCGCCCGACCCGCTTTCAACGGCGGGACGCAAGCCGAGGTCGCTGTCCCCGTCCCGCCCGGAACGCAGGGCTTCCGCTTCACCGGAGCCGCCCCGGTCAAGGAGTGAAAAGACAAAGAGCCAAGCCAGTGTCGAGGCAAGCACGGTCTGCCGGGCAAAGAGCTACGTTGCCGTGCCAAAGGCCCCCAGAAGCCCGGTCAGACCGGGGCACCCCTTCGCGGTTGGCGAAGGGGGTGCCTAACTGGTCGTTGCGGGGACCTATCGGCCTCGAGGCGTGACCTTCACCTTGAGCGCGGCGTAGCCGTCGATCTCGAAGTGCTCCACGCGGAAGTGGTGCTTGCCGCCCAGCTTCACGCGCACGCGGTCCACCTTGGGCGCGTGCCAAGTCCAATCCTCGAGGATCAGCTTGCCGTCCAGCCACACGCGGATGCCGTCGTCGCTGGTGAACTCGAGGTCGTACTCGCCGGCGGGTGCTTCGAATCGGCCTTCGGCCACCGTCGCGAACTTGTCGCGCGGAAGACCCGGGCCGAGTTCGCCGCCCCAGTCGAAGTCCAGCTTGTCGGTCTTCAGGGTCTTGATGGGCGTGCCCGTCGAGATCAGTTTCTTGAACTCGTCGTAGTGCGCGCGAGGCTCTTGCGCCTCGGTGTAGGAGAACCACTTGATGTCCCAGTCGATGGGCATGCGGAACTGCGACCACTGGAACACGGACGGCTTGCCGGCCTTCACCGTGTTGCCAAAGCGGTCCACGAAGTCCTTCTTGCCCACGAACTCGAGGGCGATCAGCACGTCGGTGGCCTTGCCGGGCTCCATCACCGCGTCCACGAAGGACCCGTTGCGACGCAACTCCTTCACGCCGCGCAGTTCCTTGACGCGCCACGTGCCTTCCGGACCGAGGACTTCGAACCGCTTGACGTTGGGCTCGGGGTCGGTGCGCGGCCAGAGGATGGGCGACTTGAAGTCGTAGGGGCCCCACTCGTCCACCAGAATGAACCGGCGGCCGCGCATCTCGCCCGGCTTGATGAACGGGTCCATGCCGCCCTTCATGGGCTCGGGAGCGAACTTGGCCACATCGGCGCGAGACGCCTTCCACGGGTTCCACGGCACGTCGAACCGCTTGATGTAGTCGGCGTTGTTCGGGTCAAGGCCCAGCACCACATTGCCCGACCCCAGCATGACCTGGGTCATCGGGGCGCCGGCCCGCGAACCGTCGGTCGAAAGGACGTTCTCGCCAAACGACAGGCCCGGCAAGCCGGTCCACGTGCGGAAGTCCGTGCCGTAGAAGCGATTGCCGTCTAAAGTGATCCGCTCGTTCTTGCCCGTCAGGTTCCAGGCGCGCTTGTAGCGCTCGATGTCGTTGTTCAGAATCTTGACGCCCTGCGTGTCGTCGATGGCGAACACGGTGTCGGCGATGTGCGAGAAGCGGTTGCCCTCGATCACGTAGTCTCGGCTGCGCGTGTCGCGGTTCTTGGGGTAGCCCCAGTTGGGGTCCTGTCGGTCGTTCCACCAGAGCTTGATGGCCGTGGTGTCGCGGTGGAACACGTTGTGCGAGATCGTGTTGTCCTGACCATGCTCGATGGCGATGGCCTCGCCGTTCATCCCGAACACGTTGCCGAGGATCGTGGTTTCGTAGCTGTAACCGCCCCATACGCCGTGCCAACACTCGAGGATCTTGTTGTTGACGAACGCGTTGCGGCTGAACGTCGCCTCGATGCCGTTGGTCGGCGCGTGGCTGAAGTCGTTGCCGTAGAGCAGGTTGTCGTTGCATCCGCCCTGACCGTTGTCCATGGTCGACTGGCCGGCCCAAAGGAAGAACCCGTCGCCTCCGTGGGTCACCGAGTTGTAAGCGAACACGTTGCGGTGCGACTGCTCATAGATCAGGATTCCCGTCGAGTCTTGGCCCCGGTTGTACACACCGTGGCTGTAGCCTCTCACGCACCAGTCGATCTTGTTGTGCATGATCTTGTTGTCGCTGGAGAGGTACATCAGCACGCCCGCGCTCGACAGGAACGAGAAGTTGTTGTTCCAGACTTTGCCCTTGTTGCACTCGGTGAGCATCAGGGCGTTTTGGCCGCCGACCGCCGTGTTGTGGTCGACCTCGAAGCCGTCGCACCCACGAAGGTAGATTGCCGCGCCGTAGCGGAGCCACTCGTCCTTCTCGTTGCGGTGGTAGCTCATCCAGTCGGCGGTGTCTTCTCGGTCGAGGCCGCTGAGCAGCTTCTGCTTCCACAAGTAGGACATGTCGTTGCCCGTGACTCGAATGCCGGGGACGTTGCGTGCCATGAGGCCGACTTTGTAGCCCCGGAGCGTCGCTCCTTTGACCACGACGTTTTCGCCCTGGACCGCAATGCCGAGACCGACGTATTCCGCCGGATTGGTCGCCTTGGGCGAGCCCTTGAGCGTGGCCCCTGAGAAGTCCACCGTGATGTTCTTGCCCTTGATCGTGATCGCGGGCTTCTCGAGGTTCTCCGATGGCAACGAGTACACGCCCGGTTTGACCCTGACGGACTCCGTGATCACCATTCCGGGCTTGAGCGTGACGGTCGGAACAAGACCGACCAGAGACATTGCGAGGACTCCAAGCATGGTGGCCCAGCTTACCAACACGGACCATGAACGGGCCATGACGCCAAGGGCTTGAGTCCGCCTGGATGCATAATGAAGACCATGTCCAGGGCTCTCGAGCCGATCCCGCTGTTCCCGCTCGCGACGGTTCTGTTCCCCTACGCTCCGCTTCAACTCCACGTGTTCGAGGACCGATACCGGCAGCTGGTCGGAGACTGTCTCGAGAAAGGCATGCCCGTCGGCATCGTGCTCATCAAGAGCGGCAGCGAGGTCGGTGGTTCGGCAGAGCCGTATCTGGTGGGCACGGCAGCGCGCATCGAGAAGGTCCACCGGTACGAAGACGGGCGCATGGACGTCGTCGTGGTCGGCGAACGGCGATTCCGCATCCGACGCCTCGACGAGTCCGAACCTTACTTGGTCGGACACTGCGAACCCGTGGTCGAAGTCGACGACGATTCGCCGCGAAAGGATGCGTTGACCATGCGGGCCCGCGAGAGTTTCCAACTGTACGTCGAGGGCATGTTCGCCCAGCAGGCCGTCAACGTCAAGATCAACTACCCGACCGACCCGTTGGCGCTTTCGTTTCTGATCGCCAACTACCTGCCCCTAGAACCCTTGGAGCGGCAACGACTGCTTGAATTGACCGACACCTCCGAGAGGCTCGCTGGCCTGATCCCGGAGATCGAGAGGCAGGTGGTCGAGGCCAAGACCACCGCGTACTACCGGCTCTCGCGCAACCACCTGCAAGAGTGGATCCACCCCAACTGAACAAAAACTGAAAATTCATGAGTCACGACACGGGCGATCGTGATAGGATGATTGCGGAGCGGAAAGAGACGCGGCCAACGTTGGATCGGGTCCGGGCTCCACAACACTTGAGCCGTTTCGGCGGTTCATTCATGGAGTAGACAATGCGTCAAATTAGCCTCAGGGCCATCGCCCTTTCGTTCGTCGTTATCGCCGGTTCGTCCTTCGCCCAGTTCACCGAGTCCGAAGGCAACGACTCCAAGGCCGCCGCCAACGTGTTCACCGGCCTGACCCATGGTTCCACCATCACGGGCAACAGCACCAGCGCCACCACCACGGGTCTGGATTACTTCCGCCTGACCATGGCGGGTGCGGCTCCAGGCATCTACAAGAACCGTCTGACCATCACGACTGCCGGAACGGCGGGCCACACGGGCACCTTACGGGGCTTGACCCAGACCTCTGGAACCATCAATCTGGGAACGGACGCGACCCTGCAGACCAGTTCGGCCACGACCACGCCGCCCCGATACAACCAGTGGTACAGCTTTGGCCTTGGCGAGGAACTGTTCTACCGCGTGACCGGCGGTGCAGCGACGACTTCGGACTATGTGGCGACGCTGACGCGGTCCGTCGTGACGCCGGTCAACTTGGGCACGTTCGCCCCCGGAGCGTTCACCTTTTCGACGGTCGGGAGAACCACGGCCGATACCGAGATCGGACTGTACGATTCCAGCTTCAACCCAGTCTCTGGATTCTGGTCCGACGACGAGCCCACCCCGGGGACGACCTTCCAGTCGATCATGTCGGGCACGCTCACGCCAGGCACGTACTACCTTGCGGTGAGCACGTTCAACATGGCCAACAACAACTCGAACCCAGCGTCCGACCGATCGCAAGGCAGCTCTGTCACTGACTTTGGCGGCTGGATCATGTCGAGTTCGGCAACGGCCTCCGGGACCGATTGGGATTTCGGCATCACCGACATCAACGGCACATCGGAGTTCTCGGTACTGAAATCAGAGCCCTACGAGGTCTACTGGGGCGAACTCGAGGTCGTTCCCGAGCCCGGATCGATGATCGCCCTGGGCCTCGGACTCGCTGGGCTTGCCGCCCGACGCCGACGCAAAGCCGCCTGAACGGGCGGAGGGTAACCACGCCGCATGAACCCTCGGGACTCGCTCCCGAGGGTTTCTTTGTTCAGGCTGGCTAGAATGGAGCCATGCTTGCACGCCGCATCCGCCTAGATCAGCGCCTCAACCTTACGGAGTTCCCCACGGACGGTGCGAGCGGGCTCTCCAAGGAGGAAGCGAAGCAGAGGCTCGAGGATCTGGGCAAGGAAGTCGGAGAACTGCAGGAGCTACTCTTTGCCGCGGGCGACCACGGCCTCCTCGTGGTGTTCCAGGGTATGGACACCGCAGGAAAGGATGGAGCCATCAATCGCTTCCTCGAGTATGTGAACGTCCAATCGTGCCGCGTTTCGTCGTTCAAGGTTCCCACCCCTCTCGAGCTTGCGCACGACTTCCTTTGGAGGGTTCACGCCGTCGCGCCTCCGAAGGGAAGCATCGGCGTTTTCAACAGATCGCATTACGAGGACGTGCTAGTCGTTCGCGTCAAGAGCCTTGTGCCCGAGAACGTTTGGCGTCTCCGCTACGAGCAGATCAACGCCTTCGAATCGCTCCTGGCCGCATCCGGGACCATCATCGTGAAGTTCTTCCTGCACATCTCCAAGAACGAGCAAGAGCAACGTCTGCTCGAACGAGAGCAGGATGTCCAGAAGGCGTGGAAGCTCTCGGTAGGCGACTGGAGAGAGCGCGAACATTGGGACGCCTACCAACAGGCCTACGAAGAGGCGCTGAGCCGCTGTTCGACGGACGAGGCGCCATGGTATGTCATACCCGCCGACAAGAAGTGGGCCAGAGATCTTGCCGTTGCAGAGGTGCTTGCAGAGACGTTGCGGCCCTACCGCGACACATGGATCGGGCAGCTGGCGTCGGTCGGCGACCGAGCCAAGGCCGAACTGCTTGCTTACCGCGCCGAACTCGCCCAAAGTGCCCAAGCCACTCGTTGACGACGCGGGTACGTTTGGTTTCAACCATGACGAACCTGGAGATCGCCCAAGCCGCCCACCTTCGACCCATTTCGGAGATCGCGGCCGGGGCGGGGTTGATGGAATCGGACTTCGACCCACTCGGCAGGTATCGGGCCAAGCTGACCCATGAGGGCGTCACGCGGCTCGAATCCAACCCGCAAGGCAAGTTGGTCTTGGTGACGGCCATCAATCCGACGCCGGCGGGCGAGGGCAAAACCACCGTCTCGGTCGGGTTGGCCCAAGGCTTGAATCGCATCGGAAGGAGCGCCATTCCAGCCCTGCGCGAGCCTGCACTGGGACCCGTTTTCGGCGTCAAGGGCGGCGCTTGCGGAGGCGGCTACAGCCAAGTGTTGCCGATGGAGGACATCAACCTGTTCTTCAACGGCGACTTCCCCGCCATCGCGGCAGCGCACAACCTGCTCTCGGCCATGTTGGACGCGTCGATCCACCACGGCAACCCGCTTGATATCGAACTCCGCAACGTCTGGTGGCCGCGAACGCTCGACATGATCGACCGCAGCCTAAGGGAGATCGTGGTCGGCATCGGTGAAGGCAACGGATTCGTGCGCTCCGATGGCTTCGTCATCACGCCTGCGAGCGAGGTCATGGCCGTGTTCTGCTTGTCCGAGTCCCTGTCGGACCTCAAGTTGCGGCTCGGTCGCATGTTGGTCGCTCTCGGGCTCGATCGCTCGCCGGTACGGGCGGAACAACTCAAAGCCGTCGGCGCAATGACCATGTTGCTACGGGACGCCATCCGGCCAAATCTGGTGCAGACCATCGAAGGCGGGCTGGCCATGGTCCACGGTGGACCGTTCGGCAACATCGCCCACGGATGCTCGTCGATCCTCGCCACGCGGTGCGGCCTGGGCGCAGCCGAGTACCTCGTGACCGAAGGAGGCTTCGGCTCCGACCTGGGGGGCGAGAAGTTCCTGAACATCGTCTGCCCTCGGCTAGGCATTGGCCCCGCTGCCATCGTTCTGGTCGCGACCGTCCGCGCCCTACGCTACCATGGCGACGGCGATCTCGCGGCGGGATGCGCGAACCTCGGCCAGCACCTCGCCCACTTGACCCAATACGGCCCACCCGTATTGGTCGCCATCAACAAGTTCGCCGACGATACGGACGCCGACCTTGATCTCGTACGCGCCTATGCCACGGGCAAGGGCGTTCAGGCCGTCGTATGCGACCCCTGGGGGTCGGGTGGCGCGGGTTGCGAGGCCTTGGCCACTGCCGTAGCGGGAGTCGAAGCGCGGACCGAACCGTTGTGTCACCCCTACGACCGTGAGGACCCGCTCCCTCTGAAGTTGGAGAAACTCGTCCAGAAGGTCTATGGCGGGCGCGGAGTCACTCTTTCCAGCCGCGCCGAACGTCGGCTCAAGTGGCTGGAAGCCAACGGCTTTGGCGACCTGCCGGTATGCGTGGCCAAGACGCAGATGAGCCTGAGCGACGACCCGACCCTGAAGGGTGCGCCGAAGGACTTCGACTTGCATGTGCGCCAACTCCGTGTCTCTGCGGGGGCCGGGTTCGTCGTCGCCGAATGCGGCGACATCATGCTGATGCCCGGGATGGGCAAGGTGCCCGCTGCGGAACACATGGACGTGGACGACGAGGGTCGCATTCACGGGCTGAACTAGGTGTTGGCAGCACAACCTACGCGCACCGCGACCGTCCCTGACCGGCAGACCGTGCCCGCTTCGCCGCAACATCGCTCTTCCATAGCGAACCTCCCATCTCCTGAGATGCCGCTGCCGTGGTCAACCCTCCCCTCAATTCCCCTCCCGACTTCGGGAGAGGATGTTCAGGCTGATGGGCGACCGAAGACCCATGCTTGAATCTGGGTGAGAGGACCCACAGCAGCGAGGCATAACTTCTGCCGAGGAACCCGTGCAGGGGGTCAGGTGTTCAAACGTGTACTGGTTTCGCGGTTCAAACGTTCGACCTATGGAGGGTTGACAGAGATGATGCACACCACACACGAAAGCGATACGCGGTTCAACGCCCTGATGAAAGACACCTACAAAAAGGTCTTCAACATGGCGTACCGCCTGTCGGGCAACCGCTCGGACGCCGAGGACCTGACTCAGGAAGCGTTCTACCGCGCCTACCGGTCGTTCCCCGACTACCAGGGCGACAGGCCGTTCGAGAACTGGATCTTCCGCATCCTCTCCCGCCTCTTTTTGGACATGCTGCGCTCCCGAAAGCGCCGCGTACAAGCGGTCTCGCTCGACGCGCCCCTGGGCACGTCGCTCGGGGAGGACTCGATCCAGCTCGAGTTGCCCGACCGAACGCCCAACCCCGAAGAGCGACTGATGGACAGCGCGATCGGCGAGCGGTTGAGCGCCGTGCTCGCCACGCTCTCGCCCGAGCAGCGCATGCTCGTCACGCTGGCCGATGTGGAAGGATTGCCTTACGCGGAGATCGCGGCCATGCTTGGCAAGCCGGTCGGCACTATCCGGTCGCGGCTGCACAGGACGAGGTTGCTGATCCGCAAGCGGCTTCAGGCCATTGAAGCGGCGGACACGCCGTCCCCGATGAGCCTTGACCTGCGACCTTGTGGCGCTTAGCCTCGGTGACTGGCCGCATCTTCCAGACGTAGCGCCATGCGCTCGATCCTGTCGGCGACATCTTCGGTGCTGATCGCTTCGCGCAACCGGTCCACCATGATCGGAAAAGCGAACGGGGTTGGATACGGCGGGTTTGTGAACGCCCAAGTGCATGTGCGCATGCGGCCAAGCGTCGCACGCAATCGACTCTGTTCCAGCTCTCTTTCGAGAACCTCGCGACGGGCTTGGGCCAAGAGCAAGTTCTCTGGGTCGTATCTCGCAAACACGTCGTAGAGCAAACCCGTGGATGTTTGAACTTGGCGCGTCGTCTTCTGCTGACTCGGGTAACCGGTA
Organism: Fimbriimonadaceae bacterium; assembly: GCA_039811705.1. GTDB lineage: Bacteria > Armatimonadota > Fimbriimonadia > Fimbriimonadales > Fimbriimonadaceae > UBA2387. The sequence continues at coordinate 62,750 of JBDHZD010000002.1, read as the reverse complement.
AAGACCAGTCCTGCGATCCGCGCGATTTCTCGGAACTGCCGCTTCGCCATTTCCGAGGCGTTCAGGCTCGCCAAAATGTCCTCGGAAAGCGAATCTTCGGACAGAAGCTCGGGCATCGTCTCTGGTCGGACGTCCAGCGGAACCGGTGCGAGGAGTTCGAATCCATAGTCGTTCGAGGCCATCGTGATCGTGGTGGTTTGGCGCTGAGCCAGACGAAAGGCAAGAAGGGCCGCCAGACCTTGATGGACCAGCCGACCTTCGAACGGGAACACGAACACGTGGCAGCCCTCTTTCGTCTCAACCGTTTCGATCAGTAGTTCATCGGCCTTTGGCAAGAGAGACCACTCGGCCTGCAACGCGAGCAACGGCGCAAGTTCGATCACTTCGGGTCCTGTTGACTCGCCATGGCGGGCCATCTCGATCACCTCCCTCAGGGTCTGGGCGAGCTCGTTGCTGAGCGGCACCCGGCCCCCTGCCCACTTCGGGATCGCCGCCTTTGTCGCCTTGGACCGACGCACATAGGCAACCATGCCCTCCACCCGCACCAATTCGAGGATGTGCCCGGCGAACGCGAACGACTGCTTCGGCCTCAGCGACGAGATGAAGCCCTCCTCGACCGTGCCCAGCTTGGTCCCATTGAGGAACTGGACCTGGATCGCCGATTCGCTGACGATCGTGCCGATCGCCATACGGTGCCGTTGCGCGGTCTTTGCCTCCCTTACACGGTAGACACCGTCTTCGACGACGACCTTTTTGTATTCGGCATACGCGCGAAGGGCATTGCCCCCGGTTGTGATGTAGTCGAGCACCCACTCAAACTCCTGTCGCACGAGATCGCGATAGCTGTAAGCTTGCCGGATCTCGTCGAACGCTTCCTCGGCCCGAAAGCCACCGCCCAGCGCCAAGGTCACGAGGTGTTGCGCCAACACGTCGAGCGGAGCGCGAAGCGGCGGACGCGCCTCCAACCGGCCCATCTCGATCGCCCTCCGCGCGGCGGCGAATTCAAGGAGTTCAAGCGCGTGGGTCGGCACGCACGTGGCGCGGCTGACGGCCCCGGGTTGGTGGCCGCTCCGGCCCGCACGCTGCAGCAGCCGCGCCGCTCCTTTCGGCGAGCCGACCTGGATCACGCGCTCCACGGGGCTGAAATCGACGCCAAGATCAAGACTCGACGTACAGACCACGGCACGCAGTCGGCCATCGCGAAGGCCATCCTCGGTCTGGCATCGTTGCTCTCGATCCACCGAGCCGTGGTGCAAGCCGACGACATCGGACCAATCGGGCCGCAACTTTAGAATCTCCTGATGCCAAATCTCGGCAGAGGACCGCACGTTGGTGAACACCAAGGCCGAACGCGTCCCATCGAGTTCGCTCACGACCCGTGGGATCATCCGCGAGCCCAAATGCCCTGCCCAAGGGAATCGGTCGATGCGGTCCGGGAGAAGGGAGTCGATGACGACGTGCTTGGCGCGTTCGCCCTCGACGAGGGCCGACGGACGTCCTCCGGTCAGGGCTTCCATGGCGGTCTCCACATTGCCCAAGGTCGCCGAGACACCCCAGACGCGCAACGCCGGGTTCCATCGCGCCAACCGCGCAAGGCACAGTTCGGTTTGGGCGCCTCGCTTGGTCGACAGCAGCTCGTGCCACTCGTCCACCACAACCATCCGCAGCCCAGTCAACATCGCGCGAGCAGACTCCCTGCTAAGGAGGATGGACAAGGTCTCGGGGGTCGTGATCAGCGCATCGGGCGGGTTCTTGTCTTGCTTGGACTTGGCCGAAGACGCCGTGTCGCCGGTACGCATTTCGACACGCCAGTTCGATCCCATCGACTCAAGCGGATCCTGCAACGAGACCAACGTATCGCCCGCCAACGCGCGCAACGGGGTCAACCATAGGACCTTGATGCCGGGCTTGTGCGTCTCCTCCAGAGATTCAAGCACCGGTCCCAACCATACGGCCAGCGTCTTGCCCGTACCCGTAGCCGAGTGAAGCAGCCCGCTCTTGCCCTGCAGGTAGGACGTCCATACGTCGATCTGAAACGAGAACGGGCGCCACCCCTTAGCCCCGAAGAACCGAAGGGCGGGTTCCCAACGGTCAGGATCCGGAACGGCCATCGTCGGGAATCATGCGAGCGGGTTCGACCTCTTCGGGCGGAAATCCAAGGTTTCGTCGGGGGCTGCGCAACCGTTCGATGTGGGCCGCGACGTAAGCGGGAACAAGCGTTTCCCGGCTGAGGAGGTCGCGCTGGATGGTCCTCCCCGAACGCAGCAACCTGCGCTTGTCCCCCATGGGTACGGCGTTCTCGGTGGCCAAATACCCGAAGTCGAACTCGTCCGCGGACCTGAAACGCAACGCACCAGGCTTCGCGAACGTCTCGCCCAGCCCGAACGTCACATTGAACCCACCGTAAGTGGTCTTGTCCGCGGCGTTGTTCTTCGTCTGCCCCACGTAGACCGTCAAGTCGCCACGGCCGAACGAACGGGTGGCCTCGATTTGCTCACCGGAATCCCCACCCAGGTAGCGTTGGTGTGCGGCACGCAGCTTGAGATCGAGACTGGGAACCCTGATCCCCGCTCCCAACCTGAGGAAGTCCTCGTTCACGCCGCGACCAGAGAAGGACCCCGCTGCCCCGAACACCTCGAAGCGCCCTCCATCGACCAGTTGCACCACTTCGCCCATGATGCCGCCACGCTCGTCGCCGAACCATCCGGCAGAGACTCGCACGAACGAGCCCGAACGACTCGTCCACGCCATCTCGGCACTCGCCTGATCCATCTTGAAACCGCGTTCATCGTCCAGGGAGTTAGAGACGACCCCACGGCCCTGGGCGTACATTCCCAAACCACCACCCAGAGACGCGTAACCCTCCGTGACCACGGAGACCTTGTTAGGGATGCTCGAGCCCCCCAATTGATAGTTGAACCGCGGCGAGAGTTGCACGTCCACGCTTCGCACCGATGAGTTTCTGCGGTCGTCGTCCAGCGAAATCGGTTCGCCGAGGGCTGCCGCACCGGCTCGAATCTGGATGTGGTCCGAGTAAGCGGAAGGTGTCATAGCGCCGTTGGCGAACGCGATGTACTCTTCAGCGCCGGTCTCGACCGACAGGACGCCGACACCTTCGCGCATCGATACGATGCGCACGCGATTGAACTCAGCCGGGGCCAGTTCGCACGCCTGGATCAGGGCAAACCGCAGTGCGCGGAGTTCATCGCGCCAGACAGCGTTGGTAAAGGACAGCACGAACGTCTCCCCTTCCCGACCGAACCGGACGTCTTGAAACCCCTGGTCCGTGAACGTCGTTTGGAGGAATTGAAGGGCAATCGGCACCCTGGTGCTGATCGGGCTGCGGCTCAGTCGTCGCGTGACCACGTCGGGAGCCAGTTCCTCTGGGGCCTGGTTCAAAGGCAATGAGTAGGTCAACCCGAACGCCGCACGCCCCTCTCCATTGGCGGCGACCGTCGCCGTCGTCCGACCAGAAATCCACTTGACGCCCGCATTGAACGTCTTGGTGTCCCACTCGCCGATCGCCGCCAAGTTGTTGCCAAGCGGGTAGGCGATCCCGCCAAACACACCGCCGAACTCGCCGTTTCCTGCCCCGAGTGTCGCGTTTGCGCGGCCGAGCGGCGCACTGACCACAGCGTAGTCGCTGGCAAACTTGCGAGTGCCGTTGAGGTCGGTGCTACCCGCGGCAAACCGCAGTCCGTTGGCTCCCGGCAGGCTCAACTTCGCCGCGATGGCACGGTCGTCGAACGTGACACCGTTGCTGTCGTCAAGAAACGAAAAGCCCAAGCCCAGCTCGACGTTGGGCAGGAATCCCATATGGCCGGACAGCGTCCGCAGAGGCACCTCGCCACGCGGCCAAAAGTGGTTCACCCAGTGTCGAGACGCCGAAAACCGAAACTCGCCATCCGGAGCGACATAGGCGGATGGCACGCGAAGCAAGCCGGTGTAGTGGGCCAACGAGGGGCCCTGCGCGGCACGTTCCGCCGCGCTTTGAGCGATGCCAAGCGCCGACAGGGCGAACAAAACGCCACAAGCCCCCACGCGAAAGCGCATGGAAGCGGGCAGGGCAACGGGCGCGACGGCGTGCATCACCGCGCATTATAACCGTCCGGTTCACTTCGGGTTCATTCGACCAGCCGTCGGGATGCGTCCCGAGCTGGAAGAAACTCCGGGTGCGCCTCTCTGTACGCAACGACCATGTGATGCACCACGATGGCCGCACTCACCGACACGTTCAGCGAGTCCACCATGCCATACATCGGTATGGCCACCGATTGGTCGCACAGGGCCTTCAGTTCGCGCGGCACCCCGATGTCTTCGCAACCCACAACCAGTGCCGTGGGGAAGGACCATGTCATCCGCTCCAAAGGCACCGATTCTGCGTCCAAGCTCAGGGCCACGACGCGGTATCCGCTTTCCCTCGCCTCGTTCGCCGCATCGACCGCAGGGAGCCAACGATGCGGTTGCCACGACCTTGCACCCACAGCGCCGCGCAGATCGCACTCGGTCGCCCCCGTTGGCTCGAAGTCGACGCCTTCCAACCGGAACGCATCGGCGAGCCTCAGCAACCCGCCTTGGTTCACATCTTTGGCCAGTTGAGGCACGATGAGGCGGATCGGCGCGCGCGGCAAGGATGCAAAGCGTTCGCGCAAACCTGGGTCCGAGGGCATACGGGCCTCAGAGAGCGCTTCGAGCATCTCGGCACTGGCACGTCGCCTGAGCCGGCCAAGCCGCACTCGTCCCGCTTCATTGGGTGCGTTCGATGAATCCCGCATTCTTGCCGACGATCCGCCTGCTTCGGCAGGCCAACGATAAAGCTACCCCGACGGGTGAAAGCCAATGAACTCCCGCGACCTGCGAATCGTCCGCCTTCTGGAACCAGACCTGTGTCTGGAATGCCGCTTCGCCCACATCGTCGAGGCCAGCGGCGCTAACGGCGAGGTGCGCCAGCTCATCCGATGCCAGCGTCGCGATTGCGACAATTGGGACGTGCGAACGGCCGAATCGGTGGGCATGGTTCGGTTGCCGCGGTCAAACGAAACGTTCTAGACCGTTGGCGAGGCGTGCTCCAGCGCATCGGCCAGGTGGGTCAGCTTTTCTGCCGAGGCCGAAAGCAAATCGTCCCTCCGAGCAAACATCTGCTCGAACACGACCATCAGAGGCGTGGCGTCGAACGCGATGCGGTCGCCCGACAGTCGGCGTTCGTAGCTGGCGGCAATGATCGGGTCGGGCTCATCGGCCGCCAGCTGGCGCAAGGCTTCTGGTGCGGTCGATCGGTCGGACGACTCGATCAAGAACGCAGCAGCGCGTCTGAGCAGACGCATCAGCCGCAACACCTCGTCCTTGTCGTCCTGGGCGCGGCTGATCAGGTGCCTTCGCATTTCCGCAGCCATCGCCAGGATGGTGCACTCCGTGTCGCTATCGTTGTACGAAGCACCTCTCGCACGCGCCCGCTTTCTCAGCCGCATCGCTGGACGCAGGTTGTAGACATAGGCCAGTACCGGGCCGACCAGCGTGATCACGAGGATGCCGAACAGCAACCAGCCGGTCGTCACCTCGTCGTCCAAATCGTCCAGCGAGAGTTCCCGACGCACCGCCTCTGCAAACGGCTTGGGTCCTTCCTCTTTGGCGGCGCACAGAACCCACTCCCTCTCGCGCCAGGCATCCGTGTTCGGGGTGTCGGTCACGCGTTCATGCTACCTGCGCGACCTTGCAGCAGATTCAGCGCCAGTTCCCTTTGCGTCGCGTGGTCCACGATGGGAAGCGGACCACCGTGTTCCCAGGGAGCGTGAATCGCGTTGGCATCCAAGTCGGCAAGCTCCGGGCACCATGTTCGGATGAACGATCCATCAGGGTCGAACTTTCGGGATTGAAGGACCGGGTTGAAGATGCGGAATGTGGGTAGCGCATCGACTCCCGTCGAGGCCGCCCATTGCCATCCGCCATTGTTCGAAGCCAGATCGAAGTCGAGCAAGTGTCGCGCGAAGAACGCTTCACCCAGCCGGTAGTCGAGCAGCAGGTCCTTGACCAGGAACGAAGCCGCTACCATTCTGAGACGGTTGTGCATCCAACCCGTCGAGACGAGGCATCGCATGGCCGCATCCAAGATCGGATATCCTGTCCGGCCCTCGGACCAAGCCTCGAAGTGTTCCGCAAGACCGGGCCATGCCACGTCTCGGTATTCGGGCCGGAACGTCGCCTGTTCGACATGCGGGAAGCGGTCGAGGATCATCGAGTAGAACTCGCGCCAGATCAACTCGTCGAGCCACTTTTCAGCAGATGGTCCGCCGGCGTGCAGGGCGACTCTGGCCGCCTCGCGCACGGAGACCGTTCCAAACCGAAGGTGGACCGACAGGCCGGACGTGGCGTGCAGACCGGGATAGTCGCGTTGCTCCGCGTACGAGGATAGGCGTCTCACCGCGAACCCGTGCAAGCAGTGGTGTCCCGCTTCCTCGCCCGGCGGCGTCCACAAGTCGGCTTCCCGAAAGCCAAGGTCCTCGAGCGACCACGCGTCGTCGCCCGGCAAATCACCGGCAGGGGCCAAGGCGCTTGTGGACCAGTGTCGCGCCTCCACATCCGCTGGTGCAAGAGTCCTCCGCCAAGCCTTGGAGTACGGCGTGAACACGCGGAAGGGCTCGCCATCACCCGTGGAAATCTCGGCACCCTCGAAGATCACGTGATCCTTGACCAACGTCAGTGCCCGCCCTTCCCTCTCCAGCGCTCTGCGTACCGCCTCATCTCGTCGCTTGGCGTACGACTCGAAATCCTTTGCCGCCACAACGACATCTGCCGTAGCTTCACGCGCCACGGTCGGGACCGCGTCGACCGGATCGCCCACGCGCACGACCAAACGCGAACCGCATTCTCGGAACCTGCGATCCAGTTCTTGAAGCGAACGATGGATAAAGGTCACGCGACGGTCGTCGCGGCCCGCGAGGGCATCGAGAATGTTGCGGTCGAAGACGAACAGTCCCACGACTCGATCGCCGCGAGCGCAGGCCGCAGCCAATGCAGCGTGATCGCTGAATCTCAAGTCTCGGCGGAACCAGCACAGTACGGTACGAGGCACGGCATGGTCTACGCATCCGGGCCGGTCACGTCACCGGTCCACGAGGCGGTTCCACGTCTTCATGCGAGGAAACCGCTTCCAGGATCGCCTCCATGCCCATGGCGATATCGGCGAACGTATTGTAGAGGGGTGCGAACCCAAGCCGAAGGCCGTCCGGCGGGCGAAAGTCGGGAATGACGTCCCGCTGTGTCAGACGGCGGACAATGGCTAAGGCGTCTGTATGACCGAATGTCACATGGGAACCCCGATCCTGCACACCAACGGGGCTGGACAAGCAGAATCCTACAGGACGCAACATCTTTTCGTAGGCCTCGATGGCGAAGGTGGTCATGCGCTCGGACTTGGCCCGGATCTGGCCAATCCCGGCTTCTTCGACGACAGCCAATCCCGCCGCCATGGCCTTGAGTGAAGCGATGGGAGACGAGCCAGTCAGGAACCGTCGAATGCCCGGCGATGGCGCGTAACTCTGCGACATGGCAAACGGATCCGCATGGCCGAACCAGCCGGGAATCGGGTTGACGAGCCGCTCGATCCAGTCGCTGCGAACGCTTAGGAAGGCCGGCGCACCCGGCCCCCCGTGAAGGTGCTTGTAACAACAGCCAACAGCGAAGTCCGCCTGCCAACCAGACATGCACACGGGCACGACCCCAACGCCGTGGCTCAGGTCCCAGAGCATCGGCACGCCGTTCACATGTGCGAAATCGGTCCATGCGGCCCCGTCGAGAAGCGCTCCGCTCTTGAAGGCCACGAGGCTCAACGCCAGTAACGACGCGCCCTTGATGTGTGGTTCGACATCAGCCATCCGAGTCAGGATCCCGTCGGTGGGCACGATGACGAGCTCCCTTCCCGTCCGTGCGGCGACTTCTCCCAGGATATAGAGGTCCGACGGGAAGTTCTGATCGTCGGTGACGATCGAACCGTTGCCGCTCGCAACGGAGCACACGGCATAGGCGAGTTTGTAGAGATTGGTCGTCGTGTTGTCGCACACCAAAGTCTCACCTGGCTTGGCTTCGATGAGGCGTCCCACCTGATCACCCAACGCCGCTGGCAGGTCCCACCATTGATCGTTCCACCCACGAATCAGGCGTTCGCCCCATTGGTCCTGCAAGAAACGGCCCATGGTGCTGGGAACGTCGGTGGGCATGGCGCCGAGCGAGTTGCCGTCAAGGTAAACGACGCCTTCGGGAAGCACGAATCGGTCGCGAAACGAGCGCAAAGGATCGGCGCGGTCGAGGTCGGCGGCGAGTCGGGCGAGTTGCGTCATTAGCGGATCGAAAAAAATTGCGCCCTCCCGGATCTCGGGAGCGCGCAAATCATGGAGTGTGTTGTCGCTGTCTTTTGAAACTTCTCTAGCTTCGGGTTGTTTGTTTGTTTAGTTGTTTGTTGGTTGGGTTGTGTTCGGAGCCAGCCCCCCGCAGGGGGCTGGGAAATCGTCGAGTTAGGCGTTGCGTCGGCGTCGGCGTGCAGCCAAGGCACCCAAGCCGGCGGCCAAGGCGATCATCGAGCCGGGTTCAGGGACGACCTGGACGTTGTCGATGACCATGAAGTTGTCCGCAGCCGGGCTGGCGATGCCGGCGAACTGGTCCATGTAGCCGATCATGACGTTGCCCGACGTGAACGGCGTTCCGGTCCGGGTGGCGATGATCGTGTCGTTCATGCTCCACGTGGTGGTGCTGCCGACCTGCTCGATCTCCACGGTGACCCAATGCTTGCCGGGTGCGCCCGCGGTCTGGTAGGTCGGGCTCGGGAAGAGAGTCTGGTAATACGCGTTGGAGTGGTCCTCTCGGTTGGTGCCCGTGGCGGCAAATCCGCCGGCGTCGCCAAACTGGAGCGCGTTGCCGAGGAAGGAGTTGTAGTCGCGCAACGTGGTCGAGGTTGCGGAAGACCCGCCTTCACCCGAGACCGAGAACCAGACCGAGTTGGCCGGAGCAGACGTGTTCCACGTCAAAGCTTCGCCCAAGTTGATTCCGAACATGGCATGCTCGGTCGATCCTGTGCCGCCACCCGCGGGACCGTTGTAGTTCATCCACATATCGAACTGCAACTTGTAGTTGCCCGAGAAGTTGAATCCGGTCGGGAAGAGGTTGACCGCGGTGCGGGCCGCGAGCGAATTGTTGACCGAGACGCGCATCCCGATCGTCGAACCACCCGTCGAGTTGGGCGCGGAGGGGATGAGAAACTGGTTGGTGCCACCGGGGTAGGTCGAGTAGTCGTAAGCGTAATCGACGCTCACGTCGGCGTTGGCGGAGAAAGCGGTCCAGTTACCGGCGGACGTGCCACCGTCGAAATTGTCCGAGAACCACTGAGCTTGTGTGGACGACGCCACGAAAAACGACGATGCCACAAGGGCGAATACCAGCGACTTATTCATTGCCTACTCCAATCAAGTCCGTTCTTGGCTCCGAACGGCTTCCGTCGGAAACGTCCGCTCGCCTTTGTGGCGATGTCAGCGCTTCCGCTCGTGTGAAAACGTTACCAGACCCGAGCGGGCCTGTCAAGGGGTTTGACGAAAAAAGTTGAAAATCCGCCTGTGGGTCACCAAAGCCGGGTTCGCTTGCGTCTCGGGTACCGTCGGGTGGTGACCCAATACGATGCCGTGGTCGTAGGCGCAGGGATCGTCGGATGCGCCTGCGCAGCCCGATTGGCCCTCGAGGGGCTGACCGTGTGCGTCGTCGATCCAGCGTCGCCCGGTTCGGGTGCGACCGCCGAAGGCATGGGGCATCTCGTCGTCATGGACGATTCGCCGGCCCAACTGGATCTCACCACCGCATCGCTCCGGTTGTGGCGCGACTTGATTCCCAACCTGCCTTCAGCGGCAGAGGCGACCTCACCGGGCACCTTGTGGGTGGCCGAAGACCAGACAGGCATGGCGGCGGTTGAAGCAAAGCGAACTCTCTACCGCGAGGCGGGCATCGACGCCCACGCATGGGACGGCAAGCGGGTATGCGACGAGGAGCCTCAACTGCGACACGTCGCCGGCGCGTTGCACGTGCCGGGCGACTGTGTGGTGTATCCGCCCGTGGTCGCGGCGAAACTGCTAGCCGACTCGGGCGCCGCGTTCGTGCAGGCGTCGGCGACAGCTATCCACGACGACGGCTGCGAAACGGCCAAGGGATCGATCAAGGCCCGTTGGGTGGTGAATTGCGCGGGGGCACACGCCGCGGACCTCGCCTCCTTGCCCATCCAGCCCCGCAAAGGTCACCTCGCCATCACCGAACGGCGACCTGGATTCCTCAAACACCAGATCGTCGAATTGGGCTACCTCGCCAGCGCCCACAGCTCGGACGACGCATCGGTGGCCTTCAACGTGCAACCGCGATCCACCGGGCAGGTGCTCATCGGTTCTTCGCGCGAGTTCGTCGGCTGGAATCCCGAGGTCCGGCGTGCGATGCTAACCAAGATGATCTCGCGGGCGATCGCGTTCGTCCCAGGTTTGGCGTCGCTCCACATCATCCGCTCCTGGGTCGGTTTCCGCGCTGCGACCGGCGACCACTTGCCGGTGATCGGGCCACTGCCTGGCCAGCCCAATCACATCGTGGCCGCCGGGCACGAAGGGCTTGGCATTACGACGTCCCTGATCACGGCCGAACTGGTTGCCCATCACGTTTGCGGCACCGTCGCGTCCATCTCGCCGACGCCCTGCCTTCCCGCGAGGTTCGCCGCTTGATCGTCCACATCGACGGGATGCCCGTGGAGGTCGCCGAAGGCTCGACTGTGGCGGCGGCCTTGATGATCGCTGGTGCCGCACGCAAGTCCGTAGGGGGCGAGCCACGCGCCGCGGCCTGCGGCATGGGCGTTTGTTTCGAGTGCGCTGCCCGAGTCGACGGGCTGTGGACCATGCGCACGTGCCTGGTTCGCTGCCACGAAGGAATGAGGGTGGAGACGCGATGACGTGGGATGTGGTCGTCGTCGGTGCCGGACCCGGAGGTCTCGCGGTGGCGCGGGCATGTTCGAAGGGTGGTCTGAGTACCCTCCTGATCGACGAAGCCGACCGCCCCGGCGGGCAGATTTGGAGAGCCAAGCGGAGTGAAACGCATCCCCATGCGCTACGCATATTGGAGCCGGGCGTCGAGGTTTGGACTTCGACGACTGTGTTCGATGCCGGACCGGGATGGCTCTGTGCGCTCAAAGGCGATGAAACCTTGGAAGTCCCGTGGCGTCGTCTCGTTCTGGCGACCGGCGCGCGCGAACTGTTCCTTCCCTTTCCCGGTTGGACGTTGCCGGGGGTCATGGGCGCGGGCGGGCTTCAGGCGATGGCCAAGGGCGGCTTGCCGGTGGCGGGCAAACGCGTGGTGTTGGGAGGTACCGGCCCTTTGTTGCTCGCCGTCGCCACATGGCTGTCGGCCGAAGGAGCAGACGTGGTGCGAGTGTGTGAACAGGCGGCACCCAGGCGACTGTTGCCTTGGCTCGCGGCGATCGGCGCACGCCCGTCGAAGGCAAAACAGGGCCTCTCGTTGGCGCTCGACTTGCCTCCCGCAGCCCTGCGCTTTGGCACGCACATCGCATCGGTCGAGCGGCTCAAGGGCTCGCTCGTCGCAACCCTATGCCGAAACGGAAGGAACGAACGTATCGCCGCAGACTATGTGGGCGTCGGCTACGGATTGGTCCCCAACACCGAGTTGGCCACTCTGATGGGTTGCTCCACGACTGGCGGCCCGCCCAGAGTCCTGGTGGACGAGAGACAGAACACTTCGGTGCAGGACGTGTACGCGATCGGCGAGGTGGTCGGCATCGGAGGCCATGAGTGCGCCGAGGCCGAGGGCGAGGTCGCTGCCGCAGCGATCCTCGGCCAGCCCACCGAGACCCTCCAGCGACGCCGCGACCGCGAGCGCCGCCTGGCAGACGCGATGAACCGTGCATTCGCCTTGAGTCCGGAGGTGCGGCAACTCCCCACGGACGACACCACGCTGTGCCGATGCGAAGATGTGCACTGGGGCCGGGTTGCGGGATTCGAAAGCTGGAAGGCGACCAAACTTCAGACACGGTGCGGCATGGGGCCCTGCCAAGGACGCATCTGCGGCGCGGCGCTATGGGCTCTGAGGGGCTACGGTCCCGACAAGGGGAGGCCGCCTCTGGTGCCCGTCCCCGCCCACGCTTTCCGGGCGGCTACCGAAGATGACCGATGAGCAACGCGATGTCGCTCGGCCTCACCCCGGGAACGCGGCTCGCTTGCCCCACCGTGCGCGGTCGGACGCGATTCAGTTTGTCTTTGGTCTCATAGCTCAACCCCTTCATCGCCGCATAGTCGAATCCGTCCGGAATGGTCAACGATTCGAGCCGCCGGTGTTGTTCCAGAAGCCTGTCCTGCTGCTTCAAGTAGCCCTCGTACATCGCGGCGATCTCCAACTGCTCCCTTATATCTCCGACGGGTGGCACGGGAGACGGGAGCCCGCAAGCGCGGTACAAGGCGTCTAACGTCTCGGCGTCGCACCCAGGCCGCCTCAACAGCTCAAACCCCGAGGTCTTGTTCTTGACCGCGGAGAGACCCACCCGAGCGAGAGCATCGTTGTCCTTGACGTCGAAGACTGGCCGTTCGATCTCCGCCCGCGCACCCGCAACCGCGTCCCAACGGGCCTCGAAGCGCTCCCATCGCGCGTCCGAGCACAGGCCGATCGAGCGAGACAAGGGCGTCAACCGAGCGTCGGCGTTGTCGTGCCGAAGGTGCAGACGGTGCTCGGCTCTCGCGGTCAGCATCCTGTAGGGGTCCTCGACCCCCTTGGTCACCAGATCGTCGATCATCACCCCGATGAACGACTGGTCGCGGCCCAGAACCACGGGTTCCAGATCGCGCGACCGGCGAGCGGCGTTGATGCCAGCAACAAGCCCTTGACCGGCGGCTTCTTCGTACCCGCTGGTCCCGTTCAACTGCCCGGCCAAGAACAGGCCAGGCAGCAACTTCGACATGAGCGTCGCGTCAAGCTGAGCGGGGTCGGCCATGTCGTACTCGACCGCGTAGCCGGGAACCAGCATGTCCGCTTCCTCAAGGCCATGGATCCGCCGCAGGAGGTCGAGCTGAACGTGCGCGGGGAGCGAAGTGCTGACCCCCTGAACATACATCGACTCGCCATCCCACGTCTCCTGCTCCAGAAAGACCGGATGCGAGTCCTTGTCGGCGAACCGCACGATCTTGTCTTCGATGCTGGGGCAATAGCGCGGACCGATGCCTTCGATCTGCCCCGAGTACATGGCGCTTTCGTGGAGGTTGCCCCGAATCAGATCGTGGACCGCGTCGTTGGTGCGTGTCTGCCAACACGGCAGGAGTTCGCGAACAGGAGCTGGAACGTCGTTGAGAAAGCTGAAAGCGCCCGTGGCCTCGCTCTCGAGCGGGCTGACCCGATCGAACCGAATCGAGCCCTTGGCGATCCGGGGCGTGGTTCCCGTCTTGAACCTTCGCAGCCGGATGCCCAACGCGCGCAAGCCATCGGACAAGGTGACCACTGTCTGGTCGCCGCGTCTTGCCGCCACCGTTTGGTTCTTCCCTTCGTGGCACAAGCCGTTCAGGAAGGTGCCCGTCGTCAACACGACACAGGGCGCCCGGAAGCGAACGAGGTCGCCAGCCACCAATGCTTCCAGGCCTTCCACGCGTTCGTCACCGATGAGGCGTTCCGCCATGCCCTCGACGACCTCGAGACCCTCCTGACGCTCCAAGGTGCGCCGCATCAATGCGGGGTAGAGGTGCTTGCACACGTGGGCCCGGAGAGTCTGTACGCCGGGTCCCTTGCCGGTACCGACCCGACGCATGTGGGTGAGCGCGCGATCCGCGGCGACGCCCATCTGTCCACCGAGCGCGTCGATTTCGCGCACGATGTGCCCTTTCGCAGGGCCGCCAATGGAGCAATTGCAGGGCAGGTGCCCGATCCGATCCGCGCGCAACGTGAGGCAGAGCGTTCGGGCACCAAGCCGAGCGGAAGCCAACGCCGCCTCGATGCCGGCATGACCCGCGCCGACGACGATGACGTCGTATCGAAGTTGTTCCATCTTGACGTTCAAAGTGTGATTGACCGAGATAGACGCGACTATACTTGCTGCAGCATCAGGTGACTGGGGTCGTTCATGACGAGAGTCGGTTGGCAAGCATTGCGGGTAGCCGTGATCTACTGCGCGTTCGGGACCGTATGGATCCTCCTCTCGGACTGGGCGACCATGGCTCTGCTCGACGGCACGGTCTACGAGCACTTGGCCCAGACGTCCAAAGGGCTCTTGTACATCCTGATCACCAGCAGGTTCCTGTATCTGCTGGTCTATCGGTCGCTGAGCTCGCTCCAGCAGTCCATGGAAGCCATGCGCACCATGGAGATCGAGCGCGCGAACGCGTTGGAGCGTTCAAATCGAGAGCTCGAAGAGCAGGTGCGCGAGCGGACCAGGCACCTTGAGGAAGCCAACGAACGCCTGACGGCGTTCAACTACGTCGCTGCGCACGACCTCAAGTCGCCCTTGCGAACGATCGTCGGGTTCTCACAAATCCTTCGCGAGGACTATGGAGAGTCTCTGGGAAGGGAGGGTCTGGAGCTCATGGGACGCATCGAGGCCGCGACGGCACGTCTGCACGCCCTTATCGACGACCTGCTCAGTCTCTCAATGGTCTCCGCTGCGACACTCAACCGAGCCCCACTGGACGTCAGCCGGGTCGCCGAGTCCGTCGCCGCCGAGGTCGCCGCCGCCAACCCGGGCCGATCGGTCACGTTCCAAGTGGAACCCGGGCTCGTGGCGTCGGCCGACGCGTCGCTGGCTCGGGACCTGCTGCAAAACCTTCTGGACAACGCGTGGAAATACACTCGACCCGTCGCCGAAGCCTGTGTGGAAGTGGGCTCGGCAGAGATCGACGGCGTGACGTGGTTCTTTGTGCGCGACAACGGCGTGGGGTTCGACCCGGAGCAAGCCTCGCGCGTCTTCGAACCCTTCGTCAGGCTCCATACACCCAGCGAGTTTCCGGGAACGGGCATCGGTCTGGCAACGGTGGCGCGGATCGTTCAGCGGCATGGCGGCGCTTGTCGAGCCGAGTCCGGCCCTGATGGTGGTGCGACGATCTGGTTCCACTTCGGGTCCGCAGCGGAAAGCCAAAGGTCTTGACAAGGCGTGGCACCAACGTTCATACTCTCTCAGGCTTGAACGGGTGTCCCGTTTGAGTTCAACCGAATCTCGGCACGAGGAGGCGCAACCGCAAGGTCACACGCTCACATCGCGAAAACTGGGACTTTCGATCCCGCCAGGCGACGCCCTATCGTGCAATGCGAGGGCGTTTTTTGTTGAGCGTCCCCCGTCGAGACCGAACGAAATCGAAGAGAACACGACTCGTATGCCGACAGTCAACCAACTCGTCCGGAAGGGGCGCGCGACCGCGAAACTGAAATCGAAGTCGCCCGCGCTCAAAGGCAACCCGCAAAAGCGGGGCGTCTGCACCGTCGTCCGCACCCAGACGCCCAAGAAGCCCAACTCGGCGCTTCGAAAGGTGGCTCGTGTGCGTCTGACCAACGGCGTGGAGGTGACCGCCTACATTCCAGGCGAGGGCCACAACCTGCAAGAGCACTCGGTTGTGCTCGTGCGCGGCGGTCGTGTGAAGGACCTTCCCGGCGTGCGCTACCACATCGTGCGCGGCACCCAGCAAACCGCTGGCACGTCCAAGCGCATGCAGGGCCGCAGCAAATACGGCACCAAGCGACCGAAGCCCGGCCAAGCCGCCGCTGGAGGAAAGAAGAAGTAATGCCACGCAAAGGCGCCGCCCCCAAACGCGTCATCCTGCCCGATCCGGTCTACGGTTCGGAGATGATCCAGCGGTTCATCAACCGCATGATGCTCGACGGCAAGAAATCCACCGCCGAGAAGATTTTCTACACCGCCCTGAATCGAGCCGCCGAGAAGGTGGGCGAAGAGCCCATCAACGTGTTCGATCGTGCGCTCCACAACGCGATGCCGCAGGTGGAAGTGCGTCCGCGCCGCGTGGGCGGTCAGACCTATCAGGTCCCCATGGAAGTGCGGCCCGAACGCCGACGCACGCTCGCCCTCCGCTGGATGGTCGAAGCCGCGCGCAAGCGTTCAGGCAAGTCCATGGTGGACAAACTCAGCGCCGAGTTCGTCGACGCGTTCAATGGCTCCGGCACCACGGTCAAGAAGCGCGAAGACACGCACCGTATGGCCGAGGCTAACAAAGCCTTCGCCCACTACCGATTCTAAAGAACCGGCATGGCAAGATCTCACCCACTCGAGTTGGTCCGCAACATCGGCATTGCCGCACACATCGACGCTGGCAAGACCACGACGACCGAACGCATCCTGTTCTATACGGGCAAGACGCACAAGATCGGCGAAGTGCACGACGGCGCCGCCACGATGGACTGGATGGTGCAGGAGCAAGAGCGCGGCATCACGATCACGTCCGCCGCGACATCGTGCTTCTGGCGCGGCACCAACGGCGACAAGCCCGAGCACAAGATCAACATCATCGACACGCCCGGCCACGTCGACTTCACCGTCGAAGTCGAGCGCTCGTTGCGCGTCCTTGATGGCGCGGTCTGCGTGCTTTGCGCGGTTGGCGGTGTGCAACCCCAGACCGAAACCGTCTGGCGGCAGATGAACAAATACAAGGTCCCGCGGATCATCTATGTCAACAAGATGGACCGTCTGGGCGCAGACTTCTTCGCCGTCTTCAACCGCGTCAAGGAGCGTCTGGGCGCCAACGCGGCACCGATTCAGATTCCCATCGGCGCGGAAAGCGGCTACCTCGGCTACGTGGACCTCATCACGATGAAGGCCACGACCTACGATCCCTCGGACGACAAAGGCCGCAACCCCGTCACCGGTCCCATCCCGGCCGATATCGTGGAAATGGCCGCCGAATGGCGCGAGAAAATGATCGAAGCCATCGCCGATTTCGACGATTCGATCATGGAGCGATTCCTCGAGGGCGAGGAAATCACCGAGCAGGAGATTCGGTCGGCCTTGCGCGCCGGCACCTTGGCCAACAAGATCGTCCCGATGATCAGCGGCTCGTCCTTCAAAAACAAGGGCGTGCAAGCCATGGTCGATGCGATCGTGGACTACCTGCCTTCCCCGGTCGATGTCGGCGCGGTGAAGGGCGTGGACCCCTCGACCGAGGCCGAGCTCGAAATGCCGGCGAGCGACAGCGCACCGTTCACCGCTCTGGCGTTCAAGATCATGAGCGACAAGTACGTCGGGCGCTTGACGTATATTCGTGTCTACAGCGGCGTCCTCAAGAAGGGCAGCCCGGTCACCGTCGCTTACCGCGATCCGCAAACCAACGAGTTCCGAACGCGAAGCGAGCGCGTCGGCCGCATCCTCGAGATGCACGCCAACAGCCGCAACGATATCGACGAGGTCTATGCTGGCGAGATTGTCGGCGTCATCGGCCTGAACGACGTCAACACGGGTCAGACGATTTGCACCGACGCCCGCGAAGTCGTGCTCGAGAGCATCAAGTTCCCCGAGCCGGTCATCCAAATCGCTGTCGAACCCAAGAGTCGCGCGGATCAGGAGAAACTGGGCACCAGCCTGCAGCGCTTGGCCCAGGAAGACCCCACGTTCCGCGTCTTTACCGATCCCGAATCGGGTCAGACGATCATCAGCGGCATGGGCGAGCTCCACCTGGAGATCATCGTCGACCGTTTGAACCGCGAGTTTCAGGTTCAGGCCAACCAAGGCAAGCCGCAGGTGGCCTACCGCGAAACGGTGCGCATCCAAAGCAAGGCCGAAGGCCGGTTCATCCGCCAGACGGGCGGTTCGGGCCAGTATGGCCACTGCTGGATCGAAATGGAGCCGCTTCCCCCGGGATCAGGCTTCGTGTTCGAGAACAAGATCGTCGGCGGTTCTGTACCGAAGGAGTACATCCCGGCCATCGAAAAGGGATGCCGCGAGGGCCTGCTCTCCGGCGTGCTTGCCGGTTACCCCGTTGTCGATGTCAAAGTCCGGTTGGTGGACGGTAGCTACCACGAAGTCGACTCGAACGAAAACGCGTTCAAGCAAGCGGGAACCATCGCGTTCCGAGAGGCCATGAAAAAGGCCAACCCGGTGCTCAAAGAGCCGATCATGCACGTGGAAGTCACGACGCCTGAGCAGTTCGTGGGCGACGTGGTGGGCGATCTCAACGGTCGACGAGGCCGCATCGAAGGCATGGAGCAACAGATGGGTGGCGTCACGGTCGTCAACGCCCATGTGCCGCTTTCCGAGATGTTCGGCTACGTCACCACGTTGCGGTCGTTGACTCAGGGCCGGGCATCCCCCAACGTGACGCCTTCCCACTACGAAGAAGTCCCGACCAACATCGCCAACGAGATCATCGCGAAGTCCCAAAGCGGTCGCTGATCTTTGAGTCGAATCAAGAAGTCCCGCCAGCCCCTCCGGGCCAGCGGGACTCTTTGTTTTCGGTGGATGGATCCGAGCGACCCTTGGTCCCAGAAAATCACTGGCTAGGTCCCTCGCGAAAGCCGTGCAAGGTCCGGTATAATCAGAGGTCGCGCGTGCCGGAGTGGCTCTGCATTGTGCCCCGATGCGCGGAAGCAAAGGATTCACAAAGATATGGCAAGAGCGAAATTCGAGCGGAAAAAACCGCACGTCAACATTGGCACGATCGGCCACGTCGACCACGGGAAGACGTCGCTGACCGCCGCCATCACGGGTGCCCTCGCGTTCAAGGGCCTGTCGAAGAAGGTCAGCTACGCTGAAATCGACAGCGCACCGGAAGAGAAGGCGCGCGGCATCACGATCAACATCTCGCACCAGGAGTACGAGACCGAGACCCGGCACTACGCCCACGTCGACTGTCCCGGCCACGCCGACTTCATCAAGAACATGATCACCGGCGCCGCGCAGATGGACGGCGCGATCTTGGTGGTCGCCGCGAACGACGGCCCGATGGCCCAGACGCGCGAGCACATCCTGCTCGCCCGCCAGGTCGGAGTGCCTTACATCGTGGTGTTCATGAACAAGGTCGATCTCGTCGACGACGAAGAACTCATCGAACTCGTCGAGATGGAGCTCGTTGAGTTGCTGGAGCGCTATGGCTTCAAGGGTTGCCCGATCATCAAGGGTTCGGCCGTTGCGGCTCTGGAAGCCCTCGAAAAGGGCAGCCCAGTCGACGATCCCGCGTTCAAGCCGATCTTCGACTTGATGGACGCCGTCGACTCGTTCATCCCCGAACCCACGCGCGACAAGGACAAGCCGTTCCTGATGGCCGTCGAAGACGTGTTCACCATCACGGGCCGCGGCACCGTTTCGACGGGTCGCGTCGAGCGCGGTCAACTCAAAGCCATGGAAGAGGTCGAGATCGTCGGCATCCGCGAGACGCGAAAGACGGTCTGCACGGCCATCGAAATGTTCCGCAAGACTCTGGACTATTGCGAAGCGGGCGACAACGTGGGCCTGCTGCTGCGCGGCATCGACCGCACGGGCATCGAGCGCGGCATGGTCGTCTGCAAGCCGGGCTCCATCAAGCCGCACACGAAGTTCAAGGCCGAGGTCTACGTTCTGTCGAAGGATGAAGGCGGTCGCCACACCCCGTTCGTCACGGGCTACCGACCCCAGTTCTACTTCCGCACGACGGACGTCACCGGAACCCTTTCGCTTCCCGACGGCGTCGAGATGTGCATGCCGGGCGACAACATCACGATGACGGTCGAACTCATCGCCCCCATCGCGATGGAACAGGGCTCCAAGTTCGCCATCCGCGAAGGCGGTCGCACCGTCGGCGCGGGCACGATCACCGAGGTGATCGAGTAACCAAGCAAACAAGGCCCTCGGCAAACCGCCGAGGGCCTTTCTGCTGAGGCAGCCCTATGCAAGCCCCCAAAGTTCGAATCCGACTGCGAGCCTACGACCATCGGATTCTCGATCAATCGGCCGAGAAGATCACCGAAACCGCCAAGAGAACCGGTGCGGGCGTCGCGGGTCCGATTCCCCTTCCCACCAACGTGCGCAAGTTCTGCGTGATCCGTGGCGCCCATATCGACAAGGAGTCGATGGAGCACTTCGAGATCCGCACGCACAATCGGCTGATCGACATCATCGAGCCGACGAACAAGACCATCGATGCCCTGATGCGGCTGGATCTCCCCAGCGGCGTGGACATCGAGATCAAGACGGCCTAACCCCGACGCGGGGTCAGGCCGCTCCTTCCCTTCTCACAGCACCTTCCGTGGTCAGAGCGTAGGGCATACTTGTGCCCATGAAACTGTTCGTGGGCATCACGGATCGCGGTTGGTATGACCGCTTGTCCGCAGAGAGCCCCGACGAAGTCAACTTTTGGAAGCCAGGTGCAAACGGCACTTTCAGTGCGCTGAACCCAGGTGGGCTCTTTCTCTTCAAACTACACGCGCCCGAACACTTCATCGTCGGCGGCGTCTTCTTTGTGCGATTCTCTCGGTTGCCGATGCGACTAGCCTGGGAGGCTTTTGGCACGCGGAACGGTGTCGGATCGCTGGCCGAGTTCCGCGCGCGAATCGCCAAGTTTAGAAAGTCCGATCCCGGCTTGGACCCCGTCATCGGCAACATTGTCCTAACCCAGCCATTCTGGTTCCCCAGAGACTCTTGGATCCCAAAACCCAAGGGCTGGCCGAACGAAACCGTCCAGGGCAAGACCTATTCAGTGCTTGACCCAATCGGGAGCGAGCTATACGCCGACGTGCAGGCCCGGTTGGGTTCGCAACCTCTGGCGGCTAGCGAATCGCGCCGCACCTACGATGGGTCAGCGGTACTCCGCCTTGGGCAAGGGGCATTTCGCGTCGCTGTCACGGACGCGTACTGTTGCCGTTGCGCGATCACCGGGGAGTCGACGCTTCCCGTGCTGGAAGCGGCCCACATCAAGCCCTTCGCAGCCGATGGGCCCAGCGTGGTCGGCAACGGACTGCTTTTGAGGTCGGATATGCACACGCTGTTTGACCGCGGACTCATCACCGTGACACCCGAATTGAGGATCGAGGTCAGCAGCCAAATTCGGGAGGCGTACGTCAACGGCAAGTTGTACTACAGCTATCAAGGTCAAGAGCTAAGATCGTTGCCCAACCAACCATCCGACCGCCCGTTGAAGGAGCTGCTCTCCTGGCATAACGAGAACGTCTACATTTCCTAGGCCGCTTCCCTTCTCACAACACCTTCCGGTCCTTCCACTTGCCCTGCTTGAACAGCAGCATCGTGAGCAAGCCCTGGACCGCTTGCGTCGCGCTCATCGCCAGCCAAGCGCCGTCGGCGCCCATCTTCAACACCAAGGCGCACACAAACGCCATGGGCACGCGCATGCCCCACAGCGAAATGACGGTCGCCCACATGGGCCGCACGGTGTCGCCCGCCCCCTGCATCGCCCCCATCAAGACCATCGCGTAGCCGAACATCACCTCGGTCACGCAGAGGTACCGAAGGAAGGTCGCGATCATGACGGCGGCCTCGGGCTGGCGAGGCACCAATTGCGAGGCGATGTCGTGCGCGAACGCGAACACCAGACCCGCCACCGCAAGAATCACGCCGGCGGCGCAGTGGGCGCTCACCCATCCGATGCGCTCGGCGCGTTCCGGTTGCTGGGCCCCCAGACTCTGCCCCACCAATGCCGCCGCAGCGATCGAAAGGCCAAACGCGGGCATGAACATGATCGACTCGATGCGGAACCCCGCGCTCATGGCGCCGATGGCCGTGGCGCCGCTCGGCACCTCGCTGAGAATCTTGGTGAACGCCCAAAGAGACGAGACGCGCACCACGGACATCACGGTCGCTGGCGCGGCGATCCCGACGATGCGCCGAGTCCACTTCAGCGTGGGCAACACGAACCGCCAACAGGGGCCCAGGGGTGTCTTTGCGACCCAGCCCATGTAGATGACCGCCGACGCCCAGGCGCTGACCGTGACCGCCCATCCCGCACCCGACAGGCCCCAACCGGCCCCGGGAATGTGAAGTCCGTGAAGGGTCGTCGCCGGAAAGATCAGCACGTAGTTGAGCGCGATGTGAAGCAGAATCTGGATGCCCGAGATGACCAAGGGACTGCGCGTGTCGCCGATGCCCCTCAACGACCCCGCCAAAGCCTGCACCAAGAACATTCCGGGCAGGCCGACGGCCATCGCCACCAAGTACTGGACCATCAGTCGCTTGGCCTGAACAGCGTCGGCTGGAAGCAACGTATGAGCGGACCAACCCGCACCCGCTATCGTGAGCCCGCAGCAGACCAGACCCGCGACCAACGCCACGCTCAGGCACTGGCGATTGGCGACCCGCAGGCGGTCCTTCTTCTGTGCGCCATAAGAACGGCTCACGAGTGCCGTCGCGCTGGTGCTGAACGCCATCACGATCGAGAACATCAGGAAGACGAGGTTCGTCGAACCGCCCACCGCCGTCAGAGCGGCTGGCTCCAATCGCCCCACGAACGCCGTGTCCAACAGCATGTTGACCACCTGGAGCAGGTTCAGGGCGACGGCAGGCCAAGCCAACCGCCAGACTGTGCGCAGGATATTCTCGGGCACGTGGCCGCCCGCAGACTGTGTGGACAAGGCACCAGTTTGGCACCTGACTCCCCGAGCCAGATAGAATCAGGCCGAATGAAGTCCACCTCGGGCCGAAACGCCTACGACCAGATCGTCGGCATTCTGATGCTCACGTTTGCCATGTGCCTTATGAGCACGGCAATCAGTTTCGCCCGCAGCGACCTCAAAGCGCTGACGCAGAAGCCGACCGAGCAAGTGCAGACGGTCGTGCAAAAGCCCAAGAGCGCCGAGGAAGAGCGCGCCGAGCAGGCCGTCCGTCTGCTGGTGTCGGCCTATTTCTATCTCAGTTTCTTCGCTATTTTCGCCGGAATCGCCGTGATGTTCGCGCTCAAATGGGGGTTCTGGTTTGGCGCCGTGGTGGGCGTGGTGGGCATCGCCATCGGCATCTTGGGGGGCTCCGTCACCGGAGGGGGCGGGCAAATCGGTACGATCGCGTTCGCGCTCTCAGGAGCGTATTGCACTGCCCGGGCTCTGGGGCGGCTTCAGCACACCCCGTGATCGCCCTTTGCGAGCATAGGAATCGGGACTGGACGCGCCATCCCACTCGGGCAAGAATGGGACTGTGATCAGTCTGAGTCTGATTTGTGCGACGGCGATGGTCCAACCGGTACCCGTCTGGGAAACCCGGCCGGCCTTGGCAGCCAACCTGCACGCCGTCTCGGCGATGCGGACCAACGTGGGCGACGTCAAGCTGACCTTCGACATCGCCAAGACGGCAGAGAGCGTCGCAGTCCGCAATCTGGACCTCAAACTGACCTGCCACCCCTTGCATGCGCCCGATGCGGCCCCGGTCCCTATACCCCGAGATGCGAACGGCAAACCCACTGAACTCGCGTTCCCCAACAACCCGGTCACCATCGCATCGGCCTACCTGGCCTGGATCGGCTGGTGGGGAGTGGACAAGCTCGAACTCAACGAGACCACGTGGTTCAGTTGGGAAGCCGAAGGCGTATCGGGTCAAGGCTACCACCGGCTGCTCAAGATCGACCGCAACCAGGTGGAGGTTCGCACCAGTTTGGACCTGACCTATGGCCAGGCAAAGCCCATGACCATGGTCTGGACCGGAACCTACGACGCCAAGACCGGTGCCATTCGAGGCGTGGTGGGCGAAGTTGCGTCCGTGCCTCAAGCCGAGGGCTATCCGATGCGCGTGTCGCGACTCAACTTCTCGTTGCTCCCGGGCCATGTGGGCCGAGTCATGGCCTCCGAATGCGACCACCCGCACTAGGTATACTGCGGTTTCCCTGCTTCGCGCCTCCGGGCTCGAGGCCGCCACGACCATAGGGACACCCATGAGAAAGTACGAAGTCTTTTACATTGTCCGGCCGGAACTCTCCGATGCCGACGTTCAGAAAATCGCCGACCATTTCAAGGCCGCCGCAGAGGAAAAGGGCGCTGCCGTGTCGAATGCCGCCAAGTGGGACAAGCGCAAGCTGGCTTACGAAATCAACGGCCACAAGGAAGGCAACTACATCCTCATGGAGATGCAAGCCGACCCGACCGTCCCGGCGCACTTGAACCGGTTGCTCCGCATCAACGACGACGTCATCCGGCACCGCATCTTCCACATCGAGGACTGAAATGAGCAGTTTGAATCGGGTCATCCTGATCGGTCGGCTGGTGGCCAACCCCGAATCCCGCAATACGACCACAGGCAAGAACCTCACCGAGTTCCGCATCGCCGTCGACAAGCGATTCAAGCAGGATGACGGCGCCACGGCCGACTTCTTCCGGGTCAAGGCCTGGGGCAGCACCGCCGATTTCGTGAACACCTACTTGTCGAAAGGCCGGCTTGTCTCGGTCGATGGACGGATCGAACACCGTCAATGGACCGACAAGGACGGCAACAAGCGCGAGACCTACGAGATCGTGGCGGAAAACGTGCAGGGTCTGGACAAGCCCCGCGACGGTGAAGGCGGAGGGGGCGGCTACCGCTCCACACCCCAACGCGACGAACCACCCGTGGGCAACTTCCCCAACGATCCGCCCTCGGCGGGTAGCGACGAGTACGACCCGTTCGCGGACGAGTGATGCACTCCCTCAACGATCGCGCGTGGGTCGAGCGTCTCGACCCCAAGGGCATGCTCCGCTACACCGAGGCCTTCGCGGATCAATGCGCCGAAGCTGTCCGCATCGCTCAGGCCGCATCGTTGCCTGTCCCTTCCAAGCGACCGAACTCGGTCGTGCTGGCTGGTCTCGGTGGCTCGGCGGCGGGAGGCGACTTCGTCAAAGCCCTCTTCGACCATCAGAGCGATGTGCCGTTCTCGGTGAGCCGCGACTACGCATTGCCCAACCACGTGGGCACCGAGACACTGGTCATCTGCAGCAGCTATTCCGGCAACACCGAAGAAACTCTTGCATCGTTCGAGGACGCGCGCGAGCGCGGCGCTTCCGTCGTCGCCATCACCAGCGGCGGCGAACTGGCCAAGCGAGCCCAAGAGGCGGGGGTTCCTGTCGTCCAGATCCCTGGCGGACAGCCTCCGAGAACGGCTCTGGGCTACTTGATGTTGCCCGCCGCAGTGGTCGCCGAGAGGCTGGGGTTGCTGCCCGCACAGGACTACGAGGGCGCCGTCGAGTACCTGCGCATCGTAGCCAACTTGCATGCCGTGGATCGTCCGTTCGAAGAGAACGACGCCAAGCAGCTCGCCGCCACCCTGCATGGCGCGGTATCCGTGCTGTATGGTCTTGGGGGCTGGCAAGCCGCGGTTGCCAACCGCTGGAAGGGTCAGATCAACGAAAACGCCAAAAACATGACGTTCGCGAATGCGTTCCCTGAACTCAACCACAATGAGATCTTGGGTTGGGTGAAGGCCGACGAGCAGGGCGTCGCCAAGTGGGTGGCCGTGATTCTGACCGACGGCGAGGAGTCGCCCAAAATGCAGGCCCGCGCCCGGGTCACCGAAGGGCTCATCGCCGACAAGTGCTCGGTGTGCTACGCCGAAGCGACAGGCCGCAACTTGCTGGAGAAGATGCTCAATCTGGTGTACTTCGGTGACTTCGTCAGCCTGTATCTGGCCGCGCTGAACGGCGTCGACCCCGAAAACATCGATTCGATCAACATCCTCAAGGCAGAGTTGGGAAGGGTCTCGGGCTAGGCATAAAGCCCCAACTTATCTGGTCGCCATTTCCGCATCGCGGCATATGGGGTTGGGCGAAGACGCCCGGAGCCCGCAATGAGCGAAACCCCTGACCACACCGATTCCGTCAACGAACTCGATCGACCGAGCGAATCACCCAGACCAAGCCAAGTGTCCGATGAAGAGACACCCCAAGGTCGCAGGGTGGCTCGACTTGTTCCAGTCGCCGCCCAGAACCTTATGCTCGATGAGGCCGTCAAGGTGCGTTGCTCCAAGTGGGCCACCGACCCGCTGTGCGAGCGAGCCCTGTTCGCTCTGACTTCGGCAAGACTCGCCTTCGACATTCTGGACGACTTGGTGGAAGACGTCGAACCGTTTGGCGATTTCTGCATGGACTTCGCGGAGGCACTCGGGCCATCCGGCGAGGGATGGCGCAAGTGGATCAGCGACCGCCTGGAGGAGGTCAACGCCATCCACGTCGAGGTTTTGTCGCCCTTAATGAGTCTGGAGTGCGCCGACGATTAGGACTCTTGGGACGCCACGCGATGGTTCACTTATGCGACGGCCGTGCAATTGTTTGCCAACAAACTGGCGTGGATCGCCGACTTCCCGAAGCCGGAAGACCCTCCCAGCAACCCGGTCTTGCGCCGATATGCTCGGTTTGCGGCCCTCGCGTTCCGCCCGCAAGCCGAAGCCAGCCTCGCCATCGTCCGCAGGGCACCATTCACGGAATCCAGCGTGAGACATCTGATTCGACACGCTCCAAGGCCTCTGTTGCGCAGGTTGCGACCTCGTTAGGTCTTGTCCAGGGGGCGCATGGCACAATGGGGCACGGATGTCTGAACTCCGCTACCACCCGTTTCTCGACACGTGGGTCATCACGGCCACGCACCGTCAGGACCGAACGTTCCATCCGCCAGACGACTATTGCCCCCTGTGTCCCACCGCTCGGGGCGGCTTCCCTACTGAAATCCCCACCCCGGAGTACGACATCGCCGTCTTCGAGAACCGGTTCCCTTCTCTTTCGCCGACGCCTCCCATTCCGGCAGTCCAAAGAGGGCCTTTGAGCAGTGTGCGGCCAAGCGCCGGCGTGTGCGAGGTGGTGTGCTACTCCTCCGACCACACGGCCACCTTCGCCACCCTGCCGTTGATGCAGATTCGCAAGCTTGCGCGCGTATGGAAGCACCGGTACATGGAACTCGCCGGGCGACCCGAAATCGACTATGTGTTCATCTTTGAGAACAAGGGCAAGGAGATCGGTGTCACGCTCTCTCACCCGCACGGCCAGATCTACGCCTACCCCTTCATCCCGCCCGTACCGCGCCAAGAACTCGACCGGGAACGTGCGCACCACGAAGCCACCGGTGGCGTGCTGGTCCAGGATTGGCTCCACGCGGAACTCAGCGAGGACACTCGGGTGGTCTGGCGCAACGCCTCCTTCGCCGCCGTGGTGCCGTTCTTCGCGCGATATCCGTACGAAGTTTACGTCGCGCCCCTGAAGCACCTTCGGTCCCTGGCAGAGATGGGAGCCGCCGAGTTGGACGACTTGGCCGAAGCGCTTCACGTCGTCGCCCGAAAGCTGGACGGTCTCTTCGGGTTCTCGATGCCCTACATCATGGTGCTGCACCAAGCGCCGACCGTAGACGGATACGACTTTGCATGCTTTCACGCCGAGTTCTATCCACCCTACCGGACATCGACGAAGCTCAAGTACCTCGCGGGATCGGAAGCCGGCGCGGGCGCGTTCATCAACGACACGCTCGCCGAGGCCTCTGCTGAGGCTCTTCGAAAGGTAGCCATCCAACCCTGACTCTGCCAGGCTACGGTTTGCGGTCGTCGGGATCTTCGATCAGGCTGCGCTCAAACAGGCGTCGGAGCCGTTCCTTTTCCTCCCGTTCGGTCTCGCGCCGCTTCACGTCGTCGAAGTAGCGTCCTTCGCGCTCGATCTGCCGCTTACTCGGACCCATGGACACCGGGCGAGCCGAGTAGCGCACGGGCAACTTGTCCGCAGCGAACAGGTACGTGAGGGCCAACGGCACAGCCATAAACGGCGCCAAGCGGTAGTCCATCGCAAACACAAGGAGCGCCACGCTGATCCACGCCAGCCACTTGCCCTTCAGCGGCAGGACGAACATGAAGGTCACCGGCATAGCCGGATACCGCGTGCCCCATGCCACCGTGACGGCGACCAACAGCACCCAGAGGCCAGCCAGCATCGGCGCGATTCCCACAATCGCGCCGCCCATAACGACCATCGCCGCAGAGAGCAGCGTCACGGCGAGCAGAAACAACCCGAATCGAGGGGAACCGAGTTCGCGCTCGACCACGCCGCCCATCGACCACAGCCACAAGCAACCGAAGAGAATGCCGAGGGGTCCCATGGCACCGGTCGCAATGGGCCATGCCAGCCAGCGCCAAACCTCGGATGGTTCGCCAAACCCTAGGGCCAGCGGACGAAAGAACAGATCGGCGTTGCCCGCCCACGCGCCAACAAAGCAGACCACCGAGAACGCGATGATCCCGGCGCAAACCGGGTTGGACAGGCGCTTGAGGGAGGGCGCGCTCGAGCCAAATCCCCTGGGCATGGTCAGGTCTGCCCCTCGGGCTGGCGCCGCCTTGCATAGTGGTCGATCTCCTCGGGCGAGAGAACTGCCACCGAAGGCTTGGAGAGCCTGACAAACGTCTCAAAGGCGACCTCTGAGATTTCGCCGTTGGTCGTCATCTCGTCGTGCATTGCGTTCAGGACTTGGGCCTCCGTGGGAGGATACGGGTAAGCATCCACCCAAACACCGGGCCGATCTTCGTCGCTTTGGAAAGCCACAGCAGCCACGAACGGCCTTGCGACCGCCGTCTCGTCCGGGGTCTCCAGCCCACCCAGTCCTGCCTCGGACCAAGAACCATGGTGCACTTCGAAGCCCTCCTCGCTCAGCCGGGTCACGGCTTCGTTGGTGCCGCCGCTCAGATCCGTACAAACCAGCACGCGATGCAGTGGATTCGCAGACGTCACGCGGACGATCGGACCGAGTTGCTCCAAGTAAGCGACGGGCGCACCGACCCATCGGTCGACGGCGCGGCGAAACTCGGAATAGGGAACGTGCAACACCATGTCGGTATTCAAGAGTAGCACGTCTAGAGGACAAAGCTTCGGCGGAGCTCGTGGATGGCCGCCAACTGTGCCACCAGAGGCTCGGCCTGCTCAAGAGGCCATTGGGTGGCCGCATCCGAAAGCGCTTTTGCAGGATCCGGATGGACCTCGAGAAACACCGCGTCCACACCGACGGCAACGGCGGCCCGTGCCATCGCGGGGATGGTCTCCCTTGCGCCACCCGTTGATTCCCCAGCCGCCCCGGGACGTTGCGCCGAATGGGTCGCATCGAAGCACACGGGGTGCCCAAAACCCCTCATGGTCTCCAGTCCTGCCATATCGACGATCAAAGCGTTGTAGCCGAATGTGGTCCCACGCTCGGTCAGGACGATGCCGTTGGCCCCAAAGGCTTCCAGCTTTGCGACTATGTTGCGTGCGTCCCAGGGAGCAAGGAACTGGCCCTTTTTCACATTCACAGGCTTTCCCGTGGCGGCAGCCGCTTCGAGCAGGTCCGACTGGCGACACAAAAAGGCAGGAATCTGAAGCAGGTCCACAACTTCCGCCGCCCGACCACACTGGTCGGGTAGGTGGACATCGGTAGTCACAGGGACGCCGCGCTCGGCCTTGATGCGTTCGAGAATACCGAGCCCCTCTTCGATCCCCGCGCCTCTCGCCGAGTTCACCGACGTCCGGTTCGCCTTGTCGAACGACGCCTTGAAGATGTACGGCAGGCCGTAACGTCCGCAGATCGCACCCATTGTCGCCGCGACCTCTTGGCAGAGGCTGTACGACTCGGCAAGGCAGGGTCCAGCAATGATCGTCAGCGGCCCACCCCCAATGGTCACCGGGCCAGCCTTTGCCACGCGCACGCTCACAGGTTCGCGCCAGCCTTCCGCAACACGGCTTCGAGTTCGTCCACCGAGTGCAACCCGTTCTTGATCTCAGACCGCTCGCCACCGGGCTTCAAGACGACCAGGTGCGGGAGCCCGACGATATCGAACATCTTCGCGGTCTTGTCCTTGTACGCGGGATCGACACCCGTACTCCAATCGATCTTCATGGCCACAACCTGGTTCAGGGCCACAATGCCTCGAGGCGTGTTGAACACCTCGCGTTCGATCTCGTGGCACTTCGCACACCAGTCGGCGGTCGCGTCGATGAAGATTGGCTTCCCAGAGGCCTTTGCCTGTTCGAAGGTCTCGTCGCTGAACTTGATCCAATTGATCTGGTTCGAGACCGTACCGCCTGATTTGGCCGCCAAAGCGGCGAATTCGCGTTCGCGAAGCAATTGGCCCCGCTCCGTAAACGTGATGCCAGCCAACACGCCGAAAGCCAGGATCGTCGCCCCCTTCAATCGGACGCTGAACATGGTGGCATCGCTCTTGTCGATCAGGAACAGATAGCCCGCCGAAGCGACGAAGTAGGCGACCCAGACGAGCTTCTTGACCGCTTCGTCGAGTTGAACGCCCTGCAACACGTACATCAGGCCGAAGCCGATGACGGCCAGTCCCAGAATCGCCTTGACCAAGGTCATCCAACCGCCCGCGCGCGGCAAAGACTTCGCCCCAGCCGTGGTCGCAGCGAGAACGAGGTAAGGCAGACCAAGGCCCAGCCCGACGGTCGAGAACATGCCGATACCGAGGGGAATGCTCTTGGCGTTGGCGGCCTCGACCGCAACCGGCACGATCGCGGGTCCTGCGCATGGTGCGGCGCCGATGCCCACCAGCAACCCCATGATCAGCGCACCCACCGAACCGCTCCTTCCGCGCAGCTGCTTCTGCAACGGCGCGGGAATGCCAATTTCGTACAGGCCGAACATCGACAAGGCGAGGACGACCATGAACACGCCGAGCGCGATGTTGAACCACGCTTGCGTGAACAGCGCGCCGAAGCCGGCACCGATCGCGCTGGAGATACCTCCCACCGCTCCGTACATCAGGGCGATGCCGACCATGTACATGCCGCCCAGCTGGAGCCTGACGGCCCGACTGCCTGCGGCTTGGCTGGAGAAGAAACCCAACGTGATCGGAATAAGCGGGTATACGCAGGGGGTCAAGTTGAGCAACAAGCCGATCAGGAACAGCAGTCCGAACGCTGGAATGTAATTGCCCGACCGGATGTTCTCGGTAAAGCTACCCGCCAAGCCCTCTTCGGTCGAGGTAGGCGTCCCACCTGACGAAGCGTCGGTCGAAGACCCCATCGCTGTAACGTCTGCGGACTGATTGGCGGGTTCGGCCTTCGCTTCGCCCTCTTCCTGGGTATCTGGGGGTTCGACGGCGCCTGTCGTTTCGGGTTGTCCCTCCGAATTCTTTGGAGGCTCGACTTCCTCGGTCGGGTTCTTTGCAGGATCGGCCTTGTCCGGGGTCGGGATGGCTTGACCCACGACCTCGAACGGCGCCTCCGCCACGACCTCGTCCGGCGCGAAGCAGTTCGAATCCGTGCACTGCTGGTAGCCGACCTTGATCTTGATCGACGTCTTGCCGGGCGTCGATCCCGCGACGAACTCGAATGGAATGGACACCGTTCCGTCGTACACCGCCGAGTCCTCGCCGGCAACCATCTTGACCTCGCCTTTGGGATAGGCGACCTTCGTCAATTTGATTCCCGTAGTCGCACTGGCAACGGTGAGGGGGATCATGTAGTCTGCGGTGGGCGGGTTTTGGTAGGCGTGCAAACCTGGTGCGAACGTCACCAGCGCCTTGCCCTTGACCACCGCACCCGGCGCGGGCTTGGGGTTGTCCAAGGTCACCGATACCGTGGGCGGGTCCTGCGCCAAGCCCAACGTTGCCGCTGTCAACGCAACGGCAGCCAACACAAACTTGATGAAGCGCATCATGGGGAGGATCGGCGTCTCGTGGAGACGCACCCTATAGAACGTCACGGTACCTGATCGTCGTTCCTTGGTAGGTATCGTGGGACATGGCCCAACCACGAATCGGCCCGCTCTGCGGCTTCAATTTCCAATGGATGTTCATCAAGGGCGAGGACGGAAAGCCCGTCGAAGCCGACCTGCGCGCCCTGGACTTTATGGCCAAACACGACTTCCGCTTCGTGCGCATCCCGACCGATTACCGGTTCTGGACCAAGGACTTCGACTACTTCCACCCCGACGAGGCCGTGTTCGAGGTCCTCGATCGGCATTTGGACGCGTGTCGGGAAAGGGGCCTGCATATGAGCTTGAACCTCCATCGCGCCCCCGGCTACTGTATCAACCGGAACGATCTGGAGCATCACAACCTGTGGCTGGACGCCGAAGCCCAAGATGCGTTCGCGTTCCTTTGGGAGGGTTTCGCGAAACGTTACAAAGGAGTTCCGGCCAGCGCCTTGAGCTTCGACTTGGTCAATGAACCACCGAACGTCGGCCAGTACGGCATGACGCGCGAGAACCATGCGGCGGTCATTCGTCGCGCCGTGAAGGCCATCCGTTCTGTTGACGACGACCGGCCCATCGTCATCGACGGACTCGGCGGCGGACACTACGCCATGCCCGAACTCGCCGATCTGGGTGTCGCCCACAGTTGCCGGGGTTACCAGCCCATGCCCGTGAGCCACCATCGGGCCACCTGGTGGGATGGCCACATCGACGCGCCCTATCCCGCCTACCCGGGCCTGATCTGGGAAGGCGAAGTGTGGGACTCCGACGCGTTGCGCGCGTTCTACAGCCCATGGCGCGAGGTCGAGGAGAGAGGCGTCGAAGTGCACGTGGGCGAATTCGGGTGCTTCAACCAGACGCCCAACGCTGACGCCCTGCGATGGCTCTCCGATCTGTTCTTCCTCTGGCGGGAGTTTGGCTGGGGCTGGGCGATGTGGAATTTCGAAGGGGCGTTCGGCATCATCGGGCACGGACGCGAAGGGGCGCGGTTCCGAACCATCGATGGGTACGAAGTAGATGCGGACCTTTGGCATCTGATGGGCCGTTGATCTGCCAATCCGCCGCACGCGTCAGTGGACGTGGATCGTCTTCTCATGCGTGTAGGTCGCAAATCCTGCCACCGATCCCTTCGGCTTGCGCACGTGCTTCTTGAGCGTGTAGTCGACGGGAACCACCGACGAGTGCTTGAGCACACTGTGGCGAACGGCGACTTCGGCCGCGAAGCGCAAGACCTCTGGCGGAGTCCGTTCGGGATGGTTCGCCGTCGGCACGACGACGTGGGCCGAGACCGCGCCCCGAACGTGCAACCACCAATCGTTCGGGCGCGCGACGCGCGAAGTCAGGTAGTCGTTCGCGGACGCGTTCTCCCCATAAAGAACCAAGGCCCCGCCCGGCCCGAGCAACTCTCGCACTTTGTGACCTTGGTACGGGCGTTCTTCCTTGACCACACCTTGCGACGCCTTCTGCAACCAGCGCTTGGCCGAGGCTTCGGAACGAAGCTCTCGCAGGGCGCTTAGGTCTTGTGCGTGGCGCACCTGGCTCACATAGGCTCGAAGGGCAACCAGGTCAGCGCTCAACCGCTGACGCTGGGCTTCGATTTCGCCTCGGCCCTCCTTAGCCCTCTTGGCTTTGGAAAACCACCTCTGCGCCTGCTCGAGTGGCGTGAGGTCTGGGTTCAGCGACAGGACAACCGGGTTCCCTTCGTAGTCCCACACCTCTGCCTTGTGGGCTCCTTGTGGAATCGATGCCGCATAGGCGAGGAGGAGTTCGCCTTGCCGGATCCAGCGGTCCGCGTTGTTGGCATTGCCTTGGGCCTGCGCCAGATCATGCAGGGCGACCTCGCGAGCCAGAACAACGCGCTCGAGTTGCCCCAGGAGGGCGCCTCGTTCGGCTTCAAGTTCTTCGAACGATTCACGTTCGAAAAACCACGCATCCGCAGAACGGACGTAATCGGGAATCGGACGCCCCGCCAAACCAACGGCGTCGAGAGGCAGCGGGTAAGGCCCGAATCCGAGCACATCGGTCGGCCTCATCGGACCCTGGAAGGCGTTGACAACCCCGGCATCTCCGGCTTCCACAAGAGACTTCAGCAATGGCGGCAGCGCCTCCGCGTCGAATACCGGCGGTGGAACATACGTCTGACCGGGCAACATGGGCCGCTTGCTCTGAGCCCGACCGACTCGCTTCGCGCACGCGACGATGCGACCTTCCGCGTCCAAAAGCGCGGCGTTCGAGTGCTTCCCCATCATCTCGACCACCAGGCGATGTGGGCCGTGATCGCCCTCGAAAGCCAAAACCGCGACGCGGTCTCGCCCCACTTGCTCCGCGTTCGACAGGCGTCCATCCTCGACGCGGGCGCGCATCGCCTCGACCAACGTTTTGGGTTCGATCCGGTCTCGTCGAATCCACGTCCGGTGCAAGCGTGCGAAACGGGCGCTCCAGCTGACCAAGAGCCAGACGCTCTCACCCGCGTAGAGGTTGATCGCAAGGGCGTCCTCCGCCACCTGGATCACCTTTTGCACGCGGGCACCGATCCACTTCGGCGCATCTTCAAGCGATGCGGCAAGGCAAAGGGCGTCGAACGGCGCGGTCCGAGGGGTCATTGGGAATCGCGCGACGGGTCGAGCGTGACCGACTCCATGGTCATGGCACCGAACCCGTTGAACCGGAGGCCCTCGACGCGTGGCCGAATCAGCACCACGTCCCGCACGTAGTACAAGGGCACCCACGGGGCGTCTTGGAGGATTCGGTCTTCGGCCCGCTGGTAAAGCCGCATGCGCTCCTCGACCGGTCCGGCGAACGAATCGGCGGATCGGCACAGGGCATCCACCTCGGGGTTCGCGTAGTTGAGCGAGTTGTGGGGGCTGTAGCCCGCGAAAAGCAGGCTAAGAAAGTTCTGGGGGTCGAGGTAATCGGCGTACCACGACATCACGAAGAAGCCGAGTTGCTTCTTGTTGCGGCGCTCGAGCATCGTCTTCCACTCCAGGGTCTGCATCTTCGCGGGGATGCCGAGGTTCTCGCGGAGTTGAGTGATGAGGGCTTCGCCGACAATGCGCGTATCGGGGGTCTGTTCGCGGATGGTCAGAATGAGTTCGGGCATCTTCGAGGGGTCGGGGTAGCCCGCCCGGGCAAGCAACCTCTTGGCCTCGGCAGGGTCGAACGGCAGCGATTCCGGGTTGTCCCGATAGCCGGGAACCGCTGGGGGGAGAATGCCCTCCGCCACCTGGACGACTCCGCGCATTACGTCCTTGACGATCCTCTCCTTGTCCACAGCCATCCCGATCGCGCGACGCACGTCGCGGTCGGCGAACGGCTCGTAGCCGCCCGGATTCATGCCGAGATAGACCGTGGCGGGCCGGTTGACGAAGTGGATCTGATCCTTGAACTCGGGATCGCGCTCGAAAGTGGGCAGTTCTTGCCGGTCCAGGCCGATCCACTCCAACTCGCCCGAGCGGTACTTGTTCACGCGGGTGGCGCTGTCCTTGATGATCGGCCGTTCGAGAGCGGTCACCCTGGCCTTCTCACCATGGTAGTCCTCAAATGGGAGCAGCCGCACGATCTGGTCCGGCACGAAGCGGTCGCCCTTGAACGGCCCGGTGCCCACCATCTGCTCGATGGCCTTGATCTCGCCACCATCCGGGATCGCTTCTTTGGCGACCACTTGGGCGGGCGGGTACGTCAGCTTGCCCAGAAAGTAGGCGCGCGGCTCGTCGATCTCGATTTGCAGCGTGCGATCGTCGAGCGCGCGAATCCCTGAGACTTCTTTGGCCTTGCCCTCAGCGAACTCCTTCGCGCCAACGATGTCGTCGAGGTACGTCTGGGCCGTGGGCGAATTGAACGCTGGACTCAGGTTGCGCTCCATGGTCCACTTGAAGTCCGTCGCCGTGATCACCCGGCCGTTGTGGAACTTGGCGGGCTTGAGCGTGAACGTGTAGGTCTTGCCGTCCTCGGAGACCTCCCACGACTCGGCAAGTTCGGGCACGAGTTGGTTGTCCTCGCTCCAATCCACGAGCCCCTCGAAGACCTGGCGCAGCAGATCGTGGGTATCCACGTCTTGAACCTTGCCGGGGTCAAGCGTCACGGGGCTTGTTGCGAGAGCATAGCGCAACACGTGCTCTTTGCCCGCGTTGGCGCGCTCGGAGAACTTGCCCGGCCCGCACCCGGCGACGAGGACTACAACTGCCCATGCGATCAGAGTCCGCATGGCCTGATGATAGACGATCAGTCGCCAAGCAACCGAGCGGTTTCCGCGTGCCTGAAGGCGAACAACCGCTCAAGATCTCGACGGATGAACAACGCGTCGGCAATACGGCCAAGCAACCCGAAGGGTGCGTCGTACTCGATCTCGTCTCTCAGCTTCGTCGCGTTGGGCCCCATCGAGATGAAACGGTGGTGGTGGAGCCAGCGTGCGAACGGCGAGCGGTCGGCAACGTCCGAAAATCCTCGCGGAGGGTCGCAAGCGACGATCCGAGCGTGCCACTCCAGGCGGATCGGGCCCGTCTTCACTCGGATCCGGTGGATCGCCCCCTCGACCACGCGCAAATCGTCCGAGAGAACCTCGACCCGCCGCCAGGGCGGAGTCAGCGCATTCAGCGCGTCTGCGCTTGCATGAAACTCCCAGACCCGTGCGATAGGGCATGGCAGCAGGGTCTCGAACACAAGGCGCGGCATCGCTCTGAACTACGAAGCCACCCGGGAACCCATCGGCAATCCGCGAAGAAAGGCCCACGGCGAGTTCGCCGGGCGGTAACCTCGGGACCATGGCAGACCGCAAGGCGCTCATCGTCTACGGCGGCTGGGACGGGCACGAACCCGACCGCGTCGCCGACCTTTTCGCCACCATCCTCCGCAACGAGGGTTTCGATACCGAACTCAGCGATACGTTGGCCGCCTTCGAAGACGCCGACAAACTCGCCGGGCTCAACCTCATCGTTCCGATCTGGACAATGGGCTCGATCGAACCGCAGCAAGAGCGCCCCGTGCTGGATGCCGTGGCGATTCACGGCGTCGGTCTGGCGGGATGCCACGGCGGCATGTGCGACGCATTCCGCGCAGCGACCGAATGGCAGTTCATGACCGGCGGCCAGTGGGTGGCGCACCCGGGCAACGACGGGGTCCGGTACAGGGTGAACATTTGCCAGAGCAACCCCCACGCCATCACAGCCGGCATCGGCGACTTCGACGTGGTGAGCGAGCAGTATTACCTGCACACCGACCCGGGCAACAACGTGCTGGCGACGTGCGACTTCCCTACCGCCGGCGCCGACGGACCCCATACGGCGAACGCGTGCAAAATGCCGCAGGTTTGGACGAAGATGTACGGCGCGGGTCGCGTGTTCTACAACGCGCTCGGCCACAACCGAGCCGTCCTTGAAGCCTACGAACCGCGCGAATTGATGCGGCGCGGGTTCCTGTGGGCGGCCAAGGGCGTCGGTCTCGATTGATGTTCGAAGAAGACTTCCGCACTGTCTGGCGGCTGCGCTACGGCTCGGACCCCTCTGCCGAGATCCCCGAGTTGGTCCCATTTTTGCGCCACCGCTCCGTGCGGAAGTTTGCCGATCGTGAGGTTCCCGAATCGCTGGTCGCGGGACTCGTCGCGGCGGCCCAGAGCGCGTCGACCAGCAGCAACCTGCAACTCTATTCGATCGTGAGCGTTCAAGACCCGGCTCTTCGAGCCGAGGTGGCACGATGTTGCGCCGACCAGAAGCAGGTCCATGCCGCGCCGTGGTTCTTCGCCTTCCTCGCCGACCATCACCGTTTGCGCCGCGCGGCGAAATCCGTTGACGAGGGAGCCGAGGGTTTGGACTTTCTGGAGTTCTTCCTGATGGCGGCGATGGATGCGGCCCTCGCCGCCGAGCGCATGACGGTCGCCGCCGAATCGGTCGGACTCGGCGTCTGCTACATCGGAGCGCTGCGAAACGATCCCGAGGGCATCGCTCGGCTACTCGACCTCCCAGAGGGGGTGTTCGGCCTGTTCGGATTGTGCATCGGCTACCCCGCCGATGGGTTGTCGGCGGAAATCAAGCCCCGCCTGCCGCAGGACGTCGTCTGGTTCCGGGATCGCTACAATGCCGAGGCGGGTCTGGGCGACTACGACGTGCGGATGCGGGAGTTCTACGAGGCGCAGCAGATGAAGGGCGAGGTCACATGGTCGATGCGGTCCGGGCGTCGGGTGGACGGGCGGCACATGACGGGTCGCGAAGTGCTTCTGGGGTGGTTGCGGGAACGGGGATTCCTGCGGCGGTAGGCGTTCGCACTCGGGAATACAGCTACATTGAGTAGATGTCTAGAGCTAACTGATGGGCGACGGCACCCAACCTCCGATCTAGGGTCGCTAGGGTTGCTCCTCGTCGCTTGCAAAGCTCGACATAGGCCGCGTCATACGCGGTCAGGCCGCATTGATGGGCTATTCTGGCGACTTCAGCCCAGTCGGGGTCCCTATCTAGGTTCGCCTTTGAGTTAAGGGTTTGGAACATAGCGAACTGGTTGCGGAAAGTCTCGATGTCCATCCTCCCCCGCCGCAAGGACATCAACAAGCCGTTGAGTACCTCCGTCGACCAATGTGCGGGCACATGGAGGATTCCGGCCTCAAGTTCGTACATCAGCGCATTGGCCGTCGTGCTACCCTCGTCCAACAGGAATGCAAGGGCAACAGACGCGTCGGCGCAAACCCTCACCTGCGGCCCTCGTCGATCCACTCGCGAATCTCCTCGGGTGTCAAGCCCTTGATTCCGTATGTCTTCTTGTTCTCGACGACCCGGTCGACAAACTCCCGCCACTCGCTCTTGGCCTTCTCAACCGGAGTCAGCTCGGCGATCAGTTTGCCGTTCCGGGTGATCTGGATGGTCTCGCCCTGCTCGACCCGGTCCAGCAGTTGGCCGAAGTGGGTTTTCGCCTCGTATGCACCGACGGTTTTCATGCCGACCAGTCTACTCGACCAGTCTATTCCACCCGATGGACCGTGGCCCAGACTTCGCGCTTGGCATCCAGGTCTCGGGTTTGCTTGCGCGCCTGAACGAGGTCCACGTACAGCGTCGCGATCTCGTAGGGCCGCAGGGACACCTCAATGGCCGTCCAAGACCAGCCCTCCGGCGAGTAGCTGGGCGGCTCGGTCGGCGAGGTCGCGAGAGGTTGGCGATCTCCGCCGAGGAGGTTTGTCTTGTAGGCAGCGGCCACTTCGCGCGGGAGCTTGAGGATCACGGTCTCGCCGACCCCGTTGAACTCCACGATCCGCACGATGGTTGGGTAGCCCATGCCCTCGCCCGCGTAGCCTTCGACGTGCTTGCCCGCGTCTTCCGACTCACGATAGAAAGCGGTCACGAGGCTGTGATCGGCCACCAGCTCCAAGCCCCCAAATGAAACGGGCATATCGACTTCAGGTACGAGAGCGGACCGAGACCACGCCGCATCTTCCCTCTGAAGCGGTGGGTTGAGCAGCGTTCTGGCCGTGCGCCACCGGTCTCGGTTGGACCATGAACCGTGGGGGGCGAGCCAGAAGCCCTTGTGAAGCCGCGGCCGATACAGCCCGTTGTCCCAAGGATCCCTCATCGTGAGCAAATTGGCAACGCCCGCAGGTGTGCGGAACCACTGCTGGCTCGCCTCATGCACAATCATCAAGCCACTGCCGTCCGCACACGCCAGATCGACGAACGACGTCGAGTGAAACGGATTCTCAACGGTTTCGAACCACTGCTCGCTGGTCATCCAGTCGCCCTTGGGATACTTCTTGAGCCCGGAGCCGTTCGGATGGACCTCGTGGACGGCGTACGGAGAGTCCACGATCAAACTGATATCCTCCGCGAACGGCTCGAACTCGATCTTCACTCCAGCGTTCATCCCGGGATCCGGGTCCCAGTCGGTGCGATGCGCGTAGGCCCCCTCCTCCTGGAACTCCAACGAATCCACGCTGACCGACATCTTCAAGGCGCCCAGGCGGTCGGCCTCGATCATCAGACCGACGTTGGCCGATTCGACGTCCGCTTTGAAGTTGATGGAGAGGTACTCGTCGTGGACCAGCACTTGATCGATCCGATCGAAAACCACCCGTCGGCCGTCTGTCTGAAGCGAGATGCACGGAGTCGTTCTGAAGCAGCCATCGGGCATGGTGGGGTGCGTGAACGACACCGAACCACCCGTTTGGTCGATGTTCACCGTCCAGTCGCCAAGGGTATGGTGCAACGAAGGCTCAGTCAGAACTTCGCCGTCGCGGATCCAGCGCAGGGGCGAGGGCGTCGGCGCGTAGCCCATGGGGGGAATGGGCTCGCCGGTCTCCGGGTCGGGAACGGGCCAACCCAACGGGTTCACCGCAAGGTTCGACATACGCAAACCCGTTCGCTCGGCCAGGTGGGCCAACAGGTATTCGGTCGGAGCGAGCCGTCGTGCGTACTCGTGCCCGGCGACCGCCACGTGCCCGCACAGGGATTCGCATTCGTCGTTGTCATGGTGCTGGGCGATCAACAAGTGGCGCCACGCCTCCTCCAGTTCCCAAACCGGATACACGTCCCATCGTGGGTAGGGACGACCAAACACACTCAGCACGGTTGCCAGTGACTCGGCGGCGAGCAGTTCAGCCTCGAGCCGTTGCGACTCCTGCCGCATGTAGTCCCCATTCTTGCCCTGCGACATGCCGTGCCACACGTCGTCCAAGCAGTACCGCCTCACGGGGATATCGGGGGCTGAAGACGCAAGGCGGAGGTACTCGCCCAGCGTGCAAGGCTTGATCTCGAAACGGTTGTCCGCCAGCAGTTCGGTGAGTTTGGGGAGCAACACCTCGGAGCGGCACATCCAGTCGGGCGAAGGCATGAGTTCGACCCACTGAAGGATCAGCGGCGGCACGTCGCCCAGCCGCGTCACGGGTTGCTCGCCCGCGGCCAGTTGGTCGAAGAGGATCTGCATGTCCTCGGGCCATTGGTGCAGGTTCAGGGC
Organism: Fimbriimonadaceae bacterium; assembly: GCA_039811705.1. GTDB lineage: Bacteria > Armatimonadota > Fimbriimonadia > Fimbriimonadales > Fimbriimonadaceae > UBA2387. The sequence continues at coordinate 22,249 of JBDHZD010000002.1, read as the reverse complement.
GTTCCGCGTGGCCGTGAGCAGCCGCGAGCCGTCTTGCCCCTCCCACCAGACGACCGGCACCGTTTCCCGAGGAACTTCGGGCGTGTGCCAGGTCCACTGGAAGTAGAGCGAGGCGTACTCGAACCCGGAGCCGCGCAGCATCTGGGGCAGTTGGGGGAAGAAGTCGAATTCTTCCTCCCAGAACGTCTTGGGCCACACGCCCAGCAGCCGCCGCACCGCTCGCGCGCCGTACACGCGATGGCGGATGTTGGATTCGCCCCCGTGGAAAAGGCCGTAGGGCTGGGCGTAAGAGCCGCCGACGGGCTCGATGCGCCCCTCTCGCACGGCATCGCGCAACGCCTCCAACGCCTCAGGGGCTTCGGCGGCGAGCTTTTCGTAGCCCACCCCGTCGAAGTTCACGTTGCCCTTCGCTCCCGCGGCCTCGCCGAAGCGCAGCATGTCGAAGGTGGAGCCCGGCATGACGTGGTATCCCCACAGCCACTGCATATCGACCCAGTGCATGTGGTTGCCGAAGGTGTAGTACAGGGGGGTCTTGTCAAGGCTCATCTACGGTCATTTTGGCTGGTGGCCACATGACACCCGGGTGACTTCTGGACGAGTTCGGCCCACGCCCCATGCCCCGAATCGGGTAACCATCGCAGGTGAGTTCCCCCACGCCGCCGTTGCCACCCTCGGGCCCGCTTGTCCGCCGGGTGTTCGGCCTTTATGCCCCGCACAAAGCCGAATTGATCGCCATGCTCGTCAGCGTGGCCGTCGGCGTCGGTCTCGGCCTCGCACCGCCCTTCTTCCTGCAGATCCTCATCGATCAAGGCATCCAGAAGAACGACCTCGGCGTTGTCACGCTCTACTCCATCCTGACCATCGTCGTCACGATCCTTGCCGCCGGAGTGACTTTGTTGTACGGCTACCAGAGCGTGGTCATCGGCCAGAAGATCATGCGGGACATGCGCAACGACCTGTTCACGCACCTGCAGTCCATGTCCCTGCGCTTCTTCACGCGGACGCGCACCGGCGACATCCAGACGCGACTCATCTCCGACGTCGGCGGGGTGCAGAACGTCCTCAGCAACACGTTCGTCGATGCGTTGAGCAACGTGGCGATCGTCGTCTCGGCCTTTGTTGCGATGGTGTGGATGGACTGGCGTCTCACCCTGCTCGCCGTGGGCCTCATCCCCTTCTTCGCATGGTTTGGCAAGTGGCTGGGCGACTTCGCGCAACACATCCGCCAAGGCACCCAGGAGCAGACGTCCGAACTCAACTCGATGATGCAGGAGAACCTGTCGGTCTCCGGAGCGTTGCTCGGCAAGACCATCGGGCGCGCCGACGTGCTGGCCAAGAAGTTCGACGTCGAGAACCAGAAGCTGGCCGGCTGGCTGATCAAGTCCTCGGTCCTTCAGTACGCGTTCTTCGGCATGATCCGCGTCATCACGCAAATCGTGCCCGCCCTGATCTACTGGCTGGCGGGCTGGTTGGCGTTCCGCGGCGACCAGAACATCACGGTCGGACTGCTCGTGGCGTTCTCGGCCATGCAGATGCGGATGTTCTTTCCGCTGACGGGGCTGATGAGCCTGCAAGTCGAACTTCTGGGCTCGCTCGCCCTCTTCCGCCGCATCTTCGAATACCTGGACACCCCGCGCGATGTGACCGACAAGCCCGACGCGAAGGCCCTGCCTCACTCGGCGGTCCAGGGTCGCATCACGTTCGAAGACGTGGGGTTCAAGTACGAACCCGAAAGCGACGAGTGGACGTTGAGCGGCATCTCGTTCGAAGCCCAGCCCGGTCAGCTCGTGGCGCTTGTGGGCCCTTCGGGCGCGGGCAAGACCACCCTGACCTATTTGATCCCTCGCCTCTACGATCCGGACGCCGGGCGCGTGCTGCTGGATGGAACAGACGTGCGCGACCTGCGCTTGGAAGATCTCCAACGCGTGGTCGGCATGGTGACGCAGGAGACCTACCTTATCCACACCACGATCCGAGAGAACCTGCTCATCGCCAAGCCAGACGCCTCCGACGAAGAACTGGTCGCCGCGTGCAAGGCCGCCGCCATTTACGACCATATCGCGTCGCTGGACGAGGGTTTCGAGACCGTGGTCGGCGAACGTGGCTACAAGCTCTCGGGCGGTGAGAAACAGCGCATCGCCATCGCACGCGCCATCCTCAAGAATCCGCCCATCCTCATCCTCGACGAAGCCACATCCGCACTCGACACCACGTCCGAGCGGCTCATCCAGCAGTCGCTGAACACGCTGATGCAGGGGCGCACCACGTTCGCCATCGCCCACCGACTTTCGACCATCCTCAGCGCCGACCTCATCTTGGCCATTGACAACGGCCGCGTGATCGAGCGAGGGCGACACGCCGAGCTGCTGGCGCTGGACGGCCTCTACGCGCGACTCTACAACGAGCAGTTCCGGGTCGAATCCGAAGGTGGGCCAAGCGAGTAGGCCACCATTCCAGTCTCACCCTTTGGGCTTCCCGCTCATTGCCCGGGCCACGGCATCGTCATAGTAGACCGTCAATTGTTCCCATGTTTGGACTTCTCCGCGCCTCATGACGCCAACCATGCCCAGCTCTTTCAATCTGCCCCTGGTCCGCTCAAGACCCGACCGGATTCTCAGGAGTTTCGCCAGCCCATTCGTCTCTGCTGGGATGGAGTCGCCCTGCAAAAACCAACCCACCTTCGTCAAGTCGCTCAAGAGTTCGGGTGCTTTGATTCCATCCGGCGTGTAGGCGATTCGAATGGCTACCTCTACAAACCTCCCGTCTCGACTGCGGCCGCTGACAGTGTAGAAGTCCATACCATCTGTCTCACGACCCGGGCTGCTCGGCGTTGCCTCGTACGACGCACTCGGAAACTGACTCAGCAAGTACGACACGACTGCATTGATGCCTGACCCCGTCAATACAGCGGACATCTCAACGTCACTCACATAGCTGGAGATGCACGAAGCATCCTTGCTGGACAGACACGAAGCGATCCGCACTGCTGCTTTGTCGAGCGATTCGGCGGGCCGATAGAGCCAGACAACCGCCAGCGCAACGACGACGGCTGAGCCAGCAAGGACAGCAATGCGAATCTTCTTCGGTGCAATCACTTGCCTAGTAGCAGTGCTCCTCCATGCAGGACCCGGGCTCGTCGTACTCGACGATGAACTTGTGGCCTCCGCCCTTGCCCGTGTCGTTGCACGACCAGTACTCGCGCTTCCACTCCTTGCAGTTGGTCGGGCCATCGATGACCCTGCACTCGTGCGTAGTGTTCAGAAGGGTGCTGTAGCTGGAGCAGGGACCGATGTCCGCACAGTCCTTGCAGGTGATGCCACCCGGCGGATCGGCTGCAACCGGGGTCTGGATCAGCGCACATGCGGCGATGACCGACAGGATGGACAGGGGCGTAAACGCGCGCTTCGTCGAGTTGATGTTCATGGATTTTCCTATTGGAGTGCCCAGAATCCTGGGTGTAGCGGCTCTCCCAGGCTCCATCGGCTGACGGCATTTCCCAGGAGTGTGACGGCGAGACCTCGCCTTCGTTCGTACGGATTGTTGACGTGTACATCCGAAGGTGAGCAGTTCATGTCAAAAACCACAGGCAGGCGTTCCCCAAAGCGACCATACCAGTCGCTATAGTCGGCGTTGGTGACAATGAAGAAGTACGTAATGCTGGTGACGCTCGGCTTCGCCTGGTTGGGATGGACTGATGGATGGGCCCCGCACCCAATCCACAGTTCAGGAACAGTGTCGAATACGTCTGACCAGAGGCGGATCGAGTTCTCGTTGGCAACGGGCAAACCCGCTGCCTGCGGCGTCGCGGCACCTTCAACCCCGTCCCACGATGAACGGTACAGGCTGATCGCCGTCTGGATCTGGCGCATGTGCGCGATCGCGCGCCCCACCCTCGCCTGTCCAATGGCGGCTGGCACTGCCGTGCCAACGAGTCCGGCAATCACCATAATGATGACCACCACGGTGAGCAACTCAACCACGGTGTACGCTCGAAGACGAATCACGGCAGGTCCTCCGCGGGAATCTGAATGTACGGGCGTACGCGACGAACGATGCCGCCTGCATCAATGCTCACGAGCAGAGGACGATACACGGGTCCCGGATGATCGCGCAAGTAAACTCGATCGTCGAAACATCGGAAGGAGTTGGCGCTTCGCAGGAAAGGCACCGTAAAGTGCCGAGAACGCAAACGCAATCCCAAAGAACAGCGACAGCCAGCAGTCCCAATCTCTTGTTGCTCTGGCAAGCGCCATGCGGAGTGTGCCGCCCCAATTCATCTCGTCACCAGAATATCCCCCCCCCCCCCCAAGTTTGTCAAGGTCTACGGAAGAACTTCCGTCTTTTCTCGGACGCCATCAAGCGGCCTATCCATCCGCTGATTGGACCTTACCTAGAACTCGGACTCGCCTGAGTTGTGACCCGATGGAGCGGGTCCCTCCAAGGTCAAGACGGCCGTTCGTTGCCCCACAACCCGCCACCGCCCATCGCTTTGCGCCAAGCATCGCGCCAACGGTGGACGTCTACCGTAGTGATCTTCGCACGGGGTTGGCGCGCCTCCAACGGAGCCAGCGCCGGGAAGGGCTTGTGCGGCATGGTCTGATACCAATACGCCACGCTCGTAGCAGTGCCCCCGCCCCAACCAACCGAACAAGGGGTCGTCGTTGAGCCGCCCCGGCGCGCGGGCCGTGCCAAAGTACGGATGCAGGTAGTGCTCGTCCGGGCTCCATGATTGGTTGAAGTAGTCCTCCGAACCCGTGCCATGGGCGCTGCCCGGCCAGGGCTCGCCGTCCACCAGAAACATGTCGTCGCCTTCGCCGTACCAGATCGGCGTCGGGCAATGGCAATAGTAGTTCACGCCCACGAACTGCCCCGCGCCTTCCACGTCGCAAAACAGATAGTTGTTGGCATCCGTCGGGTTCTTGGGCGAGGGTTGGAAGATGCCCCACTCGTTCTCGATATCCCCTTGCTCCGATTCAGGCTGAGTCAGTTCTTGGTTGTACCAAGCGTGGAATCGGCCCATGTCGTCGGGGATGGACGGGTGCTCTTCGTAGTCCACATAGTAGTAGAACGCGTCCACTTTCTCGGTCCCTTGGTTCTCCACCGTGATGCGTGCGCCTTTGCCGAACGGCATCGGGAAGTAGCACACCAACGCATTGCCCGTGCGCGGCGCGGCAGCCAGAGGAAGCGAGACAAAGTTGTACTTCTCGCCCCAACCCTGGCCGAAGAAATCGCCGATGGGCGACTCGACGCTCGGGTGGTCGCAGCCGTCCCAATACATGCGGAGCACGAGGTTGCGCCGAATCATCTCGTCGCGCGCGCTGATCGTGATCCAGATGTGCTTGACGATCCCTGCGCCGGCGATCTCGGCCATCGTGAACGTCGCGCCGGGCTCGATGGGCACGCAGTCGCCATTGCCGCCGGAGCGGTCGTAACTCGAGACGCGCTTGCTGCGGACGTTTGTTTGGATGCGAGCGATGTTGGAGAGGGGACCGTGACTCACGATCCATCGATTCCACGCTAGACGTTCGAGTCCTGCCGGTTCACAACGGGCGAATCTCGATGCGCTTGAACTCGACCTCGGAGCCTTCAGCCTGCAACGCGATCTTGCCGCGCTGAGCCGTGGCCCCAAAGCCATCGTTCACCAAAGTGCCGTTCACCCAGACCTTGATCGTATCTGCGCGGCACTCGATCGCCATGGAGTTCCACTCGCCCACGGGCTTCTCGCTGCCGTCGGTCAGGTTGCGGATGCGTCGCGCCTTGTCGCCATCCACGCCCCAGTTGGCCTTCGGCCCGCGCCGCGCCTCCATGTCGGGCACTTGGATGTCCTCGCCGATGCACCAGAAGTCGCCCGCATCGCCGCTCTGCATCTGGACCTCAATGCTTTGCGGGAACATGCCGTACAGCCGCCGAGGCTTTGACGCGTGAACCAAAACACCGCAATTGCCGGGGGTCTTGCTGAACCGATAGTCGATTTCCAGGCGGTAGTTCTCAAACGCGCGTTCCGTGATCAAGTGGCCGCCTGGATTGCCAAGGCTGACCAAGAGGCCGTCGCGCACGATGAACGGCTTGGGGCCGTCGGGCTTGGCGTCGAGTTCGGGAACGTCCATCGTCCAGCCGGTCAAATCCCGACCGTTGAAGAGCGGGACGAATTGACGCTGCTCGACGGCGCCGGGCAACAGGAATGCTGCAGCGAGAAGGAGGGTGGTCATGGTCCGAGTGTAACACGGGAAGCGTCACAATGGACGCCATGCGTGTGGTTTGCTTCGACGTGGGCGGAGTCTTGGCCGAAATCAGGCCCGTTTTTGCCGATTGCGCCCGAGCCGTGGGTCTCGACCCCATCCCCGCCTCGCTGGAGGGCAAGAAGATCGGCGACCTGGCGTTTTTCGACGACTACCAAGCGGGCCGCTACACCGACGACGAGTTCTTGCAGGTCTTCGGCGACTTCATGGGCGTCTCGGCCGAGACGGCCTTCCGGGTGCATCAAGCGATCCTGGTGGGGCCGAACACCGGTACGGTCGAACTGGTCGAATCGCTCCGGGAGCGAGGGGTGAAGACGGGCTGCCTGAGCAACACGAACGAGCTTCATTGGCGCGTGTTCATGGAAGGCGTCCTGTTGCCGCACCTGCCCAGGCTGGACTTTCAGGTGGGCTCGCACCGGCTGAAGCTCGACAAACCCAATCCAGCCATCTACAGGGCCTTTGAGGGGATTTGCGGCGCGAAACCCGAGGACATCGTGTTCTTCGAGGATGGAGTGAAGAACGTCGAGGGTGCCCTCGCTTGTGGTTGGGATGCCGTGCTGATCGACCCATGGAACGACCCGTGCTGTCAGATGGTGGCTGCTCTGCGATCGCGTGGAATCGTCTAGGGCCCTATTTCCGATGTCGTCACCCTGAGCACGCGCCCGCTGACCTTTCGAACACAAAGGACCAAGGGTGGCGCGGTGTCGAAGGGGACGAACCGGATCCGCTTCGAGGGCTCCCAATGTCGTCACCCTGAGCCCGCGCCCGCTGACCTCTCGGACGCAAAGAGCCAAGGGTGGCGCGGAGTCGAAGGGGACGGACCGGATCCGCTTCGAGACGCCCGGCAGGTACCGCCTTACCGAGAACGGAAGGTCCCATGGCCGGGCTCCTCAGCGTGACGGTTGGAGGTTTCGTCACCCTGAGCCCGCGCCCGCTGACCTCTCGGACGCAAAGAGCCAAGGGTGGCGCGGTGTCGAAGGGGACGATCACCGATTCCCAGACCTTTGGGACGATGGTGACTCAGTGGTCGCGCAGCTGCTCGGCGATCGACAGCAGATCGGCTTGGGATCGGTCGCCGACAAGCATCATCTCAAAGCCCGGTTCAAGCCAGGCGACCGCATTCATGTTCCGCATCTGGTTCACGCAAAAGTAGCGCGTCTGACTGCAGTCCGATCGGTAGGCGACCGACGGGTTGTGGACGACGACGAACGAAACGGTGCCCCGCTGATCCTGCAACACGATGCGCGCCACACGGGCCCCATGAAACGTACCCGCCACCCCCGCGATGGGCACCAACGGGCCAGACGGAATCTTCGGCGCACCGACTTCCTTCTCGAACCACTGACCGAAACGATTGGGGTCGGCCACATGCGACGAGCCCGAAGGAAACATGCCGGACGCCAGCATCGCGACTTCTTGGGCTCTCACCGGTCGCGGACCGGAACGCTGGAACCAAGCGGCGGACACCAACACCAAGAACACGCATGCGGACAACGCCCACGCGTTGCGCCAAACGAACCGCTCGGTGCGCTGGGTGGATTCGATGGCCTGCAAACGAGCGCGACAGGTCTGCCAGAGTTCGTCCGAGGTGTGGGCGTCGCGTCGGCTTTGGAGCGCGCGCTTCATGGCGAGGATGCCCTCGTATTCCCGCTGGGCAACACGATCGCTTCGAAGCGCGGTCAACACGCGATCGCGATCGGAGGGGGGCAATTCGTTGTCGGCCAGCGCGTGAAGATCTTCGGGTTGCAGACGGTCGCTCATCGTTCGTCCTCTCGGATGTAGCCGCTCTTCACGGCGTAGTCGGCCAAGTGCTTTCTGAGCAAGGCCCGACCCCGCGCCAGACGCGAGCGAACCGTGCCAATCGGCACCCCTGTCGCGTCAGCGATTTCCTGATAGGTCAATCCTTCGATGTCGCTCAGCATCACGGCCATCCTAAAGTCCTCGGGCACTCTGCTCAGCGCTTCTTCGACTTCGGCGCCGACGAGTTCGTCGAACACCAGTCTCTCCGGCGTTTCGGCCTCGTCTCCGCTGGGTTCGGCGACGTGGTCGTCGTCCAGCGAACCGAGCTGCGGCGCACGTTGCCGTTGCCTGTACCGATTGATGTACAGATTCGTCACAATGCGTAGCAGCCACGCCTTGAAGTTGGCCCCATCGAAGCGTTCGTACGCCTCGTAGGCCCGGACCATGGCTTCCTGGGCAAGGTCTTCGGCCTCCTCTCGGGAGCGTGTGAGCCGCAACGCCGTCCCCAACACAGAGGGGAATACCTTCTCAGCCTGCTGCTCGAACTGTTCCCGAAGGCTTCGCCGCTGGAAGAGCATGAACCCGGCAGTGTACCTTCGGTCAGGTTCAACGCCCTTCCCTTGCGGAACGTTCCCGGTCCTGGACCTGATGATCGACAGCCTGCACAAAGAGAGGCGCGTTGGCCGTCGCCGCGTGCCCGTTGCCGTCCGTCGCATACATATAGAGGCGGTAGGCGCCGGGCTTTGATGGTGCCTCGATTTCAAGCACGCCTCGGTTGCCCGTGTCCCACAGCCCCACGGCCATCGGCCGCTGCTCGCCTTCGCCTGCGAAACGGGTGTCGGTCACTTCTGGGCGCAGCACCCACTTGAACGCCAGTGCATCTCCATTGGGATCGGTGACTGTCGCCTCGGCGCGCAACTTGCTGCCGGGCAAGACCTCCTTCTGTCCGACATCGCAGTGGAAACGCTCCACCCGCGGCGCGCGAGCAACGGCCCGACCCGTCCAAAACGTCGTCATAACGTCCACTGACTCCAGCCCCTCGCCCGAATCCAAGAACATCCCGAACCACGTCGGCGTGGTCTCTTGATTCTCACCCCAAAGGAACGCATAGGTGCCAAGACACGCCGGATCGGCCGCATTGGGGATGAAACTTTCACGGAAGAACTGGGCCTTCTCGGTGCTGGTCTGCTCGATGGCGGCTCCCCACGGGGTCTTGGGCCGCTCCCAAGGACCCAACGGACCGAACTCGGTCAGCATGTACGGCTTGTCCCACCCGAGTTCTTTGAGGCGTTTAGGCAACGAGGAGGCACCGCCATACGAGTTGACTCCCAAGATGTCGATGTCGGGCGCGTAGCGCTTGATATGCTCGATCTTTTGGGCGTTGACCTCGGCGACAACGGTCATGGTCGGATGGTTCGGGTCCAACGACTTCGTCATCTTGGCGAGTTCGCCGACGGCCCGCCACAGGTCGGGTGTGTCGTTGCTGTGTTCCATCTCGTTGCCGAGCGACCAGACGAGCAGGGCGGGATGGTTGCGGTGCGCCTCGACAACCTGCTTGACCCGTTCGGCCTGGGCCCGCACTTGATCGGCATTCGTGTAGTCCAGGCCCGACTTGTGCAACAGCCAAATGCCCGCACAAACGGTCATCCCCTGACGACTGGCGAGGTCCAAGTCGAGGCCCAAGCGTTCGGCACCCCACGTGCGGAACGAGTTCGCCCCGCTTCGAGCCGCATACTCGGCTCGGAAGTTGCCGCCGACGCCCTTCACCCGATACGGCGACCCAGCCCGCATCAACGTCCAACCCTCGCCGACTCGTTCGATCGTCACTCGATTGGGCGTCGTCGGTTGACTCATCAGGGACACTCCGGAGGCCAGCAGCAGCATGGCAGACCACATGGCCTGATTATATGCGAAACGTTTCGCAAGTGTCGCCAAGGGTGCCACGGCCTGACCGGGCTCATCGAGGTGCCGTTCTCCTCTCAGCGACTCCACAGCATGGCAACGCGTAGAATCCGGTCGTGCCCTTCCGACCCTTCGATCTCCCGAGCGGACACCGTCTGAAGAACAGGCTCGTCGTCGCCCCGATGACAACCTACTCCTCCCTTCCGAACGGCGACATCGCTCCCGATGAGTTGGACTACCTGCGACGGCGCGCCGAGGGTGGGTTCGGCATGGTGATGACCGCAGCGTGCTACGTGCATCGCTCGGGCCAAGCGTTCGACGGGCAATGGGCGTGCGACAGCGACGAACGTCTCTCTTCGTTGCGATCGGCGGCGGATGCGATCCAGGAGTCCGGCGCGATGGGCGTCCTCCAAATCCATCACGGCGGGCGACAGTGCCCACCGGCGCTCTGCGGAGGTCAACCCGTCTCGGCAAGCGCCATCCCCGCCGAGCGGCCCAACGCGGCGATGCCCCGCGCCTTGGAGGAGTCCGGGATCGAGGACCTGATCCGCGCGTTCGCCGATGCCGCCCTTCGAGCCAAACGCGCCGGATTCCAGGGCATCGAGGTCCATGGAGCCAACACTTACCTCCTACAGCAGTTCGTCAGTCCGCACAGCAACCGGCGCGACGACCGGTGGGGACAAGACCGCTTGGCGTTCCCTTTGGCCGTGACCGACGCCATACTGGATGCGGTAGGGCCGCGCTATCCGGTGGGCTACCGATTCTCACCCGAGGAAACCGAGACCCCAGGCATTCGCTGGCCGCATACCGAAGCCCTGATCGAAGCGCTCTGCCAGAGACCCCTGGATTGGCTGCACATCTCGCTCAACGACTACCGCCGCAGCAGCCTCGTCGGAGATTTCGACGAGGCCGTCCTGGGCAAGGCGGTCGAGGCCATCCGGGGTCGTATCCCGCTCATCGGCGTGGGGCGCGTGCGGTCGCTCGAAGACGCGCAGGCCGTCTTGGCGATGGGGTGCGACTTGGTTGCTCTCGGGCGCATGGCGATCAGCGAGCCCGAGTGGCCCCAACACGCGAGGGTAGGCAAGCCGCTCCGCACGTCGGTACCCGAACAGGATGCTTCAAGCGTCCTCACGCTCCCTGCCGGTTTGACCCGAAAGATCTACACTGTTGACGGCTGGTTCGAGGTCGAGGGCAAGTGGCCGATGTTGCGCTGAGTTCTACTTCGGCACGTCGGTCCTGAACGGCGAAGCCGGCAACCCGTCGCCGTTCCAAAGGTTGCCCGTCGGATAGTTCGCCCACCCGTAACGCACAGCCTTCGGGTTGGGCACGCTGGGGTGCGAGACGCGCACGGTGAAGCCATCGACGATCTCGGCGTTGCCCCAAACGAACTTCTTGTCGTCGCCAGCGATCGAAAAGCCCTGAAGCCGCTCGCCCTTGAACAGCAATCCGCTTGCGCAATCACCAAACCGCAGGGTCGCTGCGCCACCGCCAAAACGCACGGACTGGAACGTCGGCCCTTGGGCTGCGATCTTCTTGCCGTAGACGTCCCGCAACGCGAGCAAGCCCAGCCGATTGCCGACCGTGACCTTGTCGCGGGGGTGGATGTCCTTCTCGTCGCCTGCGTCCACAATCACCGCGACACCCACGTTCTTGAGACGTTGGGACACGATGTTTTGGGCTTCGCGCAACTCGGCCCATTGACTATCCCCTGGATCCTTCTGGATGTCCATGAAGGGTGCGAGCTGCACCTGATAGAACGGCAGATCGCCTCCACCAAACGCCTCGCGAAACGTCAGCACCGTCTGGGCCATCAGGGTCCGATATTCGTAGGCGCGCCCCGCGTTGGATTCGCCCTGGTACCAGATGAACCCCTTCGCCCCGTAGCCGCGCAGGGGGGCCACCATGCCGTTGTAGAGCGTGGCCGGTCCCCATGGCGACTGGCGCGGATCGGGGTGCGTGGGCCACGGGCCGGTGGGGCGGTTCTCGCGTTGGGCGGCCTGAAACGCGGCGACGGCGTCGTTGTACGCGCGCATCTGGTCTTCTTTCCGACGCTCGAACCAAGCGATCTGGGCATCGTATTGCTTCAGGCGGTCGGCGAGAGTTGGAATGGTCTCCAGTCGCTCCCGCGTCGTCCACGCCTCCGCGGGTGTGCCTCCCCAACTCGTGTTGATCAGGCCGATCGGCACCTTGGCGTCGTCGAAGACCCTCGCTCCGAAGTGGAACGCCACCGCCGAGAAAGGGCCGACCGTCTGCGCGGAGCAGACCTTCCAGCCGGATCCGACGACGTTGGCGACGGGCGAACCTTCGGCGCGCTTGTTCACGGTGAACAGGCGAATGTTGGGGTAGCGGTTGGCTTTCTCCTTCGCCTTGTCGGGCTCACCCGCCCAGTCGACAGCCCACTCCATGTTCGATTGGCCGCTGGCGACCCAAACGTCGCCGATCAACACATCCTCGAGAGTCGTGGCACCGTCGGGGCCGGATATTGTCATCGTGTGCGGGCCACCCGCTTGCATGGGGCGCAACGTCACCGACCACTTGCCATCCTTCACCCGGCCGGAGGCGGCGCGGCCCCCCAGCGAGACGCGCACCGTCGCCCCTTCCGTTCCGCTTCCCCAAACCTGGATCGGCTTGCCGCGCTGCAACACCATGTGCGACGTGAACAGGTCGTGCGCTTGAACCGACACGGGGGCGAGAAAGAGCGGGAACGCCACGAGGGACGACAACATGGTTCGCACTTCGCGGCGCGGTCTCGCGGTTCCTGCTGGGCTCCCGAACGTGGGACGAACGGGCTAAACTGGGGCCGATGATCAACGAGGAACGTCTCGTCGGGCTCTTTCTCGACCTTTGCCGCATCAACTCTCCCGCCCTTCAAGAGCGCGAATGCGTCGCTTTCGGCAAAAAGGTGCTGGAGGACATGGGGTTGGAAGTGTGGGAGGACGACGCGGGAGTCAAGATCGGTGGCAACGCGAACAACGTCATCGCCCGCCTCCCGGGCAACAAACCCGGTGCCCCGAAGATCTTCCTCTCGGCCCACTTCGACACCGTCGAACCCACCGAAGGCCTGATCATCGAAGAGCGGGACGGCGTGTTCTACTCCGCTTCCGACACCATCCTAGGTGCGGACGACTACGCGGGCATGGCACCCGCTGTCGAAGCCGTCCGATGCCTCATGGAATCAGGCGAGCCGCACGGCGACGTCTACCTGCTTTTCACCGTCTCCGAGGAGATCGGCCTCAAGGGTGCGGGAGCGCTGGCCATCGAAGAACTCGGACTCGACTTCGGCTACGTGCTCGACACAGGCCCCCCGGTCGGTTCGTTCGTCACACGAACGGCCACCCACGACAAGCTCGACATCCGCATCATCGGCAAGCCCGCGCACGCGGGCAAAGACCCCGAAAAGGGTATTAACGCCATCCAAGTCGCTTCACGCGCTATCGACGGCATGAAGCTTGGCCGCATCGGACCGGAACTCGTGGCCAACCTCGGCATCATCTCGGGTGGAACGGGGACCAACGTGGTCTGCGCCGAAGTCCGGATCAAGGCCGAAGCGCGGGGCACGTCGGTCGCCGAACTCGACGCGCAGGTCGCCCACATGATTCAGCGGTTCGAACAAGCCGCCGCCGAATACGGAGCAAAGACCGAAATCAAGCACGACCGGCACTACCACAGCTACCAGATTCCCGACGACGCACCCGTCGTGCGCCTGGCGATGGAGGCCAGCGCAAAGCTAGGCATGAACCCGTTCACGCGGACCACGCTTGGCGGTTCAGACGCCAATGTGTTCAACGCCAAAGGCGTGCCCTCGATCGTCATCGCCACCGGGATGACCGAGATTCACACGCACGACGAGCACGTGAGCCGCAAGGATCTGGTGGACGTCGCACGGTTGGCCTACGAAATTCTTGTCTCGGCGGCACGGTAGTGGACGACGCCGCGGCAATCTGCCGACGAGACCTCGTTCTGGGTCGCCTAGTCCGGGCGATCACGGAGGGAGCGCCCATCCACTTGCCTCGTCCTTCCAAAGCTCACGCAGCGAAGACCACGGCATGGGAGAACTTTGACGAGGAGTCCGAGTTCGCTGGTGTAGCTGGTCGTTGGCGGTATCTGTTCGAGGGTGAGGACGACTTGCTGCATCTGGTCGTCGCCCGGCGCGATGGGTCGGCGATCCCGGTGGCCGAGGCGTGGGACGTGGTGGCCTTCCTGTTGCCCGACGTCCCTCGCGGCCTCATCTGGATCCGTCCGGGCGAAGGGTCGCACCACTTCTATCTTGGTCATGAGTGCTTGGAGAGCGTCCAGACACACACCTGACACCGTCAGAGCCAGCGCGGCCAGCTGATTGGCGAACCCAAGCCGAGTGCGTGGACGTTGAACGCGAGCGGACACTTCGGACACGGATCACCAAACCTCGAGGTCTTCGCGCCTCAAGGTGGCACACCCCAGGAAGTCCTGTGGTGGCGCGGCATAGCAGACGACGCGCTCTCCGCTCGCCGGGTGGTCGAACGACAGCAACGCGGCATGAAGCTGCATCGGGTGGTTCTGGAACTCGGGCGGCGCATACAGATGGTCGCCGAGCACGGCGTGTCCGATGCCGGCAAGATGAACCCGGATTTGATGGGTGCGGCCGGTCTCTAGGCGACACGCGACCAAGGTGCCTCCGTCGCACCGCGCCAACCGCTTGACATGCGTCACCGCGGACTTGCCGTCAGACACCACGGCCATCTTGATCGGGCTGTTCGGGCTGCGTCCGATGGGCGCATCGATCGTGAGACGTTCGCGTTCCAGATCTCCCCGGACCACGGCGACATACCGACGCTCCGCCGTCTTGGATGCGAACTGCTTGGCCAAGGCGAAGTGGGCCACATCATGCTTCGCCACCACCATGAGCCCGGTGGTGTCCTTGTCGAGGCGATGGACAATGCCCGGTCGCCATCCGCCCGCGGCCCGCGAAAGACCGTGGGGGCGTGCCAACAGTCCATTGACCAACGTCGGAGCCTTCTGCGATGGTGCGGGATGGACGGCCAGACCACGGGGTTTGTTCAACACAAGAACGTCACCGTCCTCGAACAGAACGTCCAACTCCATTGGAACGGGTTCGTCGTCATGCGGCGGAGTTGTCGGAATCTCCCCGACTTCAACGACGTCGCCTGGCTGCAGCTTGAATGCTGGGAGGCGCGAGGCACCGTTCACCGTGGCTCCCTCCTCGTCCAACAGCTTCTTGATCTTGGTCCGGCTGTGTTGGGGGAGCATGCGCGCCAAGAACTTGTCGAGACGCTCGATTGCGTCGGCCTCGAAGCGCATCACCGTATTGTATCTTGAGGTTCAATCCGACAATAGATGGCGATGTCGCGCACCACTGTACTGGGTCTTGCTCTTTTCGGACTCTTGATGGGCCTCGCGGGTTGCGGTCAGGGAGACGCCTCGAAATCCGAGCCGACCGCAGACAGCCCGCAAGTGGATTCCGAATCGCCCAAGCCTGCGCCCGAGGCGAAACCGGCCGAACCCCTTGCCGAGCCACCCAGGCCCGTGGAGAAGGCACCAGACGCGATCAAGCCCGTGGGCACCATGGACGGGTTGGAACTCACCGACTACCCAGGCGCGAAGATTCAGGGGAAGGGCAACAAGGCGGTCACTGCCACCACAGAAGACTTCACGTTCAATTTCACGACCTCTGACGCGCCATCGAAGGTCGTCGAGTATTACAAACCGCAAGTCACCGTGGAGGACAGCTATGCCGACGAGGCCATGGGTTTCGTTTTCGGCAAGACCAAGTCCGGTTTCGAGGCGACCGTGAACGCCGCCGCGATGGATGGCTCGACCCATATCACGATCGTCGTCGTGAAGCCCAAAGCCTGAGGCGACCAGCGTCGCCAAACCGTGGTTTCTACCAGCAACCAGCTGGTCGATCTACCCCGATGATTGAACCGTACTCGCCCACCCCGGCTCCCACGGCCGGGGTAGGGCGGGCGCGCGGACCCGGAAATGGCTGGACTGCTCACACCCAATCAGACCCTGAATCGACTCTCTGCCCGGCTGGGTGAGATCTTGGTCGCGGACGGCGTGCTCAATGAGAACCAATTGAACCACGCACTCGAGGTCCGCGAAAAGACTGGTACTTTCCTCGGCGAAGCGCTCGTGGCTCTGGGTTACGTTCCATCCTCGACCTTGGGCAGATACCTCCAGCTCACGATGGGCTTCCCGTACGTGGAGCTCACCGAGATTCAAGTGGACCACGAGTTGGCCCGCCGCATTCCCGAGAAAACGGCCCGTCAGAATCTGGCTCTGCCATTCGAAGAGCGCGACGATGAAGTGCTGGTCGCCATGGCAGACCCGCTCAACCTATCGACGGTGGACGAGATTTCGGGCATCCTGGGCCGCCGCGTTGTGCCCTTCTTGGCCTTCTCGGCCGACCTTCTGGACGCCATCAACCGCACGTTCGACGTACGCCACAAGGCGCAATCCGCTCTAGCCAACATCGACATGGGATCGGCAAGCGAGGCTGAACCCACGATCGACGAACTGATGGACTTGGGCGAGGAAGCCCCGATTGTCCGCCTTGTCAACAGCATCGTTCAAGGGGCGATCTCCAGCGGCGCGAGCGACATCCATATCGAACCGCATGAGAACACGATTCGGGTGCGATACCGCATGGACGGCATCATGGTGGACCAAACCACCCTGCCGCGCCATCACTTGGCGGCCATGTGTTCCCGCATCAAGATCATGGGGCATATGAACATCGCCGAACGGCGACGCCCGCAAGACGGACGCTTCTCGATCAAGGACGACTCGGGCATTGAGTACGACCTGCGCGTGAGCATCATGCCGACCATCTTCGGCGAGAAGATCGTCATGCGCGTCCTTGAGAAGACGGGCTCGATGGCCTCTCTCGAACGCGTGGGCTTCTACCCTCACCAGAAGGAGATTTTCGAGCGGTTCATCAACCGTCCACACGGCATCGTTTTGGTCACCGGCCCGACGGGTTCGGGTAAGTCGACCACGCTCTACGGCGCCCTTCAGGCCATCAACGACTCGACCAAGAACATCAACACGATCGAGGACCCGGTCGAATACCAATTGGACACGGTCAACCAAGTGCAGGTCAATGCGAAGATCGGGGTGACCTTTGCCGCCGGACTGCGGACACTGGTCCGCCAAGACCCCGACGTCATCATGGTCGGCGAGATCCGCGACTACGAAACGGCGGAGATCGCGATTCAAGCGGCCCTCACGGGCCACTTGGTCTTGAGCACGTTGCACACGAACGACGCGCCTGGCGCGTTGGTGCGCCTGCAGAACATGGGTGTCGAGCCCTTCCTGGTGAGTTCGGCGATCCTGGGAGTCGTCGGACAACGTTTGGTCCGCACGGTCTGCCCGTTCTGCACGGAGACCTACGAACCCTCGGCAAAGGTCATCGAGACCCTTGGGCTTCCCATGGTCGATGGCAAACCACCCCTGCTCGCGCGCGGCAAGGGATGCGCACGTTGCGGGAACCGCGGCCTCAAGGGACGAACCGGCGTGTACGAAGTCATGCCGATCACCCAAAACCTGCGCGACATGGTGTTGGCCAAGGCGTCCGGTGCCGATCTTAAAAGACAGGCCATTGCCGACGGCATGCAAACCATGTACGACATCGGCGTGCAGAAGGTGATGGACCGGATCACGACGCCGGAAGAAGTCATCCGCGTGCTGATGACCGAAGACTGATTCAGATCGAGACACCCATGGCCATCTATCGCTACAGCGCACGAGACAAACAAGGCAAAGTCGCCCAAGGCATCCAGATCGCGGATTCGGTCTCCGAACTTCGCGAAGCACTCCGAAACAGCGACCTCTACCTGACCAAGTACACGATTCAGGGCGGAACCACTTCCGAGAGCAAGAAACTTTCAGAGCTTCAGATCGGCCCCGCCAAGAAACCCAAGCTCGGCGACATGGTCGTCATGTCTCGGCAGTTCGCCACCTTGGTTCGAGCGGGCCTGAACATCACCGAAGCGCTGCATACAATCGCAGCTCAAACCCCGCAGCCCATGCTGGCGGACGCACTCAGGCAGGTCCGAGCCGACGTGGTGGCGGGATCATCGCTTGCCGAATCGATGCGCAAGCATCCCAAGGTGTTCAACGAGCTCTATGTCGCGTTGGTCGAGGCCGGAGAAGCCGGCGGCACGCTCGACCAGACACTGGAGACAGCGGCCGACCAGTTCGACCGCGATGCCGAGTTGCGCGAACAGGTCAAGTCGGCGCTCACGTATCCAACCCTGGTCTTGGTCGCGTCGGCGGGCGTGGTCGCGTTCATGCTGATCTTCATCGTGCCGTCGTTCAAGAAGGTCTACGACCAGTTCAATGCCAAGCTGCCTCCGATCACCCAGGTCCTCGTTTGGCTGAGCGATCTCATTGTTCACCGCAGCTGGATCGTGATCGCGATCTTGATCGCTGGCGGATTCGGCTTCAAGAAGTACATCGAGACGCCCAGCGGAAGGTTGTTCTTTGACGGGATGAAGCTGAAGATCCCCATGTTCGGGCCGCTGATGCGCAAGATCGCCGTCGCCCGGTTCACGCAAACGTGGGCCGGCCTTCAACGTGGCGGCCTGCAGATTCTGCGCGCTCTGGACGTGTCGTCCAAAACGAGCGGCAACGTGGTGATCCGCAATTCGATCATGAGTGCCCAAGAGCAGATCAAGGAGGGCGCGAACCTGTCCGGGGTCATCGATTCGACAGGCCAATTTCCTCCGATGGTGATCCAGATGGTGGCCGCTGGAGAACAGTCGGGCAACCTGGACGAGATGCTGGAGGAGATCGCTCGCTTCTATCGGAGAGACATCGATTACTCGGTCCAGAAGATGACCCGACTCATCGAACCCCTGATGACGATGGTTGTGGGCGGCATCGTGCTGTTCATTCTTCTCGCGCTGTACATGCCGGTCTTCAACCTGACCAATGTCATGAGGAAGTAGGCATTCGACAAACCTCGTTTTGACAGCCGGCAGATGTACGAGGTTCGGCAAAGTCAACCAAGCAAGGTTGCCTGAATGCCAATCGATTGACCGCAACCTAGGAGATTTCCCAGTACTGTCGATGGATCGCTGTCCCGAAAATTGTCCTACAGAGAACTGTGACTGGAGCACGAACTCCTATGAACCAAACCACACCGACGAAACGTGTTTGCGGAGGCGCGCTGATCTCGACTCTGACGTTTGCCAGCGTAACAACGCTCGTCATCGCCGGAGTCGGTACCCTAGTTCTGTCCCACTCGGACCGCACACGAGTCGAAGCCGCCCACTCCAAAGCCATTCATTTGGCCGAAGCAGGCATCAACTACGAGATCGATTGGGCGTCGCTCGACCCCAACAACGAGGACCAACCGCACCACATCGTGCCGACGAACAGCCAAAAGGGCATCAAGGTCGTGCCCGTCGGCAAGGGCAAGTTCGAAGTCGGCATTGTGTCCGAAAATGGCGGCCCCTGGAAGGCTGGCAACCCAATGAAGGTGATCTCGACAGGCACCTACGATGGTGTGAGCCGAACGATTGAAGCCGTTGGACGCCCTCAAAGCGCCTTCGGCGGCTTGTACTCCCAACACAACTTCGGCGTGTTTGGCCTCAAGGAGGTGCGACTCAACGGAGCCACCAACGAGATCGTGGGCAGTCTGGGCACCAACGGAACGGTCGACTTCAACCCCAGCCGCAGTTCGATGGTGACCGGCGATATCGTGTTCTACGGCACCAATCCGACCATCTCCGGTCCAAACGTCTACAAGGAGCCCACAGCGAAGGCGTTGCCGACAGTGCCCGAGCTCGCGGCTCAAAGGTTTTCAGGTGGTCTGACCTACCTCAAGACCAACAACGACAACAACAATCTCAAGAAGTTCAACCCGAGCGTTTTGAACTACCTGCTCACCAACCTCGTGGGCGCCGGGTTCACCAAGTCGACCTGGACGTTGAACAACTCGAGCTTCACCAGCCTCCTCCCCGACCTGCACGCTGGCGACAAGCCGAAGAAGAGCGGCGGTTACCGGTATGCCACCCAGGCCGACGGACTCTATGGGAAGAACGTCCTGATCATGCCCCCGGGCAACTACTACTTCGAGTCGGTCTCGGTGACGTCGGGCTCGGCGGCCATTCTGGTGGACAACGCGCGGGGACCGGTCAACATTTGGATCGGCGGCAGCGGCACGTCGGGAGACGCCCTGAACGCCACCATCATCCTCACCGATCCCAACCCCAGCACATTCCGCGTTTACTACGGAAAGAAGGCGGACCTCTCGGTGAACGGCACGACCTGGCTGCCTGGCGTCATCTACGCCGTGGACGCCAGCAAGACGAGCAGCGTGACGATGTCTGGCAATACCACCATCTACGGATCCGTTTTTGCATGGTATGTGAGACTCAACGGCACCAACACGATCGAACACCCGGGTCCAGGCTCGTCGATCGGCTACCTCGGCGACCCCGTCGTTGGCTACAGCTACGGCGGACAATGGCGCGAAGTGAACACGCAAGGAGAATCGGTGTTTCCCGATGGCACGAAGTACTAAATCAAGAAGCAATCGTCGACGCGGCGCGACGATCATCGAGAACCTCATCGCCGCGGTCATCATGGGCATTGCCCTGGTTGGCGTGGTCTCGATGTATGGGTTCGTGACCACAACGACTCGGAACAACGACCGCATCGCGATGGCTTACAATCTGGGTCGGAGCGCAACCGAGGAGATCCGGTTGCAGGGCTTTGCCCACGCGCCCGAAGGGTCTTCGAAGGCGTACTACGACGTCGATGGCAATCTCATTCCGCCAGCCGACCTGCAGACGATCAAGCCCTCGTTCTCGGTCACCCGTCTCGTCACCACAACCAACGCGGTCTATCGGACGCACGTCCAATCGGGTCAGCAAATCCTGGTGGGCGGCACGCGCGAAGTCACCGTCACAGTGGACTTCATGGATGCGGAAGGCGAAGAGGACTTCGTCATCAAGACCCTGCTTACGGAGAGTGGATCGTGAAGAAACAACACGGCACAACCATGATCGAGCTGCTTCTGGCAGCCATGATCTCGCTCATCATCGGTGCAGTGACGATGGTGGCGTTCACCGACAGCGTCACCATGCGCGACGTGGCCACGGGACAAAATCGGGCGTTCGCCATGGCGCGAACGGCCGTGGACAGTCTGGCCGACCACCTGCGGAACGCACAATCGAACGCGGGCGACGCGGACACCGCCATTGCCGCCGCCACCAAGACCAGCGTCACCTACTATGGACTGAACGATGGCGCCCTTCAACCCGTCACCTATTTTCTGGATGGGTCTCAGCTCAAGAGAACGGACGCCGACGGCACAAAGGTCGTTCTGAACCACGTTTCGTCTCTTGAGTTCTCGTACTTCAAGACCGATGATTACACTGCGCCGACTTGGACGCCGACTGCCAACCCTCACGTTCCGACGATTGCGGAGCGACCGAAGCTTGCAGCGGTCGGAATCAAGGCGACCGTCACGGCGGACGGTTATCAGCGCAGCCTGAAGACATTCGTCAGGTTGCGAAACAGCCCCGCCTTCTGATCGGGTCGCTTCGCGGCGCGGTCGGTTCGCTATGAAGAGCCCGCGCAAAAGAGCGATCGCTGTCGAAATCGAGAGTGGCGAACTTCGGTTCGCCGAAGTCGTCAAACGCGGCCGCCCCTCCGTGGTCCGTCTCGGAGCCGCCGAGGCGCCAGGAGGATCGGACGCGATTGGCGTTCCCACCGCAGACGCTCTGGCCCAGGCCCTGCGGACGCTGACCTCGGAACTCCGAGCGACCTCGACTCCGGTCGTCATTGGCTTGCCGGACTCGGCCTTTTCCGCTCGCACCCTGAACTTGCCCGACATCCCCTACGCCGAGATGCGGGAGGTTGTTCGCGGCGAACTGGAGCGATTCCAATTCGTGGACGAGGGCGGCGCGTTCTTCGATTTCCGGGTCTTGGCCAAGGGCGAACCCGAAGTACCGGTGCTGGTCGTGGCTGCAAAGACGGACGTCGTCTCGCGGATCGAAGAGGCGGCGTCGAGGGCCGGAGTGACGATCGCCGGCATCGAGCCCGCCCCGTTGGCCATGATGCGGGCCGCGCTGCAAGGACAGGCCATTCAGCGTCCATGCGCCGTGGTTGCCGTGGGGCCCACCCGCACCGACATCGGCATCGCCTACGGCGGTGGCCTCCGCTACTACCGCAGGGTCAGTATCGGCACAGGTAGCTTGATCGTCGCCAACCAGGAAGACGCCAGCCGCAAGAAGTCGCGGGGGGCACCGGCGCCCATGGTCGACAATTACGAAGCCGTCGCCGACGAAGTGCCGATCGGCGACCAGTGGCTCAACAAGGCGGAAGGGCTGGCTTTGGCCACCGAGATTCAGAGG
>JBDHZD010000001.1:0-98032 GCA_039811705.1 Fimbriimonadaceae bacterium | reverse complement strand
CCACTACAGCGAAGTCTACAAGTGATCGCTCATGGATGACAAGAAGAAGACGGCTCTGCTCGTCGTGGTCGTCGTCCTCGCCGTGGGCGCTGCCGCGTTCATGGGGATGCGGTCGCTGGGCGCCGAGGAGAAGCCCAACGTCGTCGGGACCCTCGAGGGAGTCTCGAAGGACGGTGAAATGGGCGGATCGAGCGACCCTTCGGGCGATATGAGCAACGCACCTGTTGTCAACGCCGAAGAAATGGGCCGCAAGTAGGTCCCCCAGACAGCACGAAACGCCGCCGAACCGCAAGGTCGGCGGCGTTTCTGCGTGAGGTGAGCGTGTTTTACGGAAGCGTCCGTCGGCCCCCGCCGAGCGGCTTCTTGGCCACGATGCTGTACACCAGGTAAGCGACACCGGCCAAGAGCAGAAGGGGCAGAACCATGTTCAGGATGCCCAGGGCGAGTTTCAGGACCATGCCGCCCACCCAAAGTGCAGCGATGGCCACCAAGATTGCTACAACGATCCTCATCGGTAAGACTCCAGACGCGACCGACGCGGCCGCAGCATCATCATAGGGGAAACCACTGCGCAGAGTCGGCTCAAAGTCCCAAACAGGCCCGTCGCGGCCGCTGCAACGAAGCCGCCAGTCGGGTCAAGCGTCTATCATCAAGAGCGCGACGGCTACGTTGCGCTTCCCATGATGTTGACGGCTCTACTGCTTCCGATCGCTTGGGTTCAGGCTTCGCATCCCCTGGGTCCGGTCGTGCCCGCGGGTGCGAACGAGGCGTTTGTCGAGGTGAGTCTGGCTGTCCAAGAGGCGCTCAAAGCCGGCGATGCCGGGGCCGCCAGGAGGTTGGCATCGGTGTTGCCGAAGCGAAGGTTTGCGGCGACCATCCGTGAGGGCGACGTCTCGCCCGCGCAGATGCCCGAATTGAGAGACACGCTCAACGCTGCGGTCCAGAACTGGCAACGATTTGTCCCACGGCTGGAATTCGTCCAGCAAGGTCGGCCCGATATCGTCGTTTCGTTCGTCGAATCCATTCCTGGGCGTGATGGTGGTGAGCCGCCGGGTGCCGAGCACTTTTTCAGCATGGATCCCAGCGAGCCGCGGCTCGAGGTCGTCATCGCCCGGAAGCGTGGCAAACCCCAACGCGACGCGACCACCGATGAGATTCACAACGAGTTGTTGTATGCGATCGGAGCGTACTTTGGCCTGGCGTGGACGCCGATCAAGGGTGCCGCCATGGGCCGATCGGACATTCCGGGGTTGCGGAAGGTGAACGTCCAGCCGTTCGAGGCGAAGGTTGCGATGCAGTTGCTCGACTCCGCCGAGGAACACCGCAAGCTGGCCGAAGCCGGCAAGTCCGTCGAGCCAGCCAGACCCAAGCTGTTCATGGACCCGATGAGCTACCGAGGCACGCCCGTTCGGCAAGGCGACGCGGCCCAGTTCTCCATCCAGTTGTCGAACCTCGGCAACGCGCCGCTCCAAGTGGCCCTGATTCCCGATTGCACGTGCCTGTCGCTGCGGCCGATCTCTCCCATCAAGCCTGGGGACACGGTGCTGGTCCCGGTCCTCGTCAATACGGTGGACTTCACCGGCGACTTGGTCAAACGCATCGAAATCTTGTCCAACGACGTGGAGAAACCGTCGCGGGCCTTCAAGTTCGAGATGAGGGTCGAGCCTTTGTGGCAATTCCACAACCCGATGGGCGACGTTGTGGTTGCCGCAGAGCAAGGCGGCACGTCCTTCGACCTGTACCTGTTGCTTGCGGATGGTGTGAAGCTGTCGCTCACCTCGCTTGACATCCTGGGCGCCAATGGTGTCGTGTCGGCCGCACCGTTCAAGGGCAACGTTCCGGGGAAGGGTCAGGCCAGCGGCTACAAGATCGGCGTCAAGCTCGACGAAGCGTTGCCCGCCGGAAGAAGCTTCGGGAACGTGGTGGTGCGGACCACGGATGAACGGTTCCCGGCCATCGAGTACGGATTCTCGGTCCAGAAGGGCATTGTGGCGTTGCCCGAGTCGGTCTACTTTGGCGAGATTGGGCGCAGCGAGCGCACCGCGACGTTCCGGGTGTCGCGCCCGGGCAGGCCGTTCAACATCGCGAAGATCGACTCCGATAGCCCGCACCTCACCGCTCGCTGGTCCAAGGCCACCAACAACGACGACTGGATCGTGACCGTTGCGTTCGATGGCAAAGCGCTCATCGGTCGATTCGCCGCAACGCTGACCATCGCCACCGACGACCCCAAGCAACCCAGGCTTCAGGTTCCGGTGCAAGCACGCATTCGATGAAGGAGATCAGTGCGGAAGGCTTGGCTTGAACGGTGTTGTCTGGTGCTCGGCGCACTCGGCGTCGGTTTGGCGGCATTGCCCAGGTCCGAACCCGAAACGTGGACGATCGTTGTGGGCGGCGATACGGCGGGCTATTTGGCTCCATGCGGTTGCGCAAAGCCTATGGTCGGTGGAGTCATGCGGCGTGCGACCGTTGTGCGTAACGCGGTCAGCGAACGGACGTTGGTGCTCGAACTCGGACCCCTGGCTGGAGACCTGGGGCGGCAGAGCGAACTCAAGGCTGAGACGATGGCCGAACTCCTGGCTGGCATGGGCGTGGACGCCATCGGACTTTCTGCCGACGATGCTCGTCTTGGATCCGCGGTGGTGGCTGGGATGGCCCGTCTTTCCGGGGATCGCTTGACCACGCTGTCTCTGGCTCCGGGTGGAGCGATCGACCTGCCCCGCACACGCTCGAAGGGACCCTTTCTCATCGGCTCGGCTTCGGTCGAAGCAACGTTGATGTCACGACGATTGGGCGAATCGGCGGTTGGTCTGGACCTGGCGGTCCAGAGTCTGCTGGATGACGCGAAGGCGGAGGACAAGGTGCCGATTCTCCTACTCGATGGCAAGGTCGACGACGCACGTCGTTTGGTTGAAAACCATCCTACGCTGGCCCTGGTCGTCTATCGGGCCCAAGGCGATCCGCCGCAAGAGCCCATCCGTGTGGGGTCCACGTGGTTGGTCAGTCCCGGTGAGAAGGGCAAGCACGTGATTCGGTTGGAGTGGGACTCGGGTGCGTTGAAGGGGTATCGGACGACGAAACTGGGCGCAGACTTAGCGGACGACGACCGCGCTGCCACTCTGTACGGCGAGTATCAGGAGCGGGTGCGTTCAGAGAACCTGCTGGCCAGAAGGCCGCGAAGCAAGGGCGAGGCGTTTGCGGGTTCCGATGCCTGCGGAACATGTCATGCCGCGGCCTTCGCCGTATGGAAAGACAGCCAGCACGCTGAAGCGCTGGCGACCTTGGAGAAGACGCGTCACGATGCCGATCCCGATTGTGTCGGTTGTCACGTGGTCGGCCTCGATCGCGACACAGGGTTTCAGTCGCGTGCCTCGACCCCACAACTGACCGACGTTGGTTGCGAGAGTTGCCACGGTCCAGGCGCGGCGCATGCCGCCGATCCGGGCAAGGGCAAGATGGCAAAGGCAGGCGCGGGTTCGTGCGCTCCGTGCCACGTGCCCGACCACAGCCCGGGGTTCGACTTCGCGTCGTACTGGGAACGAATCAAGCACTGAGCTGCGAATCGCGTCCCTAACACGACGCTCCGTGATAGAATCGACGTGTAAATCGTCTGGATGAGCGGAGCAGAACCATGAGTCAACATACTTCTTTTGGAATTGCACTTAGGCCAGCGCTGGCCGTAGTCGGCATGCTTCTCGCGTGTTTCTCTTTGGCCCAGCCGCACTACAAGCTTGTCAGAACGGAAGTCGTCACCGAGATCGTCGGCAAGCAACCCGCTACCGAGACGGTGGACGGCCTCAAGAGCTCCCACACGTTCGAAATGGCAACCAGCGGCTTCTCTGCAAAGGGAACCGTCACCGTGCAGATTCCCACCAAGATCGCAAGCGATCAGGAGTCGTTCTCGATCGCTGCCCGCTTGAGCGGTTCGTGGTCGCTCAAGGCTACCACCACCGGGATCGGCTTGGGCTTGATCGTGGCCGGTGTGCAGAGGGCGCAAGCCAAAGGAGACCCAGGTCCTTGGCTCGAGCCTGGGTCCCATGCGCTGGTCTTGGACAACCGTGTCGAGACATCCCTGGGAGGAAACCAAGTGGTGCGCAAGTGGTCCGAGCGAGGGAAGCGGTTTTGTAGCCTCCAAGTTCTGGGCCATATCGGCGTAGTACAGACCCTATCCGGGTTCAGGATGACCTTCGTTTATGAGTGGACCACGGACACGCCGGAATCGGAAAAGCATCTCGGAATCGAAGTGCTCGAAGTGAAGGGAGACGTGGAACTCTCGCCAAGGGGCAACGTGGCGGAAATGCGCCCGCTCAAGGCTGGCGAGATCGTGAAAGGATGGGACGGCATCGCGACGGGAGTCGACTCGAGTGCCAAGCTCAAGTTCCCGGATGGCTCGATCGTCGTGGTGGGCGAACTGACCGACCTCAAAGTTGCCGCTTTCGAGTCGGCGGGGAGTTTGGTGGCGGCCAGAATCTGGCTACGGGGCGGACAAGTTGCCGCCGAGGTCAACCGAGCCAGCGAGCGACCCTCTGACTTCCACGTGAAGACCCCGGCGGCGGTCACCGGAACCCGCGGGACGAAATTCACCGTGCGGCACGACAAACTCACCGGGCTGACGACCATTCGAGTCACCGAGGGCTTGGTGAGCATCATACCGACCAATCCCTCGCTCCAGGAGCAACCCTTGGCGGCGGGACGAACGATCGACGTCTCGTTCGACCGATACGGGACAATCCGCAACTGACCTGGCCAGAGGCTGACGACTCCCTGCAAACAGGGGCGCGGCTTGCCGAAGTTACAATGGACCCCATGACCACGCGAGCCGCCTTTGTCAGCCTCCTCACCTGCCTGCCGTTGGCGTCGCTCGCGCAGGTTCCCAGCGGCAAAATGGTGTTCGGGGTGTACAGCGAGGCCGTCTACAATCGGCTTACCGGCACGTCCACGGCCATCATCGGGCGGTACGGCTACCGCTACGGGCAGCACGAGATCCACGGGTTCTTCCGCAACGAGACGTTCGACAGCCGTGGCAGCGATCTGCCGTTCCAGTTCGCCAGCCGAGGCGGCGTCGCGGGTGTGGGCTACCGCTACTACTTCGGTCCGCAGGACAAGGCCTTCTTCACGGCCAGCGCCGGGGCTGGCATCCTGGGCGAAAACGTCGGCAAACCCGACTACCGCATCGGTCTCGTTTTCGGCGACTATTGGGAGAAGGGCAAGGCCGTGGGCGACCTGTATGCCGAGGCGTTCTGGGTCTCTCGGGCCGACGACGCGTTGGCCACCGTCCGCGTCCGGCCGGGCACGATTCTGCATCGGGACGAGAACGGTCGCCTGTGGGCGTACGGCGTGGGGCAGATGTGGGCCAGCCAGAAGCGCAAATCGGGCACGGAAAACCGCGTCGAGGTCGGCGCCGGCCTGGGCTACGTGTACAAGGGCATGCTGTCGTTCAACCTGGAGTTCCGGGGCGGCTACCAGTTCGCGGGCGAGCCTTCGTCGCGGGCTTACACGACCCCTTGGATCACGATCTCAGGCGGATTCTAAGGACGTCGCGACCGCCATCGCCAAGGCGTAGCCGCGCTCGTGGCTGATCGAGAGCATCACCCGCACGTCGCTCAGCCGTTCCGGCAACCCAACGACCGGAGCACCGTCCGGGGCGTTCAGGACCTCTACCTCCTGCCACGAGAGGCTTCCCGCCATACGCAACGCCTTGGCCACAGCCTCCTTGGCCGCCCACCTTCCCGCCGCGCGCAGGGGGTCGGCCCCGATCAGCTCGCGTTCGCGCTCGGTGAAGATGCGGCGGGCAAAGCGGGGGCGGCGCATGGCTTCGCGGATGCGGGCCACTTCGACAAGGTCGGTGCCGATGCCGACGATGCGATCGCTCACGGATTGGCTTCCTGCAACAGTTCGGCGAGGTCCACGAGCCTGATGTCTTCTTTGCTCTGCGCCTTGATGCCCGCGTCGAGCATGATGCGACAGAAGGGGCAACCCACCGCTACGGTCTTCGCGCCCGTGGCGAGCAGTTCCTTGGCCCGCCGATCGCTCGGACGCTTGTCGGTCGGCTCTTCCATGAACATCCTGCCGCCCCCGGCCCCGCAACACAGTGTCTTGGGTCCGCGATGCTCGGGTTCGGCAAGCCTGCGCAACGGCTGGCCAGGCTCGGATTGGACCCACGCGACGACGGGGGCCTGGTCGGCGTTGAACCCGCTCTCGTCGCCCACCAGAGCGCGCGGCGCATCGGACTCGCCATTCGCCCGGGCGAGATAGCATGGGTCGTGGAAGGTGACCGATCCCGCCGCGGGTGAGGCTGCGCGAAGACGTCCCTTGGCGACTTGCTCGGCGAGCAACTGCGTGTGGTGAACCACCTCGTAACGTCCGTCGAAGTCGGGGTACTCGTGGCGGAGCGTGTTCATGCAGTGCGGGCATGTGGTCACAATGCGCTTGACACCGTACTTCTCGAACACGGGCACCAGTTTGGCGGCCTGCTCCTGGAACTGGAAT
Source organism: Fimbriimonadaceae bacterium (assembly GCA_039811705.1). GTDB lineage: Bacteria > Armatimonadota > Fimbriimonadia > Fimbriimonadales > Fimbriimonadaceae > UBA2387. The sequence continues at coordinate 91,543 of JBDHZD010000001.1, read as the reverse complement.
TCGTCGCCCAGACGCCTTGCCGGGTCGCCGGTGCAAGACTCCTCCCTGCCCAGACACGCAAACCGCACACCGGCCTTGGTCAACAGTTGGGCGACGGCTCGGGTGGTGCGGATCGAGCCGGGATCGGTGGCCCCGGCGCATCCCACCCAGAACAGGACGTCGAATGCGACGCCGTCGCGGCAGAGCGGCACGTCGAGTCCCTTCATCCACGCTTCGCGGTCGTTTCGGCTTTGTCCCCAGGCGCTGTCCGTCCCGGCGAGTTGGCGGAGCATCGTGGCCCCTGTTCCAGCAAGTTGTCCTTCGGCGATCAGGTTGCGCCGAGCGTCCACGATGAGGTCCACGTGGCGAATATTTACGGGGCAAACCTCGACGCATGCGCCGCATGTGGTGCAGTCCATCAGCGGCTCGAATCCCGCCGCCTCGACGACGTTGGCTCCCGTCTCCATTGCGGAGCGCAGATTCTGGACGATCTGTTTGGGGTTGAGCGCCTTGCCGACGTTGTGCGCCGGACAGACGTCAGTGCACCTTCCGCACTCCATACACGCGTCCAGCGACAGCAGATGCCATCGGGTGAAGTCGGCCGGCTCGGACGCTCCGATTCTCCCCGTCTGCTCGACTTCCTCCATGCTCAGCGGCATGAGATGGCTTGGCGCGCGTTGGGGCGATCCACCCGTGCTGAAGATGGCCAGCACCAGATGCCGGATCCGCATGCGTGGGAGGACGGCGAAGAACACCAAGACCCACGCCAGATGGAACCACCACACCGCCTTGTACGCGCCGGGTGACACCGGCCCGATCCAGCCCGACATCCAGTGGCCCACGGGCGCAGACCAATCCCACGGCTGGGGCGAGTTGGCCATGCGCGCCGCCTCCAGCCAAAACCCCGTGACGCCCAAGACCAACAGCAGGCCCAAGGCGAGCAGATCGGACGACTGATGGCCGACCGATGGCGGGCGGGCGAGCAACCTCCGGCCCATGGCCCACATCACGCCGATCACGAACGCGACGCCCATGACGTCGAGCGTCATCTCGTAGGCGAGGTAGTAGCCGCCCTGATGGAACTTGAACCCAAACAGCATCTCGCTGTACGTGTTGACGGCAAGCAAGGAAGTCCCAATGAACAGAGTCAGGAAGCCGTAGAAGATGAGCAGGTGCATCGGCGCTCCGCTCCGGGGCCTTGCGCCCTGAACCTTGCGCTGGCCGAGCACGTACCGTAGAACGTTGCCCACGGGGTCGGGCTTCCAGTCGAGAGGCTTGCCCTTGCGCCAAAGTGCCGCCCGTTGCCAGATCTGCCACACCATATAGCCGACCGCGGCGAACACCAGCACGTAAGACAGCACCTTCTCCCAAGGCTGAAAGTGCATGAACTCGGCTCGGCTGGGGGTCACATTGGTTTCTTTCGACGCGCGGCAGGGAAGTCCTCCGCATCCGTGCTTCAGGCCTCGAGGATCAGGTTGCCTTTGGTCAGTGCGACGGCCGCCTGATGGACTGGGCCAATCCACACGCGATCTCTGGCTTCGGCTGCCTGGCGGCACATTTCGGCGAAGCCCTCGAGCGTCGTTTCATCCGAGGCCTGCATCGGTGGGTCGAGCCGAGGTACCGCCCAGGCCCCGCCTTCGATGGCTCGCAGCACCACTCCGTCTCCGTCGCGAAGGTTCCAGCTGAGAATGCTGCGACGGTTGATTGGGGGCATGTTCAGACCGTGGGACCCCGTCAGCCAAGTGCGCGGTCCGTAGTCCCGGAGTGCATCGATCGCCACGAGGTTTAGGGCGTGAGCAATCTGGTCGAGCACATACTCGGGACCTCGTGATTCGGGAGAGAGGGACAGGGCCAGCGAGTGGTTGCGTTTGTCTTGAAGGACGCTGGCGATAAAGCCTTCTGTCTCGGCGACCTCCCGCTTGAGCAGGTCTGGGTCTTCCGTCATGAGGAGCCCGTCTTCATCCGTGAGGTGAATCAGGGCGCCGTTGCCGATCTCGTGGCCGGCCAAGAACGCGGATCGCAGCAGGCGCACCATGTCGATGGCGATTGGGGCGTAAACATAGATAGTGCCTGTGATCCCCTGCCGGTCCATCGCCGTCAGGGCTTCGGCTACGGGTCCGCTGTTGTAGGCCACGCAAACGGGACTGACCGCAGCGCGGCGACGGACCGGTGTATCGCGTGTGGGGCGCAGACTCAAGGCGTAGCCGAAAGGGGAGCCGCTCGGGTGGGCCGGAAGATGGCGAGGATGGCTTCGACGGCCATCCATGCGGCAAGGCCGAGCAGGACGACGCCTACCCATGCCACAGCCGCGACTTGCGCCTTCATGACGAGTCCCGTGAGCGCCCAACAACTCATGCCGTACATGAAGGCGGCGGGAAGGCCGGTGACCAAAAGCGGCCAGCGGGATTGACGTGTGCGCACCAGCCACACGGTGATGCCGAGCAGGGTGAGTGCCGCGAGCAACTGGTTCGACGCGCCGAACAGCGACCAGAAAGTGCGCCAGGCAGGGATTGGCTTGCCGGCAGCGTCCACGGACTGCTGCATGACGAAAAGCAACGGCACGCCGGCCGTCAAGATGGTTCCGATCCACGCTCCTTTGCGGTCCTGCCATCCCGTGAGTTCCTGAACGATGTACCTCCCCAGCCGTGTGCATACATCCAGCGTGTCGTACACGAACGTGGTGAACGCCATGAGCATCAGCGAAATGGCGAGAACCGCGGGAATTCCCACCTTTTCGAGGATCGAACCGATCCCGAAAGCGAAAACGAGGTTCGGCGATTGACCAGCCAAGGGGTCGCCCTTGGCGAGCACCATCACGCAACTTAGGGCCAGGACCGCGACACCTGCCTCCATGAGCATGGTGCCGTAGCCGACGATCTTGGCCTGGCTCTCGCGGGCCAACTGCTTCGACGTCGTGCCGCTGGCGATCAACGCGTGGAAACCGCTCACTGCACCGCACGCAATCGTGATAAACAGGATCGGAGCAAGGGTGTCGCCCTTTTCGCTGGTCCAGCCGATGAACGCCGGATATTCGATCGGGCGTCCGCCAAAAAGCATTCCAAGGCCGCCAACGATCAAGAAGAAGTAGAGGAAGTATCCGCCCAAGTGGCCGCGCGGCTGAAGGAGCAGCCACATCGGAGCCACCGCCGCCAGCACGCAGTACGCAAGGATCACCACGTCCCAAACCTTCTGTGCATCGGCGCTGGTCAAGTTCAGCCATCCTTCAACGTTCATGGGGATGATCTGCCCGACCCAAATCGCCGCGACCACCAATGGGACGAAAATGACGGTCGCTGCAGAAAGGCTGATCCTGGTGAAGCGGAGCAACAGCCCCATCCCGACGGGCAGCAAAAGGTAGAGCAGGGAAGACGTCGCGATGCCGCCTCCCTTGACCACTTGACCGTTCTCCAGAGTTTGGGAGCCCACGAAGGCCGCCGACGTGATGTCTGTGAACGCGACGATGATGTAGACCAGAGTCAGCCAGATGAACACCAGAAACAGCACGAACGCCCGCGGGCTGACGTGTTCGCGGACGACCTCTGGGATGGTGCGAGCACGGTGCCGGATCGAAGCCACCAACGCGGTGAAGTCGTGGACTCCTCCGATGAGGATGGAGCCAACGATGATCCACACCAGAGCTGGACCCCAGCCGAACAACAGGCCCGCGATGATCGGGCCGACGATGGGTCCGGCGGCAGCGATGGCCGAAAAATGCTGTCCGAGCAGGAACTTCGGTTCGATGGGCAAGAAGTCGTTGTCGTCCCGCATGGCCACCGCAGGGGTCACGTTGGCGTCCGACAAGCGCAGCAGACGCGCCAGCACGCTGCCGTACGTTCGATAGGCGACGACCAGCACGAAGCCGGTGCACAAGGCAATGATGGGCAAGCTCATGGTGTGCCGTGGCGGCCCCCTCGCGGAAGCCGCTCTCCACTATATCGCGTTCGGGGCTGGAATGGGCGCATGAACGGCGATTGAACATGAGACCAATGCCGATGAACGACCTATGAAAACGCGCCTGGTTGCCATGAATCGCGGGATTTTCGCTGGTAGCCTGACGTACTACCTCGCTACGGCCCTTGACGGATCGAGCTGCTACCGACCCGTCGGGCCACCGCGAGGGACCCCACTGCGAGTCCATCTCGGAGGAACGAAACACACATGCGAAAAGGCTTCACGCTCATCGAGCTCCTTGTCGTCATCGCCATCATCGCGATTCTCGCGGCGATGCTCTTCCCCGTCTATGCTCAGGCCAAAGCGACCGCCAAAGCCGCTGCCAGCATCAGCAACGTCAAGCAGATCGGCCTGGCGCAAATCATGTACGCGAACGACAACGACGACAACTTCGTCCCCGTCGGCACGTGGAACAGCAACGACCCCGACGCTTGGGTGGCCGCAGGCGGCTACGCCGGCTGGCCCTTGCTCCTCGACCCGTATCAAAAGAGCGTGGACCTCAACGGTTCGCCGCTCAGCAGCGGCATGATCGGCGGCGGCGAAATCGCTCGTCGCGCGGGCACCCGCTTCGTCAACTACGGCTACAACTACACCTACCTGAGCCCGTCGCTCTGCTGCACGTGGCCCACACCCATCACCACGATCGGCTCGACCTCGGTCGCCAATCCGGCTGGCACGGTCATGTTCACCGAGCGCACCGGCCGCGGCAACGACGGCGGCATCTGGTGGTACGGCGCGGGCGTCGGCTGGATGACCATCGGCACGGTCGAGGCTCCCGACTGCTACACCACTCCGGACTACTGGTGCGGTGGAGGTTGGGGTACGGACAGCTTCTGGAGCGACCAAGTTCCCAGCGAGCAGGAAGGCAAGTGGACCGGTCTGAACGCGCCCCGCGCCAACGGCCAGATTCCCACGACGTTCACCGACGGCCACACGTCCAAGCTCAGCCCCGGCGCCTTGGCCCGCGGCACGAACTGGACCAAGGAAACCCCGGCGGCCGACATCGTGGTGACCGATGCGTCGCAGTACCTCTGGGACACCCGCGAGTAGTCAAATGGCTCGAGTGCTGCTCTTGACCTGCCTCGCCGCCGTCCTGATGGTCGGTTGCGCCAAAGGCGAATCGGCGGAAGACGTGGCGGAGGCCAACACGCCGAAGGCCGCCCCGCTCAAGGGCCAAGCCGCCCCGCAAGCGAGTGGTCCCCAGGCGAGCTCGGCTCCGCCGATGGACGACCTGCGCGGCAACTAGCCGCCGCTGTGAAAGCCATGAGAGCCCGCCCGTCGCTTGCGATGGGCGGGCTCACTAGTTTGCCCGGCTTGACATCGGTGGTGTTCCATAATCGACTTATGCCAGGCTTCACGGTCCACACGGGCAAACTAGCTGTCCTCGACGAAAACGACGTCGATACCGACCGGATCATCCCGGCGCGGTTTCTCACGATGGTGACCAAGCGTGGGTACGGCGAGTTGCTGTTCAAGGACGTGCGCGGCGAAGGCTTCCCGCTCGACAAGCCTGAGGCGCAGGGTGCATCCATCCTCGTCGTCGGCTCGAACTTCGGGTGCGGCTCGTCGCGCGAACACGCCGTTTGGGCGATCCAACAGGCGGGCTTTGCCGCGGTCATCGCCAAGAGAACCACCCAGAACCTCGGGTACAGCGATATCTTCCGCTCGAACGCCGGGAACTGCGGTTTGCTGCTCATCGAACTCGCCGAAGCCGATCACGCCCGGCTGGTTGCAGCGGGACAGGGGACCGTCTGCACGGTCGACCTTCTGGCTCAGAAGGTTGTCTGGAACGGTGGCGATGCGAGCTTCGACATCGACCCCGTGACCAAGGAGGCCATGATCGAAGGGCGAGACTTGATCGGACGAACATTGGTCTATGCGGACCGCATCGCCGAGCACGAGGCCAAACTCCCCGCCTATGTATCTGTCGCTGGCTAGAAGCGTCTAAACTCACATGATGCGCTCGTTCGTCGCACTCTCTGCGTTGACCGCCTTGTGTCTGGTCGGTTGCTCGACCGTCGAGGTCGCTTCGAAGGCGAGTTCGCCAGTTGAGCCTATGTCGCAACCGATCGCCTCAGCACCCGCTTCACATGAGGCCGAGGTCAGCATGGACGAACAGGAAGGCCAAAAGCAGGACGAGTATCCGAAGAACCCGCACCGCACGCATCAGTTGAAGGACCTGGAGCGCATCGAGATCGAGATCGGCCCCAACAAACTGAAGACTTGGCTCATGAACTCCGACGCCAAGCGGATGGAGGGCATGATGTGGCTCACCAACAAAGAAGTGAAACCCGACGACGCGATGCTGTTCGTGTTCAAGGACGAGGACTATCTCAGCTTTTGGATGCGGAACACGCTCATTCCGCTCGACATCGCCTACATCAACAAACGCAAGCAGATCGTCCGGGCTACGTCGATGAAGGCTCTTGATGAAACGGGCGTCCCGAGCAACTACCCGGCCATGTATGCGTTGGAGATGAAAGAAGGCGCGTTCAAGCGGCTCGGCATCCGCGAGGGCATGACCGTCAAGATCCCTGCCTCCGTCAAGGCTATCGACTGAAGGACCATACTGACGGTGTGAACCGCCTGTCTGGTCTCGTTCTCGGCGTTCTGCTTTGGTGCGGCGCATCGTCTCAGACATGGGACAGAGTCGTCGCCCCAGGGGTGACCTTCCGGATGGAGGTCCAGTCAGACCCGAAGCGTACGATTTACGGCCTACGCGTGTCGCCCGGATCGTGGACGGCCGAAGCCCACTTGGCCAAGGACAAGGTCTATGACGAGACCCCCTTCAAGGGTCGGGACACGGTGTCCAAAATGGTGGCGGCGACGGGCGCGGTCGCGGGCATCAACGGCGACTTCTTCCAGTGGGGACAGGACCCTGGCGGCGATCCCGAGGGGTTGCATATCCGAGCAGGAGAACTTCTTAGCGCACCCGCATCGGGCCCAAACCGGGACTACGCTTTGGTCTGGGGCGAAGGGCAGGTGCCGAAAGTCGAACGTCACCGTTGGACGGCGACGGCACGGGTGGGAGGCAGAGACGCGCGCATCGACGGCCTGAACCAGAGAGTGGGCGCCAACCGAATCGTGTTGTTCACCGATGCCGCTGGGTCGCTGTACGGTGATTCCGGCCCGTTGGCGTGTGTCGTCGTCAAGGCCGAGGCGCCGTACAGGCTCAAACCGAAGGATGCGCTGCGTGGACGCGTCCTGGAGGTCTCGGCCGAGGCGGTCAAAGCCCCCGTCCGATACGGCACGTTTGTGTTGGCCGCTTCGGGAGGGCAGCGGGACGCGTTGCTCGCGGCGCAGGTCGGTGAGGAGGTGCAGGTGGATGTCGAGGTGACTGGCAGCGATTGGACGCGGTTCGACCAAGCCATGGGCGGCGGACCGGTTCTCGTGCGGGAGGGAGCCAACGTGGTGGATGTGCAGACCGATCCTCGGCACCCGCGCTCCGCTGTAGGAGTGACGGCGACTGGAGACGTCTGGTACGTCGTGGTGGATGGCCGTCAAACGGTTTCTGTCGGAGCGTCGCTGAAGGAGTTGGCTGAGTTGATGCGAGGTTGGGGTTGCGTCGAAGCGTTCAACCTTGATGGCGGTGGGAGTTCGGCGCTGCACGCGTTCGGCGTGACGCTCAACCGTCCGAGTGGGGGAAGCGAGAGGGCCGTGGCCAACGGGATCATGTTGTATGGTGGGGTGGCTTCAGAAGGACCGAGACTCTCGCTGAGGGTTCCGGGAGAGATTCGGGTCGGCGAGACGCTCGTGGCCGTTCTGGAATCCGATGGGCTTCAAATTGCTTCTGACGAGGTTGTTTGGACCTGCCAAGGCAGCGCGTTTGTGGACCAAGAGGGCCGTGTGAAAGGTCTCTCGGCGGGCAAAGCCGTGCTCACGGCCTGGTTCCGTGGATCCAGGGCGGTCGTTGAGTTCGAGGTTGTGGGCGCGAGCCCAGAATTCATGTTGGTGCGGCAGGAATCCTCTCGCTGCCCTTCGTAAGGTTGAGTCCATGAAGTGGTCATCGTCCGCCTTGGTCGGAGGTTTCGGTGTTGCCTTGGCTCTAGGCACCGTTTGGCTGGGTGCGATTCGTCCGGGTGTGGCGCCGACGCAGACCGTTGGGGGTTCGTTCGATGATCGCTTGGCTCAGATGGCCGAACAAGGCGAGTGGAAGGAAGCCCACGAATGGTACATGCGCGAGAAGTTGTATCCCGACTTCGCGCTGACGGCCGAGCACTATGTTGAAGCGGCCCAGCACCGCGACAACATGCCTCCCGCTCGCTATCGAGGCGCCGACCGACAGCGCGCTGTGCCACTCGGCAAGTGGGAGTTCATCGGCCCCAAGGATCTTGCCGTGCCGTATCGCCGTTGGTGGGGTCCGGCTCCGGTTGCGGGCCGCATCGTCGGGATGGCTTGGGATCCGGACAACGACTTCAACCTTCACGTCGTCAGTGGCCGAGGCGGGCTCTTCACCTCGGCCAACGGCGGCATCGGACCGAACGCGTGGATGGCACGGTCCGACCGATGGGCCACGACGCAAGCCACGGCCGTCGCCGTGGATCCCACAAATTTCGCGCGCATCTTCGTCGGCACGGGCGATTATCCAGCCAATGGCAACCAGGGGCAGGGCATCATGCGCAGCACCAACTTCGGGCTGTCGTGGACCAATGTGACCCCGGAGCAAATCGGTCAGAACATCAGCGCGCTCGTCATCGACCCCGAGGACCCCAACATCGTGGTCGCCAGTTCGGGGCGAGGTACGGCGACCGGACGTTTGTATCGCACGACCGACGGAGGGTTCGATTGGGACCGCCCAACAAACTTCAACACAGGGAACCCCATTGCGGACGGCAATTGGTCGGACCTCAAGATGAGTCTGCCCAGGGTTTCCGACGGGAACCGCAACTACTACGCGACGAGCATGAGCCCCCGCTCGATTTGGCGTTCTCGAAACCGGGGTGCCAGCTTCAGTCAGGTCACGAGCCCGGGGAACATCGCTGCGGCCGCGATGCTGAACGTCGCGACGTCGCCCACGGCGCCTGATCGCGTGTATGCCCTATTGGTGAACAGCGGCATCTGGCGAAGCAACGATGCCGGGGGGACGTGGACGAACATTACCGGCAACTTCAATGCAAACTGGTGGGCACAGACCGGTTACAACTTCTGCATCGAAGCCGTTCAGCAGGGCACCGGGGGCACGGAGGCCATCGTGATCGGTACGACCGGACTCTATATGTGCACCAACCCGACGGCCAACTCGGGTTGGAACTGGGTTGACCTTGGTCAGACGACGGTGAACGGTCCCGGAGGTCAGCGGACCCTGTCTCCGGCGCTCACGCACAACGACACGCACGCCATCGTGCGCAACCCGCGGGACGCCAGCAAGTTCTTCGTGGGCAACGATGGCGGCGCGTACATTTTCACGCTGGACTCGGCTGGAACACCCACGGTGCAGAATCTGAACACGGGCCTTCCGATCACCCAGTTCTATCACGCCGCCTTCCACCCGACAGCGGCGAATGGGATCCTGGCTGGCACGCAGGACAACGCCACGCCCAGCACATCGACGGTGGCCCATCCGGGAACTCTGGACGACTGGGACAACGTTGGGGCGGGCGACGGTGGCTGGAGCGCGATCGACCCCTCGAATCCTCTTGTCCAGTACGTGAGTTCGCAACAGGGTGGGCTGATGAGAACCAGCGATGCATGGGCCTCCTGGAACCGAGACAATGCGGGAGTGGATGATATCGGTGCCCTGCGACAAGCCGGGACGTGGAACTTCGACTTCATCTCGGTGAACGAGATCAACAACGCCAATCCTCGGTTTTTCTACCACTCGGGGACAACGAGCATGCACCGCTGGGACAACCAAACGTCGACGTGGATCATGAACTTCGCGAGCTACCCCGCTGGATCGGGCAGCGGTCGCGCCCTGCACGTGCCGCCGGGGGTTGCGAACCGCATGTACATCGGGACGGCCAACGGTCGTTTCTTGGCCGTTGACCTGACAGCCGGAACAGTTCAGAATATGTCGACGACCGGTTTGCCGGGGAGGACGATCACCGACATCAGCGTCCATCCCAGCAACTTGAACTCGGTTCTGGTCACGTTTAGCGGCACGGGATCAACGGGCCATGTGTTTCGCGGCACGCTCACAGGGAACTCGGTTGGCTCCTTGAGCATCACCTGGGAGCCTCGAAGCGGATCCGGAGCGACCGGCTTGCCGAACATCCCGGTCAACACCATCGAGCGCGACCCATACAATCCCCAGAACACTTGGTACGTGGGCACCGATGTGGGCGTGATGATGACCAACAACGCGGGAGCGACGTGGACGAATGCCACCGAACCGTTGAACTTGCCCAACGTCGAAGTTCGGCATCTGCAGTACGTTCCCGGGACGGGATACCTGAACTGCGCCACATGGGGCCGGGGCATTTGGCGCATCAAACTGGGTGAGAGTACGTTGAACCAGATTACGTTGGGTACGCCAGGCAAGCCTCATCCCGGCGGCGATCCCATCCAAGGCACGCTCACGCTGAACCTGCCTGCGCCACCCCCTGGTTTGCCCGTCGATCTGAAAGCGTACATCCCGGGCCAGACCGGTGGACTTCAGGAGACGGACCTTGTGCTCCTTCCGGAGACTGTCACGGTGCGCGAAGGCGACACAAGCGCTTCCTTCGAGGGCACGACGCGTGCCGTTTCCGTCGCCACGCCGATCATCGTCCAGGCCAAGGCCGGTGGCGAGGTCTACCAATTCGAACTGATCCTTTCGCCTCCCACGTTTGCCGTGTATGCCAGCCCGAAGGACATCGCCGGGGGTGGCTCGGCCATTGGGACCGTCGCGTTGCAGACCCCGGCACCTGCTGCTGGGGCGCGCATCACGCTGACATCTTCGCTGCCGGGCTTGTTGACGGTCCCCTCGTCGGTGACGGTCCCATCGGGGCAGACGCAAGCGACGTTTCCGATCGGCACCTCTAGCGTGAGTGCAGATGAATCGGTGACCATCACGGCAAGCGATGGCACCATGGACCGCTTCGCGTTCGTCACTGTACGAGCGCAACGGGTTCAGGCCGTCAAACTGACGCCTTCGATGACGGCTGGTGGCGGGTCGGTCCAAGGCGAGGTGTTCTTGGTCGCGCCGTCACTGGCCGGTACCACGGTGACGCTAGGCAGCAATCAGGCCTCGGCGCAGGTCCCAGCCTCGGTTTTGGTCCCCGCGGGCGAACGGTCCGCCAAGTTCACGGTCACCACGTCTCCGGTTTCGGCACCGGTCGTGGCCTTCGTTTCCGCGAGTTTCGGTAGCGTAGCGAGCAGCCCGCTGACCATTTCACCTTGGGTCTTGAACGGATCGATCGCGTTTCAGGAGGTTCACCCCAACGCGGAGATGAGTGGCCCCTACGAGGTCGAATTCCGCGAACCTGGTGGTAGTGCGGTGTTCGGCAACGCGACGATCGACGTTGGCCCAAACCTGGAGTTCGTCTTGGTGTGTCCGCGTGCCACGGCCTTCGATGTGTCCATCAAGCCCACGCACTTCCTCCGGCGGCGAGTTGCGGTGAACCCATCGGGCAACGCGACGATCCACGTGTCGCTGGTCAATGGCGACGTCAATGGCGACAACTCGGTGAATATCTCCGATTTCTTGGCGTTGCGTGCCGCCTTTGGAACCAGCCCCGGCAATGCGCTGTGGAATCCGATGGCCGACTTGAACCGCGACGGATCGATAGGAATTCCGGACTTCCTGATCTTGCGACGCAACTTTGGAGCGACGGGAGATTGATGGCAAGCGATACCCTCTTGCCCGTGTTGCTGGAATCATGGGAACGGCAATGTCGCATCTTGGATGGCTTGGCGACCCTTGTCGATGAGTCGAACCGAGCGGCGAAGCCGTCCCAGGATGGGATGCCTCTCGACATGCAACTCTGCCACATCCACGAAGTGCGCTATTGGTGGCTGGGCGAGGTCTCCAAGGAGCATCAGGCGACGCTCGGCGAGGTCTTGCGTCAAGAGGGCGACCAATGGTTGCCGATCGACGACCTCGACGCCATCCGAGCCCAACTCAAGGTCAGCGCTCAGGCGGTTCGCGATGCGACCCAGGCGGGCGTGGCTCACGGGGGCCGGATCGCTCCTTATGACCATGCCGTGTTCTTTATGCAGCATATGCTCTGGCACGAGGGCTACCATTTCGCGCTCATCCTCCTCGGGTTGCGGAATGCGGGAGTCGATCCCTCCGACGAGTGGGAGGAACGCAACGTCTGGGGCATCTGGCGGGACCCGGAGATTTAGGGGCACCGAACCCAGAAAACTGAAAACTGAAAACTGAAAACTGAAAGACTATGTCCCTTGGAGCTGTCGCCGTCGATCTGGGAGCCTCGTCCGGGAGGTGTGCAGCCGGGCGTCTCCTCGAGGACAGGATCGTGTTCGAGGTCATTCACCAAGCCCCGCACGAGCCATCTGAAGTCGATGGAAGGCTCGTCTGGAATCTCCAAAGCCTGATCGCCTTTCCCGAGCGCGCCGTCGACTACGCCAAAGCGACCTTCGAGCGGGCCACCGTCGGCATTGACTCGTGGGGTGTGGATCACGGCTTTGTGGATCGCCAATCGGGTGCCATGTTGGGGCCACCGGTCTGTTACCGCGATCTCGCCCATGCCCGAGCGATGGACGTGCTCAGGGAGCGATGGGACGATTTGTTCGCGTGGACGGGAATCCAGCGTCAGCCGTTCAACACCGTCTTTCAGTTGCTGGCCCGAAGGCTGGAAGACCCGAGCCTTCCTGCACGTGCCGATTGGTTCATCCTGCCCGACCTTCTTGGCTATGCCCTTGCGGGAGTGCGGCACCACGAGGTGACCCAGGCATCGACGACCCAACTCCTCGGGCTCGACGGAGCTTGGTGCGCCGAGGCGTTCGAGGCGATCGGTTGGCCTGTCCCCGCGTTGTCGCCGGCCGAGCCCGGTCAGAGGTTGGCGGCTCTGGGCGGTGGTGTGGACCTCGTTTCGGTAGGCTCGCACGACACGGCCTCTGCCGTCTTGGGCTTCGGAAGGCTGGATCCCACGAAGATGTTCGTCAACGTCGGCACTTGGTCGCTCGCTGGGACGGTGGTCGCTCACCCCATAGTGAACGCGGCGGTGAAATCGGCCAATCTCACCAACGAGCGCACCACGGATGGGCGCGTTCGATTGCTCAAGAACGTGCCTGGCTTCTATGTGTTGAACCGTTTGCACGAGGAGTTGGGGATCGCGGCTCCAGTCGCCCAATGGGTTGGCTCCGCTGACGCGGGTTTTCGGGGGCGCGTGAACCTGCTGGACGAAGCGTTCTTCAATCCGGCCTCGATGACCGACCTCTGCCGCGAACTGACCACGGTTCAACCCAACAGCCTCGCCGAATGGGCGGCCTTGGGCTTGTACAGCTTGGCCGATGCGATCGCCGCCGTTCCCGCCGACCTGAAAGCCGCCACAGGGCACGACATTCAAGAAGTCCGGCTGGGTGGGGGTGGGTCGCAGAGCGCAAAGCTGTGCCAGGCCGTCGCCGACCGAACCGGTTTGCCCGTGCGAGCCGGACCTCCCGAGGCGACCGTCCTGGGCAACTTGGCCGCACAGTTCATGGCGGCGGGAGCATGCGATGGTTGGGAGGGGGCCATGCGGCTCGTCGAAGCCAGCGCGGACCCCGTCCTATACCTGCCGGATGCCTAGTGCGTGACCACTCGGTCGAGAGACTTGGCCTCCGCGACCCACTTCTCGACTTGGGCCAGCGAAGGCAGTTGCCGGACCAGACTCTTGGCTTCGTTGACCTCGGTCATTTTGGCGTGCAGGTTGACGGCGTTGCGCTGGGCGAGTTCCGGAACGCTGTCCACACCCGAAGCCTCCAGCAGGTCGGCGTACTCTGAGCCGATGCCCTTCACTCGGGCGAGGTCGGCGCGGTTGACCCACTTCAGGACCAGAGTATCGCTGATGCCGGTCGCCTGGACGATCTCCTCGCGGCCCTTGCGCGTGGCGCCTGCCTGAAGCAGGGCGTCGTCCGTCTTGATTCCAGCAGCTTCGAGCTTGCCGGCGTACACGTCTCCGATGCCTTCGATGTCGCGGATGTTGGCCATAGGTTGTAGTTTACGCCTCTTGCGAATCCCGAAAGTCCCAGTCCGGGACCGTCACTGATGCAAACTGTTCGTCATTCATGAAAAAGGCGTCCATCTTCATCCTGCTCGGAGTGGTGGCTTTGTGCGGGATCGGTTCCTATGCGATGATGCGTTTCAACGCGGACCGCTTGAAGGCGATGGCCAAAGGCGAGGTCAAAGAGACCGAGGTCACCGAGGGCGACATGGAGATCAGGGTCGTTGAGACGGGTCAGATCGACGCTGTCAAGGCCGTCGAAGTCAAGAGCCGCGTGTCCGGCCGCGTGGCGCAACTCCTGGTCGAAGAAGGGGATGTTGTCGAGAAGGGCCAGCTTATCGCCGTCATCGACCCACAAGAGACCGAATTGCGAGTCAAGCAGGACCAAGCACAGTTGCGCGGAGCGCAGAGCGCGGTCGAGCGGATCGACGTCGAGATCGCCCAACGCGAGGCGCTTCTGCGCTCCGCGCTGAGACAAGCGGAGGAGCGCGTGGCTCAGGCCAAGGACCAACTCGAAGCACAGCCCACACTGACCCGGGCGAGCATCCGAAGCGCCGAAGCCGCCTTGGCCAGTGCGACAAAGGAACGCGAGCGCCTCGTCTCGTCGTCGCACCCGACGCAGCGTACGTCGACGGAGGCCAACTTGCGCGAGGCCCGAGCGAACCTGGCCAATTCGGAAGCCGAGTTCACCCGCCAGAAGGAATTGCTGGCTCTGGGCTACACGGCGGGCCGCAATGTCGAAAACGCACAGCTTCAGTTGGAACTCGCCAAGGCGCGGCTGGCCACGGCGGAAGAGAATCTGCGCCGGCTCGACGACCAGCAACGCGTGGAACTCGAGCGTGCCGACGCGGCCATCGCGCAAGCCAAGGCCGAGCTGGATCGAAGCAAGACCAACCAGTTTCAGGACGACGTGCGGCAACGAGACTATCAGATTGCGTTGAGCGAACTGGACCGCGCCAAGGCTCAGTTGCGCGACATCGAGGTCTTGAAGAAAAGCCGCAACCAGAGTGTGGCGAGCGCCGACCAGATCAGCAGTGTTCTGGGCGACAGCATGCGGCAACTGGGAGAGACCGAAATCCGCGCGCCGATCGCCGGGGTCGTCACGCGCAAGCTGGTCCAGGAAGGCGAACTCGTGGCCAGCCTCAGCAGCTTCTCCAGCGGCACGCCGATCATCCGTTTGGAAGACCGTACGGCGATGATGGTCAAGCTCAACGTCAACGAGATCGACGTCGCCAAGCTGACGCTTGGAATGCCGGCGCGGGTTTCGGTGGACGCGTTCGTCGATCAGGAAGTGGGCGGCACGGTCCGAAAGATCGCCCCTGCGACCGTAGCAAATGCCTCGGGAGCGGGCCAGACGGCAGCGGTCGTCAAGTTCGAGGTCGAGGTTTGGCTCGACCCCAACAACCTGAACCTGAAGAGCGGCATGTCGGCCAAGTGCACGATGGTCACGGACAAGCGAGCCAAGACGTTGCAGGTCCCGGCCGAATACGTCTCCAAAGACGCTGAAGGCTCGTACGTGTTGCTGAAGCCCGCGAAACCGACAGACGAACCGAAACGGGTGAGCGTCAAGACGGGCCTCACGTCCGGTGCGCGGGTGGAGATTCTCGAAGGCGTCAAGCTTGGGGACAAACTCGTGAAGCCTGAGTTCAAGGGTCCCGCTCGCAAGGGCGCGATGCAGTTCGGGAACGACGACGAGCAGGCGTCCGGCAACGAAGCCGACAAAGAGTAGCCCATGATCTTTGTCCAGTCGTTTTTGGTCGCCTTGGACATGTTGCGCAGGAACAAGCTGCGCGCGTTCCTCACCATGCTCGGCGTGATCATCGGCGTTATGAGCGTGACGCTCATTGTCATGATCTCTGGCGGATTTCAGAACTACCTGAACGTCCAGTTCCGGAAGTTGGGTGCGGACACCATGTTCGTTTTCTATGACCCTGGGCGGCGAGAGCGTGGACAGGGCTTTGGCGCCATCGAGGGCCTCAAGATGGATGACCTCGAGTACCTCCTCGACCGGGTGGACATCCTTGACATCGGCTCCCCCATGAGCCAAGTGCCCGGTCAAGTGATGCGTGTCGGTGACAAGACGGTCGACAACGCGAACATTTACACAACGGATCAGAACTTCCTCGAGTTGAACCGCTTGGCTGTGCTTCAGGGACGACCGATGCGCGAGGACGACGTGACGCGGCGAGCCAACATCTGTGTGATCGGCGAGGAAATTCGGGACCGCTTGTTCGGGACCGAGGACCCGCTGGGCAAGTTCATCACCCTGCCGGGCATCTCGCTCGAGGTTGTCGGTGTGATCGAGAAGATGGAGTTCATGGGCGACAACACGGGTCGGATGATGTTGATCCCCATCTCCACAGCGCAGGACAAGTGGGTGGGCGGCGACAGCCTGTTCATGATCATGCTTCGAGCCCAGAAGGGTACTCCCGTCGATAAAGCGATGGAGGAAGTGTGGGAGGCTTTGATGACCCGGTCGGGCAACAAGCCCATGTACCGACTCGACTCCCGCGAGTCCATTTTGGACGTGTTCAAGGGGGTCTTGGGCGTTGCGGGCACGGCGTTGGCCGGCATCGCGGCGCTCTCGTTGCTGGTGGGCGGCATCGGCATCATGAACATCATGCTGGTGAGCGTCACCGAGCGCACCAAGGAGATCGGTTTGCGCAAAGCCGTCGGCGCGAAGAACAAGTTCGTGCTCTTGCAGTTCCTCATCGAGGCGGCGACGCTCAGTCTGGTGGGCGGCATCATCGGGATGCTCATGGCTCGAGGCTTGGGTTACATCGTGACCGCCTTCACGGCGATGCAGAAGATTCCCAACGAACAAGGTCTGGCGTTGCCGTTTCCCGTGATGGCGGCATTGGGTGCGGCTGCGTTCTCGGCGTTCATCGGCATGGTGTTCGGGTTTTTCCCTGCGGCCAGCGCGGCGCGCCTCGACCCGATCGTGGCGTTGCGGCGCGAGTAGCCGGGCCGCGACAGTGTGCCCTCTGGAGAACCGGCCAAGGCGGAAGGTCGTACAATAGAACCAGCCCGCCACTGGCGGGCTTCCCAAGGAACCGCCATGAGCCGCCGCATCCACGTCTTCGACACCACGCTCCGTGACGGCGAACAAAGCCCCGGAGTCCGTCTCTCCATGCCGCAAAAGCTGGAGATCGGCCACGCCTTGGTCGAGCTGGGCGTGGATATCATCGAGGCTGGTTTTCCGATCTCTTCTCCCGGCGACTTCGAAAGCGTCGAAACGCTCTCGCGCAACCTCAAGGGCGTCACGATCTGCGGCCTGACGCGCGCCCGCGAGAAGGATATCGAAGTTGCGGCAGATGCACTCAAAGACGCCGAGCGTCCACGCATCCACACCGGGCTGGGCGTCTCGGACAACCACCTGCAACACAAGCTCCGCATGACACGGGAGCAGGCCCTCGAGGTCGGAGTATTGGCCGTAAGGCACGCGCGCAAGTTTGTGGACGACGTCGAGTACTTTATGGAGGACTCGGGCCGCGCCGATCGCGACTATGTGTACAAGGTGGTCGAGTCGGTCATCGCGGCGGGCGCGACCGTGATCAACGTTCCGGACACCACGGGCTACACCTACCCCGAGGAGTATCGGTCGCTCATCCAAGGCATCATCGAGAATGTTCCCAACTCGGATCGCGCCATCTTCAGCTGCCATTGCCATAACGATCTCGGCATGGCGACTGCGAACACGCTGGCGGGCGTGTTGGGCGGGGCGGGCCAGGTCGAGGTGACCATCAACGGCATCGGTGAACGCGCGGGGAACACGGCCTTGGAAGAGGTGGTCATGTCGCTCTACATCCGCAAGGACTACTTCGACTGCGAGACGCGCATCTCGACCCAACGTCTATTGCCGACAAGCCTGCTGGTCTCGCGGCTGACCGGAATGGTTATCCAGCGCAACAAAGCGGTGGTCGGCGCGAACGCCTACGCGCACTCAAGCGGCATCCATCAGGATGGCGTCTTGAAGGAGCGCAGCACGTACGAGATCATCGATCCGCATCTCGTGGGCGCGGAGAAGAGCGAGATTGTGTTGACCGCGCGCTCGGGCCGCCACGGCCTGAAGCACCGGCTGGCCGAAATCGGCTTCAGCTTCACGGACGAACGCTTCGAGGCCATTTACGCCGCTTTCCTCAGGGTGGCCGACACCAAGTCGGAAGTGACCGACGAAGACCTTCGAGAGGTCGTCAATTCGTGATCCGCTTCTGGGTGTTGGCTTTCGTATGCGTCGCTCTGGCTGGGTGCGGTGGCGGTGGAGGTGGTGCGAATCAGCCCTTGCTGGCCCGACTCTATACCGCCGACCTCCCCTTGAGTCAGTGCGGAGCCGAGCCCTGCGGTCTGCAACTGGAGCTGAGCCAAAACCTCGGTGCCGTGGCTGGCACAGTGAGCGTCATCGACGTCAACAACCGCGCGCTCTTTCGGGGCAACTTTCTGGGCACGTCCCATGGCAACGGCTTCGAGGGTAGGGTGCGTTTGGATGGCGGACTCGGCGAGTTGGCATTGGATGCCGTCATCCTGACTGGAGAACTAAGTGGCACCTGGACTCTGTCCGGGTCGGCCGGCTCCCAAACGGGGGCGCTGGAAGCCTTCGACCTCTCCAAGCAGGCCGTCGACCTGCGAGGCAGTTGGGAGGGGTTTGTCGAGTTCTCGGATGATCCGGCCTTTCTCGATGCGGCGGCGCTGTTCGACGTCTCGTCGGGTGGCGTTGCCTCGGGAACGGCCGCGTGGGTGGGTGTTGGTGGCGACGAACACCTCGCATTGCGCGTTCGCGAATGGCTCGGCACCACCGTCATGCGGGATGCCGAAACGGGCCTGACTTATGCGGCCAGAGTGGAGGCTCAGGGAGCCTCCACTCTGATGTGGCTTGTCGTGTTTGCTCCGAACGGCGAATGGGTCTCGTTCTTCCTTCAGCGTTGAGCCGTCACGGGCGGCCGGGGCCGCTCTGGCCGAAGCCTTGGCGGAAGATCAGGAAGTCGCTCAGGTTGACGGATGCATCGCCATTCAGGTCGGCTGCAGGGTCGAACGCCGGATCGCCGGGAGTGCTTCCAAAGGCGTTCCGCAACCGGACGAAGTCGGCGATGTTGATCGTGTCGTTGCCGTCCAGGTCGCCGAGGACCAGTTGTTGGGGAGGAACGGTACCGCCCCCAAACACGGCCACGTTGTTGATCTGAACGCCCAGGGTGTTGAAGCCCTTTAGATAGAAGTTGAAATTGCCGAACGCGTGGGCGGTCCACACGCGGGTGGGCGTGCCCGGATCGAAGAGCCTGAAGTCGCGTTCCAACACGGTACCGCCTAGGTTCATCATGACGATCTCCACCGGGATCGTTGGCGGGCTCGGCAAGGTCACGTTGAAGAAGATGTCGAAGAACGAATCGATCATCAGCTGGCCCCCGCCGACGTTGATTCCCGAGGTGTGATCGACGCCAAACGGTTGGATTTCGGGTGGTGTCAGCGGTGCGAAGTCCGAGCCGTCAAACATGCGGACGTGGGGTCCGCCGCCGGGTCCTGGACCCGTGATGATGTCGTCGATTCCGTCTCCGTTGATATCGAGCCCGGAGATCCTGATGCCGTTCGCGAAGGGGGTTCCGTAAGGGTTGAATGCGTTCCGGAAGCTAAGGTTGGGTGCCATGAACACGCAAACCGGCGCCTGACCGGAGTGGGGGGCCACGACGATGTCTTCGCGACCGTCGCCGTCCAGATCGGCACCCGCCACACGAACGCCGCCGGTGAAACCGCCCGAGTACGCGTTGAACCCCTGAATGAGTGTGCCGGAGACTCCGTCGAACACGTTCACTTGGGGCGCGCTGCCCACGCCGGGTGCCGCAATGACCTCGTCGCGGCCGTCGCCGTCGATGTCGCCAGCTGCGACGAAGATTCCTCCGACGACGCTTGGCGCATGCGTTGAGAAGCCCGAAAACTGCTCGAATCCGTTCCCATTGAACACCCGCACCACAGGCTGTCCGCCGGGCCCAGCACCGGCGATGATGTCGTTGGTCCCGTCGCCATTGACGTCGCCGACCGCCACATTGACGCCGGTGGTCGAAGTCGGCTCAAAGGCGAAGAAATCGGCCAGCACGGAGAGGTCGTTTCCCGAGAACACTCTGACTCGCGGACCGCCGCCGGGCCCCGAGCCGCAGATCATGTCGGGCACGCCATCCATGTCGATGTCGCCCTTGGCGACAGTCACCCCGAACGCGTGGGGTGTGAGGAAAGCAAGGAAGTAGTAGATCGTGCCGCCCAAAGGGGTTTGCAGATGGACGTTTGGAGGTTCGCCGGTTTCGTTGCCGCTCAAGATGCCGGGCCCGAAGGCCATCGCCATCGGCGTCAAGGTTGCCAGGGCTGCAAGGATGAGGCGTCGGCTAGTCATGCCGCCAGTATAAGGGAGATTTAGCAGAACAACCACAACAAATCGTTGATTGTTCATGTCGCGTCGATGCGCTGAACCTATGGCACTCGATGGCAAGCATCATCGATACGTGTATCATCGCCGGGATGGACGAAGGCCATATCGGCGTCGACGAAAGCGGAAAGGGCGATTTCTTCGGGCCATTGGTCATCGCGGCGTGCTATGTCGGGCCCGAGCACCTGGCCGAGCTCGAGGGCGTGCGCGACTCCAAGTCCCTCACCGACAAGCGTGCATTGGCCCTCTCGGTGGCGATCAAGAACGCGTGCCCGCACGTGATCATCTCGATCGGGCCGGCCAAGTACAACGAACTCTACGAGAAGATCCGCAACTTGAACAAACTGCTCGAGTGGGGCCACGCGCGGGCCATCGAAGATCTGCTGGGCAAGGTCTCGGCCAAGAAGGTCATTTCCGACCAGTTCGCCAACCCAGCGGGCTTGAAACGGAGGTTGTTTGAGAAAGGAAGGCAGGTCGAACTGGTCTCCGTGGTTCGGGCGGAGGCCGACATCGCTGTCGCAGCCGCATCGGTGCTCGCCCGTGCGGAGTTCCTCAGACGCTTGGAGTCGCTGGGCCGGGACTTGGGTTGCGCGCTGCCGAAAGGAGCCTCCGCGCCCGTGTTGGATGCCGCCCGCTCGATCGTCCGAACCAAAGGAGTCGATGCCTTGAAGAGCGTGTGCAAGACTCACTTCAAGACGTTCGGTCAAGTCGTCGGCCCATAGAAAGGAGTTCGGCGACGGCCATCGCAAAAACGGCGCCTGAGAGGTTGAGCACGACGTCCCACAACGTGCCGGTGCGACCCGGCGTCCCGGCTTGACGCGCCTCGTCGACGGCATCATGGGCCAGGCACCAGAGGAGCCCCAGGGCGACTGGCCGCGTCAGGTCGAGTCGAGATGCGATGGCCCGTGCGCTTTGGGCCAGCAAGCCGTACCCGAAGAAGTGCATCCACTTGCGCAGCAACACCATCGCGTTCCAAGCCGTCTCGGCATCCAGTCCAAACGCACGGATGAGCCACTCGTGCATCCCTGACGCCCCACCCGTGGCCCGTGAGAAGTGGGCCGTTGCCCAGCCGATGGCGACACACAGAGCAACCGGCTGCCCGAGCAACCGCCCGATCGCCCATGATCCGGCGACCGCGATCAGGGCTGCGATGGCGTGGGGCATCTGCACGAACGACAGTGCGAAAAAGCCCGCCAGATACAGGGCGAGAGATGCCAAGCGCGAGACAGGGGAAGAAGGCTGTGCCAAGGTCGCTAGTTCAGACTCGCCGGCGAGCCCCTTTGGTACAATGAGCAGGCCCAACCCCAAGCCGCGCGCCGGGTTGTCCCACGCCCTTCCCACCATGGCTCGCTTCAAAATCTGCGTCATCGGCCTCGGATACATCGGCCTCCCCACCGCCACCGTCATGGCCAACGCCGGTCACAGAGTCGTCGGCGTGGATACCAAACCGGCCACGGTCGAGAGCATCAATCAGGGCAAGGCGCATATCGTGGAACCCGATTTGGACGGCGCGCTGCAGGCCGCTGTCGCATCGGGCAACCTGAGTGCGCAAGCGACTCCCGAAGCCGCCGATTTCTACGCCATCTGCGTGCCGACGCCCTTCCACCACGAGGACGGTGCGATCCCGCGTCCCAACGTGGACTATGTGTTCGCCGCTGCCGAGGCCGTTGCGCCGTTCTTGACAGACGGCAGTACCGTGATCATCGAGTCCACGTCACCCGTGGGCACGACGCGCGACGTGGCCGCAAGGCTAAGGGACCTGACCACGGCCAAGTTTCACATCGCGTATTGCCCAGAGCGGGTCCTTCCAGGCAAGATCATGACGGAGTTGGTCGAGAACGACCGCATCGTGGGAGGCGAGACTCCCGAAGCCGCGGAGCGCGTCGCCGAACTCTATGCGACGTTCATCAAGGGAGAGGTCCTGAAGACCGACGACCGCACCGCCGAGATGGCCAAGCTCGTCGAGAACAGCTACCGCGACGTCAATATCGCATTCGCCAACGAGCTCTCGATGCTCTGCGACCGAGTGGGCATCGACGTGTGGGAACTCATCGCGCTGGCGAACCACCACCCGAGGGTCAAGATCCTGCAACCCGGCGCGGGCGTGGGCGGCCATTGCATCGCCGTAGACCCGTGGTTCATCGTGGCCATGGACCCCGAGCGGGCCAGATTGATTGAGAGCGCACGGCGGGTCAACGACTCCAAGCCCGAGTTCGTGATGGAAAAGGTTTGCGCCGCCGCCGACCGCTTGCGTGCCGAGTTGGGCCGGGAGCCTCGGATCACTTGTCTGGGTCTGGCATTCAAACCGAACGTCGATGACTTCCGCGAGAGTCCTGCGCTCCACATCTTTGAAGGCTTGAGGGCACGGGGCCTTCAAGTGGATGCCGTCGAACCCTATGCCACCGACGCGGTCGCCCATGCGGGTTTGGTGAGCCTGAATGAGGCCCTGGAGTCCTCCGACCTTCTGGTGGGCCTGGTCAAGCACCAGCAGTTCGCCGGCTTGGTCAGCGGCAAGCTGATGGACTTCTGCGGCATGGCCCGCTAGTTGGGCCGTATCCGCGAGCGGTACCCCTCGACCACTTGGGCGTTGGGTTCGCCGATCACTTCGTCGAACAGTTCGTTCGAGTCGATACGAAGTGTCTCGAGAACGCGGTCGAGTGCCGTGACAATCGCGGGGTCGAACTGAAAGCCCGATTGGTCGTGCATGTAGTTGCACGCGTCCACAAACTCCCAGGCGCTCTTGTAGGGTCGCGGGTGAAGGAGTGCGTCGAAAACGTCCGCGACGGCGACGATGCGGCCCACAACCGGTATTGCCTCCCCGACAAGACCCTCCGGGTATCCCTTCCCGTCCCATCGCTCGTGATGCGAGTAGGCGATGCACTCGGCGAGTTGCAGCAGGTCGGAAGACGAGCCCGACAGAATCTTTCGGCCGACATGGACGTGCTGCCGGACAGTCTCGCGTTCAAAGTCTGTTAGAAGACCGGTTTTGAGCAGGATGCCATCCGGAAGCCCGATCTTGCCCAGATCGTGCAGCGGCGCGGTCAGGCGAATGTTCTCCACCTCGTTGGAACCGAGTCCGGCAGCTTCGGCGATGAGCGCCGAGAGGTTACCGACCCGTTTGGTATGGTGACCGGTGTCGTCGTCGCGATACTCTGCCGCAAGAGCCAACCGCGTCAACACGTCCCGTTGGGCTTGTTCGAGTTCGGCCGTCCGCTCGGCAACCCGCACTTCCAACGTGGCTTTCTGGTGCTCGATCTCCTTGTAGAGCAGGCGGGTTTGGAGCAGGTTCCTCGTCCGAAGCAACACTTCGTCGTGATCGGCATACTTGCTGACGAAGTCCTTTGCCCCCGAGGCCAGGGCGCGCCGTTTGGCGTCGGTCGAATCGTCGCCCGTGAGCACCAGAATCGGAAGGTAGGTCGTGCTGGGCACCTTGTCCAGAATCAGCTTGATCACCTCGAAACCCGAGATGGGCGACATGTGCAGGTCCATGAGCACGATGTCCGGCTGGACTTCTTCGAACATCTGGACGGCCACGGTGCAATCGGTCGTGCCGAAAACCTGAATGTTGGGGGTGGCCTTGAGGGCGTGCCGAATGAGCAGATGGTTGTCCGCATCATCGTCTACGATGAGGGCCTTTGCAGTCCAATCTGGATCGTTCACGTCCAATCGTCTCCCGAGATCGGGTTTTGCCAAAGTCAATATACAATCCGACGGTTCAAGCCGTGCCATTGGATTCACCGGCTTTGACGTTATTGTGCGCGCACTGGGGTGGCGGTGGAATGAATCCCGCCAAAGAATTCAGATAGAGATCAATGGAGCGCCGCGCGTAGGCTGCGCCCGAGTCCCGCGGTTCGGGCAGGTCTTCGTCGAAAAACCGCGGCATGCCCCATCGCGATGCAAGCGGTTCGGGGACGCGCTCGGGGACTGCGAGGCTGGCCAGCGTCATGCAAGCCGCGACCCACATGCGCGGCACGGTGGTCAGGCAATAGCCTCCTCCTCCAACCGCCACGATGGGCGCCCCGATGTGGCGAATCCGCTCCACGGCGACCAGCCACTCCTGAGCGGTCAGCCGCAGTCCACCCAAGGGATCGAGTTCATGGGCGTCGGTTCCCATTTGAAGCACGATCGCTTGGGGCTGGAACCTGCTAAGCGCATCCATCACGATCCGCTCGAACGCTTCCAGCCAAACGTCGCCCGTCGTCCCGGATTGGAGGGGGGCGTTGACGCTGGTGAACACCGGGCCGGACTCCTCGACCCAGCCCGTCCCGGGGAAGAAGCGGCTCCCTTCCTGATGGATGCTGCACGTCAGAACGGCCGGGTCGTCGTAGAACATCCACTGCACGCCGTCGCCGTGGTGCAGGTCGATGTCCACGTAGGCGACGCGATCGAATCGCTCGCGCAGGATGTGTACCGCGATCGCAGGATCGTCGAACACGCAGAATCCGCTGGCCTTGTTTCGGTGCGCGTGGTGCAGCCCTCCGGCGATG
The DNA here is from genome assembly GCA_039811705.1 of Fimbriimonadaceae bacterium. Classification (GTDB taxonomy): domain Bacteria; phylum Armatimonadota; class Fimbriimonadia; order Fimbriimonadales; family Fimbriimonadaceae; genus UBA2387. The sequence goes on along the minus strand of JBDHZD010000001.1, from coordinate 66,635 downwards.
TTGAATGCAAGCGGTGCGCCGTCTCGGACATCTCGGGCAGCCGCTGCCGTTCCAGCCGAATACGCTAGCGATGCCTCGTAGACCCCTGGGAACGATGGGTTGTCCAGCGACCCAAACCCGAACTTGCTCTCGAAACCTTGCGAAGGTGCCATGCCCGAGCCGATCAGGGCCACGGCGTCCACGTACTCGAGGTCGTGAACACGCAACACGTCCTCGCGGGCGTCGAGTCCGGGGTCCAGGAACTCGGTCTGACCAAGCGCTTCGAGTAACTCGATGGTGCGGCGCAGACGCTCCGGCTTGAGCGGGTGCCGCGGCCCGAAGTCGTAGCCGAGCATGCGCGGGTGGTAGTAGAACCGGGGCAGCATGGTCGGCTAGCCTTCGGTCTCGGAAGGAACTTCCTCGAATTCGAATAACAGCAGGCGGCGTTCGCCCTCGATGGTCAGTTCCTTGACCTCCACGGTCAGCGTGTCGGGCGTTTCGGGGTCTATCGGTTCCATTTCAGGCTCTCCTGGGCCAAGGCCGCTGCGCCCAGCATACCGGCGTCTTCGATCTGCTCGGCCTGAACGATCTGGGCGAAGTCGTAAAGTTGGGGAACGGCCACCTTGCGCGCCGATTGACGCGCGGACCCAAGGATGAACTCGCCCGCTTTGGCGATCTGCCCGCCCACGGCCACGACCTCGGGCGCGAACACGTTGATCATGTTGGCGATCGCGATCCCCAAGAATCGGCCGACCTCTGCGAACACCTCGGTAGCGACCTCGTCGCCTTGGGCGGCGGCTTCGGAGATCAGCCTCGGACTGATCTTCGACAGGTCTCCCTCGCACAGGTCGTTGAGCAACGATTTGCGACCTCGTCGCAACTGGTGTTGTGCCCGGCGGATGATGGCGTCTCGTTGGCAGTAGCTTTCGACCGCACCATAGGTCCCCGCGTTGCACTCGACGCCGGCCTCGTTGATGCACATGTGGCCGAGTTCGGCGCCGCCCGTATTGCCGCCAATCAGGATCAGTGGCCCTCTCGCGTCGCCCAGGACGCACTGTGGGGCGAGCACCACGCCGCCGCCAACACCCGTTCCGAGCGTAAACATGACCAGCCCCCGGGCCTGATTGCGACCCGTACCGAACCGATACTCGCCCAGCGCGGCCATGTTGGCGTCGTTGTCCATGGCGATGGGCAGGGCGATGCGCCGTTGCAGCGGTTCGCGTATCGGCACGTCGAGCCAGTAGCGGAACACGCCGTCCACGGTCTTGCCGAAGTTGGGCGCCCATCGCACGACGCCTGTGGCGTTGTCGATGTGTCCCGGGATCGCGATACCGACTGCCCGCGGATGTTCGGGTGCAGTGGCGATGGCGCGTTGGATCACTTCGGCCAAGGCGTCCAAAACGGGTTCGACGCCCTCTTGCGCTCGGGAGGGTTGGCTGAAAGCTTCGGTGGCGGGTTCGCCCTGCGGGTCGTAGACGCACGCGCGCACATTGGTGCCGCCGAGGTCCACACCCACGACAAGATCGGTCATTGTCCAGATTCTATCCGGATCGGCGTGCCCGCAACGAACCGTGACCTTGGGACCAGGCGTGCCGGACGAGGAACTTACGCGGGCGTGAGAGCATATAGATACGACATTGGCGACCGGAATCAGACCTTCGGGCAGGTTTTGGCGTCTCAGTAGGCGATATGATGACGACGATGACCCACGAGTCCTCCAGCTTGTCCCAACTCACCGACACCGCCAACCGCATCGTTCAGGAAGTCGAGAAGGCCATCGTGGGCAAGCGAGAAACTGTCCAAGATGCCGTCATCGCGCTTCTGTCTGGTGGGCACCTGCTCATCGAAGATATCCCCGGCGTCGGAAAGACCACGTTGGCCAAGGCACTGGCACAGAGCATCGGTGGCGAATTCAGGCGCATCCAGTTCACCCCGGACCTGTTGCCCGCCGACATCACGGGTTCGAGCATCTTCAACCAAAAATCGACGGAGTTCGAGTTTCGTCCTGGTCCTGTGTTCGGGAACGTGGTGCTGGCCGACGAGATCAACCGCGCCACGCCCAAGACGCAATCGGCCCTGCTCGAGGCCATGGAGGAGCGACAGGTCACCAGCGATGGCGTCACGCGCCGACTGCCCGATCCGTTCTTCGTCATCGCCACACAGAACTCGGTCGAACTCACCGGCACGTATCCGCTCCCCGAAGCTCAGATGGACCGCTTCTTCATGCGTGTCGCCATCGGCTATCCGTCCAAGGAAAACGAGGTCGAAATCCTCTCTGAACGCGTGAGCGAGAATCCTCTGGATACAGTGGGTGTGGTGGCGACTCTGGCCGACATCCTTGCCCTTCAGAGGGAAGTCAAGAACGTCTTCGTCCACGAGAGCGTGAGGCAGTACATCGTGGACATCGTTCAAGCGACGCGTTCGAGCGGTCTTCTCGCGATGGGCGCTTCGCCACGAGGATCGCTGCACCTGATGCGTGCGGCGCAGGCCAAGGCCGCCCTAGACGGAAGCGACTATGTGCGCCCCGATGAGGTCAAAGAACTTGCCGTGGCCGTTTTGGCGCACCGCGTGATTCCTCGAGGCGAGTCGCGGGCGCGGGGCGTCACCGCAGACGATATCATCGGCGATCTGGTCGATTCGGTCCCGGCTCCGGTGCCCGTCTGATGGCTTGTCCTTGGGAGGTGCCTGAGCGATGATGAGCCGAATCGCCGGCCTGACGATCACGGCGTCGGCTCTCTTTTTGCTGATGGTTGCGATCATGCTGGGGTCGGCCGCCTTGTTCTACATGTGCACGGCCATGATCCTGACCATTGCCGCTTCGCGGTTGCAGGCCTGGCTTTCGGTCCGTGGGCTTCAGTTCGAGCGCATCGTGCCAGAGACGGCGATTCAGGGCGAGCGCATCCAGGTCGAGATCTTGGTCGCGAGCGACCTCCGCATCCGGCGACCGCTGATCACGGTGCGGGACAATCTGGGTGCGAAAATCGGGGCACGGTCCGTGACGCCCAGCTTGCCTATCGCACCATCGGCTGAGCAGCCCATCCGAACTCAGTATCAGTTTCGCCCGATGCGGCGTGGCAAGCACGCGTGGAAGGGTGTGCACGTGTCCGGAACCGACGCGCTGGGCTTGGTCACCATGACCAAGGAGTACGACACCGACCCTGCCGAGATGTTGGTGTTGCCCGCGCCGATTCCCGTCAGCATCGATTTGCCCGCGGGCGCGGGATGGGGGCTCAACGACCTGACCTCGGGGCTGTCCAGGGGCCCTGGCATCGAACCTTACGGGGTGCGCGAATACGTTCACGGAGACGCGTTGCGGTTCGTCCACTGGCGAAGCAGCGCGCGCGCGGGGCGGTTGCTGGTGCGCGAATTCGAGACGGGTTCGAACGCTTCTGTCGTCTTCCTTTTCCAGCGTTTGCATGGGTCCGAGGTCGGGCCGCTCGGTGCCACGACCCTCGATGCGATGTGCGGCCATGCGGCCTATCTGGCCGAGCGATTCCTGCGAGAGGGCGCCAAGTTGGAGTTGCCTCAGTTGGAGAAAGAGCCGAAGACGCTGGCACCGCACGAGCGATATCGTCAGATCCTCCTCCTTCTGGCGGAGTTGGAGGCGAACGAATCCAAGACTCTGTCGCAGGAAGTTGCGGAACTGGCGGCACGGATTCCATCGGGGGGTGTGGTGTTCCTGTTCATGGCGTTGGAGGACGAGGGCCTCATCGCAGCCACCCACGCGCTCCGGGCTCGCAACATTCAGGTCTGGCCATTGCTGTACGATGCCTCGGTGGCTGGTGGGGGGCGCAAGGGAGTAAGCGCGGCCAGCGAGGAGAATATCCTTCGCCTTCAAGCGTCGGGAATGAGTCCGTCGGTCTTGCCTTACCCCCTGGAGAGTCAGGAGGTGTCTGCATGAAAGCGCGTGCCATCCAACCCATCGAAAGTCAGATCACCACGGCGGACTACCTGCTGTCGGGCCTGGCTGCTGCTTTGGCCGCTTATTCGGCGGGCATGGGCGTTTCGAGTCCGGGCATCGGCTGGTTCTTTGTCATCGGGATTTCCATCGGCACGATGGCGAGCATGCTGTTGCATCGACCTCTGGCCGCAGGTGCTGGACGGATGGACGGGTGGCTTTATGCCGTGCTGGCCATTCTTGCCATCTTCTTCACGCAAGAGCTGAATGCTCTGCTCCCCGATGACGGATTCTCCAGGCCGCTCCTCATCGCCAACGCGCTCTGCTGGATGATGTTGCTCGGGAGCTTCTCCTTGTGGAGCGATTCCACGTTGCTCTTTCAGGCAGTCCCAAGCATTGCATTGTTCGGTTTGGTCGGGTCTTGGGACACTTATGCCAACTCGACGATTCTCTTCTTCTTGTTCTTGCTGTGCGTGGCGACGCTGTTCGCGAGAGCGCATCGCCGCGTCATGCTGGCGCGAGCCGCGGCATCGGGTTTCGCCGGACTGGAAATGCAGCGCCACGAACTGTTGGGCAACCTCGGCAAGGCGAACCAGCGGCTCAAGGAGGGTCCCTGGCGCTGGATGGCCGGTCCGGAATGGGGCCTTGCCTCTGCAGCGGTGATCATCGTCCTGAGTTTGCTTGGTGCGCCGGTGATTCAGTCGAGCGTGAAGGACATCTCCGGTTTCGTGCGGATTCAGGTGCCCCAAAGTCGGGTGCTTCCAGGCAATCCGCTGGGCCTCGCTTCCGAATCGGATGCCGTGCGTGTGGGGCAGGGGCCCACAAGCCTTTCGCAAACTCCGGTGTTGGCCGCGGAACTCAGCGAGCCCATGTACCTCCGCACGCAGACCTACAACGTGTACAACGGGAGGGGATGGACTCGTCGCTCGTCTGCAGCAGACGCTGGCGACCAGTGGGAGCGTCGCGATGGGCGCTTCGAGGTTCCTGTGCAAGGGTTTCAGCACCGTGCGAGACGACTGAATTCCTATGTCGAAGCGTTCAGCATCACGTTGCTTGCGCCGCTGGACTCCCTGCCCGTTCCGGGCGAGGTCATCGGTTTGGATGTGGACCGGTCGGCTTTTCGGCCCCGGAACGACGGGACGTTCGCCATCGTCGATCGGAACCAGTCTGCGAAAGAGGTCGCGGGCCGCTCACTCGTCGCACGAGGGACTCCGTCCAAGGTGCCGGATGCTCCTCCGAGCGGCTTGACGCCCTCCTATGAAACCGCCGGCATCGATCCTCGAGTCCGCGAGTTGGCCCAGAACGTGGTCGTCGGGGCGGCGACCGACTACGACAGGGCGGTCGCGATCAAGCGCGAGATCGAGCGACGCGTCAAGTACAACCTGAAGGCCCCGGCGGTTCCCGCGGACCGCGATCCGGTTGCGTCGGTCCTATTCGAGACTCAGGAGGGGTATTGCGATCTGTTCGCCAGCGCCATGGTGCAAATGGCTCGCTCGGTGGGGATTCCGGCGCGGTATGTCATCGGCTATTACCCGACAACGGGCAAGCGTGATGATCAAGGGCGCTACTTGGTGCTTCAGGCCGACTACCACGCATGGGCGGAGCTCTTCTTCGAAGGGCACGGCTGGGTTGTTTTCGACGCAACCGAGGGCGCGACTCAGGTGGAAGGCGCGGGTCGAGGCGAGGCCGTCGATCGCCGGCCTTGGCACGAGCAACTCTGGGCCCGCGCCCTCTTCGTGCTGGCAGGCTTGGCTTTGGCAGGCGGAGCGGGCCGGGTCCTGTGGGTCAAGTTCGGCGCCAAGCTGTTGCCGCCCCCCAAACCGCGTGAGGAGATCCGGAGGCTGTATCGCGCCTTTGTCCGTTCGATTCGGGATGTCACGGACGTTCCCAAGCGGCTTTCACAAACTCCCAGAGAGTATCTTGAGGCGGTTCGACCCAAACTGGGCGACCGCTACGCCTCGGCGCAACATCTGAACCGGGAGTTGGAGCGGGCCCTCTTTGGTCGAGATGAACCGACGCCCGAACTCGTCGCTCAGTGGCGCGAGGCGCTGAAGCGTTGGTCGAAGACCCGCTCATGAAAGCAGTATTCGATGTCGGCAAGGCTCTGACGCACACCTGTGTGATGATCGCTTCGAGCGAGGGCTACCTGCGCGACGAAGCTCTGGATGCCCTGCGCGACGCCCTTGGCGAAGACGCCGAGGAGATGTCCACCATGCATGGCGACGAGCGTCCGTTCGCGGCCTGGATTGCGGAAGCGGGCACGGCACCCTTCCTCTCCCAAAGGCGCGTCGTTGTGATCCGCAATCTGATGCGTGCGGGCAGGCCCAAAGACATCGGCGACATCGCCACGGTGCTCAAGAAGCTGACTCCCACCGCCTTGCTCGTATTGGTGGCAGACGACGAGCAAGGCGATGACGACAAGCAAAAGACGCACGAACGCAACCGAAAGGAATGGATGGATGTGGCGGCAAAAGGCGGTGCGTATGTGTTCAACCCAACGATCGACTCAGGGGCCGTGAGCGCGATCGTCCAGGACGTTTTCAAGCGAGCAGGGAAGCAGGCCGCGGCCAAAACGTGCCAGCTTCTGGCTGAAATGGTTGGCAACAATTTGACGCGGGCCACCGAGGAAGCCGAGAAGGTGGTTCTATACGTGGGGCGGGCCGACCGGATCACCGAAAACGACCTGAAGGAAGTCGTCATCGTATCGCCCGAGTGGAGCATCTGGAAGCTTGTCGAGGCTGTGTTCAGCGGGTCGCCGGGGACCACGATCCGCGAGTTGCGGGGATTCCTTTCCTCGCACAAGTCGCCGCAAGACGCCGCATTCCGGTCGGTGTTGCCACGCCTATCGGCCCAACTACGCTTCGTATGGCAAGCGCGGGTTTGTCTCGACGCCGGGGCATATACAGCGAAATCGGCAAGCCCCGATGTTCAGCGCACGTGGCCAGCCAAGGGCTTGGGCTCGCTGTCTTCGTGGGCCGAGAAGAAGGCGTTCGAGTCTGCCCGCCACGTGGAGCTCGAGGGTCTCGCGCGATGCTTTGCCCTGCTCTCGGATGCAGACGCTTCGATCAAGGGCATTTTGCCGTCGGTGGACACGGTGGAGACCATCGAGCGGATGTGTTTGGCCATGAACCGCGAACTTGCAGCCCGGCGTCAGCGGGTCTCTGGTTTGTAGCCTGTGCTACAATAATGAGAACATGGGTCAAACTTGCGCCTTGGCATGGTTGCGACGCGTCGCGGCAGGTTGCGCGGTCGTGGCTGGATTGATGGCGACGGCTTGTGATTCCAGGCCAGCCCGACTGGGCGGCTGGGACGGCACGTATCCAATCAAGATCACCGTGACGACGGCGATGATCGGCGACTTGGTCAAAGGTGTCGGTCGCGACCGTGTGTTCATCGAGGTCCTGATGGGTCCAGGAACCGATCCGCACCTGTACAAAGCGTCTCCGGACGATGTGCGCAAACTCGGGGAGGCAGTGGGAATCGCGTACAACGGCTTGCACCTCGAAGGCAAGATGGGCGAGGTGCTCGAGTCGATGGCAAAGAAAAAGCCGACTCTGGCCGTCGCCGAAGCCTTGCCCCAGAGCCGGCTGATTCAGGTGGGTGAAGTGGGTGGGAAGCCCACTTACGACCCCCACGTGTGGTTCGATGTGAGGCTCTTTAGCGAGGCGCTCGGCCCCATTGCCGACTGGCTTTCCGAGATCGACCCTGAGAGCGCCGACTTCTTCAAGGCGAACGCAGCCGATTACGCCTTCGGGCTGGGACAACTGGACGACTACGTTCGCACCGCGATGGAGGCGATACCCAAGGAGCGTCGCGTGCTGATCACCGCCCACGACGCCTTTTCCTATTGGGGGCGTGCCTATGGCTTGGAGGTTCGCGGTATCCAGGGCATCAGCACGGAGTCTGAAGCGGGTTTGAAAGAGATCAACGAACTCGTCGACCTGATCGTCGAACGCAAAATCCCCGCTGTTTTTGTCGAGACTTCGGTCAGCGAAAAGAATGTCCAGAGTTTGGTTCAGGGGGCCCGTGCCCGGGGCTGGAACGTTGGTGTTGGCGACCCGCTTTTCTCGGACGCCATGGGAACCAAGGCGCAAGGCGCCCACACCTATATGGCGATGGTCAACCACAACGCCAATTCGATTCGCCAGTCGCTCTTGGCCGACCGATGAACGAACTCGCGATTCAGGTCCGCCGCCTCACCGTTGCCTACGAGCACAAGCCCGTGCTGTTCGATGTGGACCTCGACGTGCCCAAGGGGCGATTGATGGCCATCGTCGGCCCGAACGGGGCGGGCAAGAGCACGCTGGTCAAGGCCATTCTGGGCCTGATTCCCCGGGTCTCGGGGACCGTCAGCGTGTTCGGCAAGGCGTTCTCGGGCGTGGATCCGCGGGTTGGCTACGTTCCCCAGCGCGAGAGCGTGGACTGGGACTTTCCGGTTTCGGCGTTGGACGTGGTGCTGATGGGTTCGTACCATCGCGTGGGATGGTTCAAGCGGCCCGGAAATCACGAGAGGGAGGGTGCGATACAGGCGCTGAGGGAGGTGGGCATGCTGGAGTTCGCCAACAGGCAGATCAGCCAGCTGTCCGGGGGGCAGCAGCAACGCGTGTTTTTGGCGCGCGCTTTGCTCCAACGCGCCGACCTCTACCTGATGGACGAGCCGTTTGCGGGGGTTGACGCCGCCACCGAAGTCGCCATCCTCGAACTCATGCGTCGTATGCGCGACGAAGGGAAGACCGTGGTCGCCGTCCACCACGACCTGCAGACCGTCGCAGACTACTTCGACGACGTTGCGCTGATCAACTTGCGCGTGTTCGGGGTCGGCCCGGTGGACGTCGTGATGACCCCCGAGCGTTTGCGACAGACCTATGGCGGCCGACTCGGTGCCCTGGAGACGATCGCCAAGTCGGCGACGGGCGCGGCCCCATGACCTACAACACGGGCATTGTCTTGCTTGGCGCATGCTTGCTGGGTGCGCTGTGCGGGTGCGTCGGTTCGTTCGCTGTCTTGCGCCGACGGGCGCTGATGGGCGACGTGATGGCTCATGCCGCCCTGCCTGGCTTGCCCATGGCTTATTTGCTTGCGGGAGGGAAGTCTCTGCCCGTTTTGCTTGCTGGCGCAGGGGTGTCCATTTTGGTGGGAATGGTGCTGTTCGGGGCGATGCGCAACCGCACCCGGACCCAGGACGATGCAGCGATGGCCCTTGTGCTGGCGTCGATGTTCGGTTTGGGCATCGTGTTGCTGAGACACGTTCAGAACGTCTCGACGGGGGGCCACGCGGGGCTGGAGTCGTTCATCTTTGGCAAGACGGCCGGCATGGTGGCTTCGGATGTCTGGCTTACGGGCGGTATGGCCCTGGTTTGCCTGGCCGTGATCGCTCTGGCCTATAAGGAATTGCGGCTGGTCTGCTTCGATCCGGGTTTTGCGTCGAGCGCCGGGATACGAGTGGGATGGGTGGACGCGTTGCTCACCGGCCTTTTGGTGTTGGCCGTGGTAGTTGGCTTGCCTATGGTCGGTGTTGTCATGGTCGCAGCGCTGACGATCATTCCAGCGGTGGCCGCCCGCTTCTGGACCGAGTCCCTGGGACCGATGTTGGGTATTGCCTCGGCCTTTGGGGCCACGTCATGCGCACTCGGCGTGTTGGTCAGCGCGTCTCAGGCAGGGATGCCCTCTGGCCCCTTGATCGTGTTGGCCGCGGCAGGCCTCTTTGCCTTCTCCGCGCTGTTCGCGCCGCGGAGAGGCTGGGTGGCCCGCCGAATCAGGTTGGAGCGGTTGCGGCTCGCTTGGCGAGCGGGGAGGTTGGATCCCTGAACGAGATCCACGTCTGGACGGTGGTCGTGGCTTCGACCTGCAGTCTCGCTTGCGCCTGGGTGGGCGTGTGGCTCGTCTTGCAGCGCGTGAGCATGATCGGCGACGCGATCAGCCATTCCGTGTTGCCTGGACTCGTGGTGTCGTTCTTGGTGTTCGGGACGAGGGCACCCGCCCCGATGTTCCTCGGCGCCGCCGTGGCTGGACTCGCCACGACCTATCTCACACGCTCGATCTCTTCAGCAACGGGCGCCAAGGAGGATTCGAGCATGGGCGTGGTGTTCACGGTTTTGTTCGCCTTCGGGGTGTTGCTCATCACCCGGTTCGCGAGGCAGATCGATCTGGATCCAGGGTGTGTGTTGTACGGGCTGCTGGAGTTTGTCGCTCTCGACACTCGTGCTGTTTTGGGCCTGGAAGTGCCGAGAGTGATGGAGACCCTTGTTCCTGCTCTCATCCTGACGGGAGGGTTGCTGACGCTGTTTCGAAAGGAGGTTCTGCTGATGGCGTTCGATCCGGGCTTGGCGCGAACCCTTGGGTACCGGCCCGGTGCCGTTTACTACGGCTTGATGGCCCTGGTGGCTGTGGTCACGGTGGCGTCGTTCGAGGCCGTGGGATCGATTCTGGTCATCGCGATGTTGATCGGCCCGGCAGTCGCCGCCAATCTCTGGTCGCGGGACTGGCGTTCTATGTTCGCCATTGCGTCTGTCGTGGCCGTCGGTTCCAGCGTGGTGGGGTATGCGTTGGCTGTTGCGACGAACACGTCGGTCGCCGGGATGATGGCCGTCGTCGTGGGGTTCGCGTGCGGGCTGGCCGCTCTCGTCTCGCCCGCCGGTGGCGTTCTCCAGCGCATGGCGCGTCTGCGCTCGGCTAAGGCGACCATCGCAGCGGAAGATCTCTTGGCGAACGCGTATCGGGACTTGGAACGGTCTGGCAGGTCCCATCGGCTGGATGATCGCGCGCTCGTTGCCCGTGGCTGGTCCGACGGCGCGAACCTGACCCCACTGGGACTGACCGAAGCTCGCCGCCTTGTGCGTGGGCATCGTTTGGTCGAGACGTACTTGGTGGTCGATGTTGGCCGGTCTCCCGAGGAAGTGCACGAATCGGCCCACCGAGCGGAGCACTTGCTGGACGCGATCCAGCGTGCCGAATTGTTGCGCGAACTCGATTCGCCGCATTCCGACCCGCATGGAAGCCCCATTCCGCGAGAGCCAGAAGCATAGCGCTCCTCCTGGCACCCATGGCTCGTCCCTCTGATTGCGGTATCTTTTCGAGGGATTTCTCCCAGTTGGTCGTCGTCGGGTATGCGTTTTGCCGAAAGTTTTGATAGAATGGGGTCGTTTGGCCATCCACGGAGGGAAGGTTAACGATGTCTATGTTGCGAATTCAGGGCGGAAAGCCCCTCATCGGCGACTTGGAGGTTGCCGGAAGCAAAAACTCGGCGCTCGCCGTTCTTAGTTCGGTCGTTCTCTGCGACGGCCCCGTCATGTTGCACAACGTGCCCCACGTTAGCGACATCGAGACCAAATGCCAGTTGTTGCGGGCCTTTGGCGCGCAGGTGGATTGGGTCGAGGGGTCGCTTGTCGTGGACGCCTCGGACATCTCGTTCGCAGAGCCTGACGCCGAACTTGTCCGAAAGATCCGCACGTCCTTCTACCTGCTCGGGCCGTTGCTCGCCCGCCTGGGCTTCTGCCGGATTCCCGCTCCCGGCGGATGCAAGATCGGGGCGCGACCGGTGGACTTCCACCTCAAGGGCCTGCGCACGCTTGGGGCCGAGATCGACTTGGAAGGTGGCGTCTATACGGCCCGATGCGACCAACTGCGCGGTGCCGAAATCTACCTCGACTTCCCAAGCGCCGGGGCGACGCAGCACTTGATGGCCACGGCAGTGCTGGCTGATGGCATCACGACGTTGCAGAATGTGGCCGTCGAGCCGGAAGTCGTCGCGTTGGCCGAGTTTCTGAACCGGCTTGGTGCGCGCATCGAAGGTGCAGGCACGGGCACGATCTACATTCATGGCGTATCCCGGCTGGAGCCCAACGAGTTCCGCATCCCCGCCGATCGATTGCAGGCGGGCACGTTTCTCCTGGCGGGAGCCATCACCGGTGGCGACGTGTGTGTGCGCGGTGTCGTTCCGGAGAATCAGACTCCCGTGGTCAACAAACTCCGTGAGGCGGGTGCCGTCGTTCAAGAAGGACACGATTGGGTGCGCGTTTCGTCGGTCGGGCGGCTGGACGCCATCCAGATCAAGACCATGCCCTACCCGGGATTCCCGACGGACATGCAGCAACCCATGGCAGCTGTGCTTTCGCTAGCCAATGGCGTCAGCGTCATCGACGAGACCATTTACGAAAGCCGGATCGGCCATATCGCCGAGCTGAATCGGATGGGCGCCAAGATTCAACTTCAGGGCCGGGTCGCGTCGATCACGGGTGTTGAAAAGCTGAAGGGCGCAAGCGTCGAAGCGTCCGACCTCCGCGCAGGGGCAGCCTTGGTCCTTGCCGGGCTCGCTGCCGAAGGCACGACGACGGTGCGGAACGTTCATTTCATCGATCGAGGGTACGAAGACCTCGAGAACACGCTCAATGGACTGGGCGGCAGAGTGGTGCGGTTGGATGCCAATGGACGCCCGGCGACCAACGGGTTCGCACAGGTAAGAGCCGAACGTTGAGACTCGCGCCGGAAATCGGGGTCGATCTCGGCACGGCGAACATCCTCGTCTATCGGCGGGGCAAGGGAATCGTGGTGCGCGAGCCCACCGTCGTCGCGATCAACACCCAGAACGGCAAGGTGCTAGCGGTCGGCAACGAAGCCCGCGAGATGCTCGGACGGACACCCGGGAACATCCAAGCCATTCGACCGCTGCGCGACGGCGTCATCGCGGATTACACGACGACGCTGAAGATGATGGAATACCTGCTGGACAAGGTCGCTGGCAAGCGCCGTTTGTTCGGTCCGGTGGTCTTGGTTTGTGTGCCCAGCGGCGTGACCAACGTCGAGCGACGCGCCGTGCTTCAGGCGACCAAGCAAGCGGGCGCGTCTTTGGCGATGACCATCGAAGAGCCCATGGCCGCCGCGATCGGCGCGGGCTTGCCCATCGCCAGCCCCGGGGGCAATATGGTCGTGGACATCGGCGGCGGGACGACCGACATTGCCGTGATCAGCCTGGGCGCGCCCGTGACGGCTAGCAGTCTGCGCGTCGGGGGCAACAAGTTCGACGAGGCCCTGGTCCGGCACATGCGCAACGCGTACAGCTTGATGATCGGCGAGCCCACCGCCGAAGAGATCAAGATCCGCATCGGATCGGCCTACCAGCTGGAGCAAGAACTCACGATGGAGGTCCGGGGACGAGACATGGTGGCCGGCCTGCCGCGTACCGTTCAGATCACCAGCGAGGAGATCCGCGAGGCCCTCAGCGAATCGGTGCGCCAAATCGCCGAACGGGTGTGCGTGGTGCTCGAAGAAACGCCGCCCGAGCTCTCGGCGGACATCATCGAACGAGGTATCACGCTGACGGGCGGCGGCGCGCTGTTGCGCGGGCTCGATAAGTTCCTGTACAACGTGACGGACATCCCCGTGCGCGTGGCCGACAATGCTCTGGAGTGCGTGGCCGTAGGCACGGGAAAGGCGCTCGAAGAGATCGAGGCGATCAAGGCCAGCGGCGCCGTTACCATGATCTAGCGCTGCGTCGCCCGCGATCGCCAGCCAGGGCCGCGGTTTCGGGAGCGAAGGGCGCAGATTCGTTCCGGTGTAGACTCGTCCGATGACCCTGAAAGGCTGTGGAGGTGGCTCCCGTATGCGCTCGCAGCGGTCACGGCACCACGCCGCACAACTGTTCATCGGAAGAACCGGAGGGTCCACTTTCATCGCAGCCACTCTGTGGGGCGTTCTCATCTGCACTGCGGCCTCGGTCCCCTACTGGTCGTACACCGACGGGGACGCCTCGATCTACTTCACGTTCCTCAAGCGGTTCTTCGAGAAGCCCTTCTCGTACGCTCCGGGCGTCGTGTCCTTTGGCGCGACGTCGCCGCTGCACGTGCTCGTCTTCGCGCCGATCCACCACCTCTTCGGCCCGGATTGGATCTATGTCGCCAAGGTCCTGAACTTTCTCTTGGTGCTCACCGGAGCCTGGATGATCGGACGGGCGACCAGACATCCGCTTGGCATGTTGGGTGCGTTCGCGGCCGTCGCGGCGACCCCGCAACTGATGGAGAACACGTTCGATCTGTTCGAGGTCGGGGTCGTGTTTCTGGTCGGGGCCGGGTGCGTTGCGGCGTTGGTCGAGGAGCGTTGGAGGTCGGCCCTACTCTGGGCGGGTTTCGCGTATCTGGCCCGCCCGGAATTGGCTTTGGCGACGGTGGGAGCGGTGGTCTATGTCGGATCGCGCGCGGGGCGTCGAGCCCCCTGGGCGTTCCTGTTGCCAGGGCTGATCGCGACCACGGGTTACCATGGGTGGATGGCCTCGCAGGGAGCGGGTTGGCTGCCCACGAGCGTGACCGGCCGGTTGCACCGCGTCGCGGGCGAAACAGGCGGGTCGTGGGCCGAGCGTTTCGCGGCCAGCTACGCGCCAAGATGGCTCCATCCGACCGGTCTGGGGGGCGAGGTTCTCGCTCTCCTGTTCCTTGCCCTGGTTGGCTTAGCTGTGTTGCTCGTCCGCCGCGACAAGACCGTTTGGCCTGCCCTCGCCTATGCGGGCGGGGTGCTGGCCGCCTACGTGGTCTTTCCTCCGAGCACCTATGCCGCGCGGTATCTGCTCGCCATTGCTCCCTGCATCGTGTTGTTGGTCGCCAAGCTGTTCGAGGCGGGTTCCAGCCTGCGGATCCCCGCTTGGGCACCGGCGCTGTCGTGTCTCTTGGCGTTCGCGACGGTGCGGTACGCGTGGGGGTTGCCACCTCGGTGGCCGGAGCACGTCGGGCTGTGGTCGCGCGACTTGGCCCGGTTCCGAGGCTATGAGCCAGCGGCCGACCTTTCCGACGCCATCGACGGCTTGGCCGCCCCGGGCGAACGCGTGCTGGTCTATGAGATCCAGAGCCAGTACGGCAGCCAGGCGCGCTTGGTCAGCATGGACGCCATCGTGGGCGGCGAGGCGGCTGCCGCGTATGCGCGGCGCGAGGAATGGACCGATTTCGTCGTCCGCTCGAACGTCCGCTGGGTGGTGATCAATCAGGCGCAGGAGTACCGTCGCGCGTATGCTGGTACCGTGTTGCAGCGGCTGTACATGGCTCAAGAGGGGGCCCGCCGAGGAGGTTCGCGTCTCGACGCGGGTGTCGTGGAAGTGGCGGACGGCGCAGTGGTCTATCGGTTGCGGCTGATCAACCGTGCGGTGCTGCCGCCGCCTTTCGGTTCGATGCAAGCCGAGCCGCCCGTCCTCGGCGAAAGGGAAGGGGGACTGGAGCGCGGCATCCCCGCTTGGGAGAGCATCTGGGAGGCGAAGGCGAACCCGGACAGCCAAGCTCTCTAGCGAATAACATGCTGATCATCTCCCATCAAAAGTACCAGCCTAGATTCGGGTACTCCGGAAGGGCGACTTGCTCAAGGGTGACGGCCAACCCACAATATCGCCAGGTCTAACGCCCGGTGCCGAAAGCGGGCACGAAAAGAACTTTCGGACTGGAGCGAAAACGTGGTAACTCGACAACGAATCATCTGGATCGCCTTTGCGGCTCTGACATCCGCGGGCGTGCAAGCGCAGCACATGGGCGGACGTGTGTTCGACTATCGGTCGGAGTCCTCCCTCTTCAGCGACGTCTCGGAATGGGGCGACGTGGCGATGGACACGGCGACCGAACTGAAGGTCAAGCCGTATCTTTATGTGGCGGGTTCGCTCGGAGTGACCTGGGATATCGGAGGTTGGGGTGCGTCCTCGGACGAAGCCCACTGTTTGGTGACCTTCTATCACAACGAGACGCTGTCGTTCGACTTCAGCAACTTTGGAGACTTGCAGAAGGTCTCGGGAACGTCGACGGGCAGCCAGACCATTCCGCTTGAGATGAAGTTGCAATTCACCAACAACTTCACGGGTACACCCCTGCATACGCTGGGCTATGTGCCGGCAGGCGACCTCAACTCGTTGATGAGTTCGGCTTCGCCCCTGTTCCCTGCGGGCTACACGGATGGCCAACTCGCGCTGAACGTGTGGCACCGGATCACGCTGAGTCCTGGCCACGAGCCGGGCATGTACCACAACCCCGGCCAACTCTTCATCGTCCGTACCTGAATCGTCTTACGACCAACACTCGCTCACTGGACAGGGCGCCTTCGGGCGCCCTTTGTCTATGACGATGCCATACCGGACCACATCAAGAACTCGAAGACTGTCGGTGCGAGAGGCGTGCTGTGGTTGCGCAATCCATGTGTTATCGAAGCGTAAAGAGCCATTCGGAGAGTGGCCCTCCGTGGCCCTCCCGGACCTCGTCGCCTTGTATCGTCGCAAGGGTTGGCGCCAAGAAGCCACCCCGGCCCTCTTTGATGCTGTTGTCCTCGAGAGTGGCAAGGACCTTTGCCAGCGGTCCACCTAGCCCCTCAAGGATTTGGTTCCCCGAGACCGTTGCCAGAGTTGTGGCCAAGGGCCCTCCATGACCCTCTTGAATATGCTCTCCGAATCGGGTGACGATGGGTTGTTCGAACATGCCAGGTCGATGCACGCTTGTTGCCCTTGCCGCTGCGGCCAGTGCGATCAGCTCAAGGTCGGGCTTCGAGCGTGGCTGCGGCTGTCGTTGGTCAGAGATGGTCACGGTCGTTGTTGGCCGGCGATCGGAAAGAATGAGCGACAGAATGAACAGGGCGATGGCGATCCCAACGGCCAGGCACCCCAACGCGACAATAGTCTGCAATCCGATACTCACGGAGAGCGTCAGGAGCAGTACCCACAGGCCTGCAACGATCTTCGAGACGATGGGTGGCTGTTTCTGTTGCAGGTCGGCGAAGAACGTGGATATCGGGTCCCTTCCGACAACCGGCTCTCCCCTCAAAGCAAGGACTCCGGAGAAGAACGGGTCTTCCTTAAGCCAGTGACCGCGCGCAAGGGATACGCCCGGAATCGCGAGGATGATCAGGGCCAGTAGGCCAAGCCCGGCGTGCGCCATGAACAACATGATCGAGTAAGCGATACAGCTTGCCGCCGCCAGATACGGAATCGCGCGAATCGCTTTTCCTGCCGCACCCTGCCCTTGAACGTGAAACAAACCGGGGCTCGAGCCCCACTTGGCAGCGGTTCCGACGCATCCCATGAGCAGAGGCAGACCGGAAAACAGCGCGAACAGAAACGCTGTTCCCGAGAGCGCTCCACCAGAAGAAGACAGGAAGAGCGACAGACCCCCCATAACGAACGGCAATGCAAGCGCGAGCCAGAATCGGTCTGCCAAATAGCTGGATCCAACCCAGAACCAAGCCACGGCTTGTTGCGACACTTGGGGCATGGAAAGACTTTGGGCCGGATCGAGATCGCTTGGATTCTCGGAGGCCGGATCGGTCAGTGGCGGCTCTTCCAGAGCCAGCGGGAAGCCGCAATGAGGACACGATATGGCCTGAGAAGACACATCTTGGCCGCATTCAGGGCATGAAATCAGTGCCATGGGTTTCGCTCCATGACGCGAGATTCAGGGCTGAGACGTGGTCTCCTGCTCCGAAGCGGCAATTCCACACGTTGTTCGAAGACTTGGCTCGCGCGAAACGATCAACCCGGAAAGAAACCGGCCATATCCGTCTCCGGGAATCCGTCCTCTCCTGAAGCCCTGCAAAGGCCGCGCAATTCACCCCGGTGATACGTGCCGTGGTTGATCACGTGGCGTGCGATCGCGTGCACCGGCATCGCGCGGGCCTCTCCGGTCGTGCGCTTGTAGGCGATCAGCCGATCCACGTCTCCCTCCAGAGAACCGATCCAACGCGCGTGCAGGTCGAGCAGGGAAGCCTCGTTCAGGTCCGGCGAGACGAGACTGGTGGGCGATTCGCCTCGCAGCCGCAGTTCCCACGTGTTTTGCGCCGCCAAGATGTGGGCGAAGATGCCGCGTTCGGGCTCGGTCCAGCCGCGCTGCTCCAAGTAGGCCATCCATCGGCGGTTCGCCCAAAGGTCGTAGTCGAAGCCTTGGAGGAGCGCGTCGCGCAGGTTCGTCATTGGCGGAGATGTTACCGCCGACCGTGTGCTACGCTCAGGACATGAAGCGTCCGACTCTAGGCGTCATCGTTGGCAACCGCGGCTTCTTTCCATCGCACCTGTGCGAGGCGGGCCGAAGAACCATCCTTCGGGTGCTGGAGGAAGAGCGGATCGACGCGGTGATTTTGCCGGAGACCGACCCGCAATCCGGCACGGTCGAGACGCTCGACGACGCCCGCCGCTGCGCCTCGCTGTTCGACCACGAACGGTGGCGGCTCGACGGCATCCTGGTCACGCTGCCCAACTTCGGCGACGAGCGGGCCGTGGCCAATGCCATCCGCATGTCGGGGCTGCAGGTCCCGGTGCTGGTCCATGCGTTCGGCGACGACTCGAAGAGGATGACGATCGCCGACCGGCGCGACAGCTTCTGCGGCAAGATGTCGGTCTGCAACAACCTGCGCCAGTACGGCATCCCATTCTCGCTCACCACGTTGCACACCGTCGACCCCGAGAACGACGTGTTCCGCGCCGACCTGCAACGGTTTGCCGCGACCTGCCGCGTGGTGCGCGGGTTGAAAGGCGCGCGCATCGGTGCCGTGGGGGCCAGGCCCGGGGCGTTCAACACGGTCCGCTACAGCGAGAAGCTGCTTGAAGCGTCTGGCATCACGGTGGACACGCTGGACCTCTCCGCAGACGACCCCCGAGTGCGGGAGAAGCTCGACGCGATCCGCGGCTATACGGAGACCGCCGGCATCCCGGAAGCAAGCCTCGACAAGATGGCGCGTCTGGGCACGGCGCTCGATCGATGGATGCACGACAACGGCCTGATCGCCTCGGCCATTCAATGCTGGACCGCGTTGGAAGAGTTCTACGGCGTGGTGCCCTGCACGCTGATGTCCATGATGTCGAACGGGCTGATGGCCAGCGCTTGCGAAACGGACGTGGCGGGCACGGTGTCGATGTTGGCTCTACAACTGGCTTCCGGTTCGCCCTCGGCGCTGCTCGATTGGAACAACAACTACGGCGACGACCCCGACAAGGCCGTGGTGTTCCACTGCTCGAACCTGCCGAAGTCCGTGTTCGAGGAGCAGCGGATGGATTATCAGGAGATCATCGCGGGTACGGTGGGCAAAGAGAACACCTACGGCACCATCGTGGGCCGCATGCGCCCGGGACCGTTCACGTTCGCCCGCGTCTCGACCGACGACCAGCATGGGCGGGTCCGAGCGTATGTTGGGGAGGGTCGGGTGACGTCCGACATGCTCTCGACGTTCGGCGGCTTTGGCGTGGTCGAGGTGCCGCGTTTGCAGGAGTTGTTGCGCTATGTGTGCCGCGAGGGCTTCGAACACCACGTCGCCTTCAGCGGCTCGCTGGTGGCGGATGCGGTGGCGGATGCGCTGGGGACGTACCTCTGCTGGGACGTGTATCGCCACGCTGGCGCGTGATGGCGACGTATACTGAGTTCATGAGTTCCGGCGAATTGTCCCAGCTCTTGGAGCTTCCCCAGGAGGAGCGTCTGGCGCTGTTGGAGGCGTTGTGGGACTCGCTGTCTGCCCAACCGGACCGCATCCCCATCCCGCAATGGCATCTCGACGAGCTGGATCGACGGATTCAGTCGCTGGACGCCGGCCGCGAAGGCCTTACCGAGTGGACGGAGTTGAGACAGGAGCTTCGGGCGCGGTTTGGAACGACGTCTTGAAGTCAGCGATGCCGCGCGTGAAGACTTGTTTCAGGCGGCTTCTTGGTACAACACCCACGGCTCCAGCTTGGCGGATCGTTTCTTGGGGTCCTTCGAGGAGTGCCTTGCCGACATCGCCCTAGTCCCCAAGGGGTTTACCGAAGTACGCCCGAACGTTCACCGCGCCCTCTTGCACCGCTTTCCGTACGCGGTTTACTACCGCGTCTCGCCCGAGGTCGTGACCATCGTTGCTGTTCTGCACTGCAGCCGCTCGCCCAGACTGCTTCGTCGTCGGCTCTAGCCTCGTCGGTTGGCTAGGGGACTCGCACCGACTCGGGCGTGGGAGTTTGGCCGTGACAGTCCGTGTCGGTCCGTTCTGCTGGCCAACGCGGGCACTGAGCTTGCTCAAGCTCGTGTGCCATTTTCTTGACCGCCAACTGGAATCTCAAGCCCGCGCCTTCGAGCGGGAAGGTGGGTTCACCGAGAGGTTTTACCGGCATCGGAAGGACAACCGCAACGATTGAAACGCCTCGAAGTCCGTGTCTGTCCTTGTCGGTCTTTGCTAGTCCTCGTGGCTCGCGCGACCCAGCGTGTACTCAGGTCATGAGGTTCCAAGTCGTGTTCAGCTACGACAGCGACTACGAATGCTACATAGCTGAAGTCTTCGCTTTGCCCAGATGCCTCAGTCAGGCCAAGACGAAGATCCGAGACGCTATTCAGGGCGATCTGTTCGTGCTTCAGAAGCATATGGCCCTGTCACTTATGTTGACCCGCGCGATGGTTGATGGATGACTTACTACGAAGTCTTAGGAGTATCACAAGCGGCAACTTCGGAAGACATCAAGCGTGCTTTTGGCGGTCAGATTAAGCGTTGGCACCCGGATGTCAATGGGGGCTCACTCGAGTCCAACGAGTGCACCAAGTTCCTTGTCGAAGCACGAGAAGTCCTCTTGGATCCTAATGCAAGGGCTGAGTACGATCGCAGTCTGAGGTCTTCTTCGGTCGGAGTCGGAGCGGGATCGGCCCGCCAGACCTCCGGGCACGGAGGCTACGGCGGTCCCTATCACAGCCGTCAGTCCGATAGTTCGACTAGCGCATACCAGCGTGCTCGAGCGCGCGCGGCCAATCAAGCGGGTCGTCCATTGGACGACTGGCTTCGAGGTGCTTGGCAGGGAGACTCGGCATTCTCTGATTTCCTCCGGCGGTTGTTCGCCACTCTTCAGGTGGGAGCCCTCACCTACTTAACCATCGGGGTCTTCGCGCTATCGGCCACGGGAGTCCTCGCCCCATTCACGATACCACTGGGCCTCATCCTGAGCCGGACGATCATGGGGATGCTCTTTGTACGAGGAAGATGGGTTGGAGTCAAGATGATCCTCCAAGGGCTCTGGCTGTTCCCTGTTGTCCTAGCCATAGTCATCGGCCTGCTCAATCTCGGAAGATGAAACAAGGGGAGCCGCTTCGTGTCGGCCTCGCTTCGATAACCTACCCTCGGTGAATCGGGAAGTTGCCCGTCAGCTCGATCACCCACTTCCGCACCCGCTCCAACTCCGCCTCGTCCTCCGAATGGCGTAGCGCCCGGGCGATCATCGCCGCGATGATCCGCATCTCTTCCGTCTTCATCCCGCGCGTCGTCACCGCTGGCGTACCCAGCCGGATGCCGCTCGTCACAAACATCTTTTCGGGGTCGAACGGGATCGAGTTGCGGTTGCACGTGATGTGCACCTTGTCCAGCGTCGTCTGCGCCGCCTTGCCCGTTACCCCATAAGGCCGCAGGTCCACCAGCATCAGGTGCGAATCGGTCCCGCCGCTCACGATGCGGAAGCCCTCCTCGATCAGACATGACGCAAGGGCCGAAGCGTTCAGCCGGATCTGCTTCTGGTACTCCTTGAAGGAAGGTTTCGAGGCCTCCAGGAAGCAGACGGCCTTCGCCGCGATGACATGCATGAGCGGGCCGCCCTGGATGCCCGGGAACACCGACTTGTCGATGGCCTTGGCGTGCTCCTCCTCCTCGCAAAAGATCATGCCGCCGCGCGGGCCTCGGATGCTCTTGTGCGTGGTGCTGGTTACAAAGTGCGCGTGGCCGACCGGCGAAGGGTACTCGCCCGCCGCGATCAGGCCGCTATAGTGCGCCATGTCGGTCATATGCAGCGCGCCAACTTCGTCGGCGATCTCGCGGAACATCTTGAAGTCGATCGCACGCGAATACGCCGACGCGCCGCTGACGATCATCTTCGGCCGATGCTGCCGCGCCAGATCGCGAACCTCGTCGTAGTCGATCATCTCGGTGTCCTGCCGCACGCCGTAGGGCACCACGTTGTACATCTGGCCCGTGAAGTTCACCGGGCTGCCGTGCGTCAAGTGGCCGCCGTGCGATAGGTTCATGGCCAGAATCGTGTCCCCCGGCTTCAGGAACGCGAAGTAGACGGCCATGTTGGCCTGCGCGCCGCTGTGCGGCTGCACGTTGGCGAACTTCGCCCCATAGAGGGCCTTCACCCGGTCAATGGCGAGCTGCTCGACCTCGTCCACCACCTCGCATCCTCCGTAGTACCGCTTCTTGGGGTAGCCCTCTGCGTACTTGTCGGTGAGCACACTCATCATCGCTTCGCGCACGGCTCGGCTGGCGATGTTCTCGCTCGCGATGAGCTCCAGGTTGTGCTCCTGTCGCGCCTCCTCCTCGTGGATCAGGCGGGCGATGTCGGGATCGACGTCGGCGAGCGCGTGGCGGTGCGGGTGGATGAGGTCGGCGAGGGACATCGCTTCAAGTATGTCGCATCGGCCCATAATGGCCCGTGGCCGGCACCCATCTCCACGCCTACGACCTGCGCAATCCCGGAACCGAACTCGACCTCGATTGGGTGACGTCTGTGCGCGTCAACCGGCCCGCCGCTGACCGACGGGCGGCCACATTGGGCGGGAGGCGTACCGTCAAGAAGCAGTGGCAGGCGCGTTGGCTCGTCCAAGCCATTCGCTGTATGGACCTCACCACGCTGAGCGGCGACGACACGCCCGGAACGGTGGTCCGGCTCTGCCACAAAGCCATTCACCCCGTCCGCCTCGACCTGATGTCGGCACTGGGGCTCGAAAGCCTGAAGGTGGGGGCGGTATGCGTCTACCACCGGTTTGTCCCCACGTGCGTGAAGGCGCTGGAAGGGTCCGGGATTCCGGTCGCTGCGGTCTCGACGGCGTTCCCGCACGGTTTTGCTCCGCTCGCCACACGGCTGCAGGAAATCCGCGAAAGCGTGGCGGCGGGCGCGCACGAGATCGACGTCGTATTGGATCGGTCGCTCGTCCTCACTGGAGAGTGGCAGGCCCTGTACGACGAGGTGCGCCAGATGCGCGAAGCGTGCGGCAACGCCCACCTCAAGACGATCTTGGCCACCGGGGAACTTGGAACCCTGACCAACGTGGGACGCGCCAGCCTGGTGTGCATGATGGCCGGGGCCGACTTCATCAAGACGTCCACAGGCAAGGAACCGGTCAATGCCACCCTTCCCGTGGGACTGACCATGGTCCGCGCCATTCGCGACTACGCCGAGCGCACGGGTTTCCGAGTTGGCTTCAAGCCGGCCGGTGGCATCCGTACGGCCAAGCAATCGCTCGAGTGGCTCATCCTGATGAAGGAGGAACTGGGCGATGCTTGGTTGGAGCCCAAGCTGTTCCGACTCGGTGCGAGTTCGTTGCTCACCGACATCGAGCGGCAGTTGGAGCACTTCGCCACAGGCCGCTATTCTGCCGAGTTCCGCCATCCAAGCCCTTAAGAGCGGGCGGTGTACACTCCCCCAATGATCGCGCTCGCCGTTGCGATGGCCATGACCGAACCCGACTTCACCAAGCCGCCCAAGGGCTACGTGTGCCACCGCGCCGCCGAGCCCGTCCGCTTCGACGGCCAACTGACCGAGGGGGCATGGGCCGCCGCACCGTGGACCGATCCGTTTGAGGATATCGAGGGCGACAAGAAGCCCAAGCCACGGTTTCTTACACGGGCGAAGATGCTTTGGGATGACGAGTTCTTCTACGTCGCCGCCGAGATGGAGGAGCCGAATGTTTGGGCCACCCTGACCCAGCACGACTCGGTCATCTTCCACGACAACGATTTTGAGGTTTTCATCGATCCCGACGGCGACAACCACCGCTATTACGAGTTCGAGATCAACGCCCTGAACACGACGTGGGACCTGTTCCTGCCACGGCCGTACAAAGACGGCGGCCCGGCGATGAACGCCTGGGAGATTCCCGGTCTTCGGTCGGCGGTCCACGTGCGCGGAACGCTCAACGACCCCAGCGACACCGATCAGGGTTGGACCGTTGAGATCGCGTTCCCGTGGTCGGTGCTCAAGGAGTGCGCCCCCGGTGGCTCGCCGCCCAAGCCGGGCGACCAGTGGCGGGTGAACTTCTCGCGCGTTGAATGGGACGTCGAAGTTGCGGACGGCAAGACAAGCAAGGTGCCCAACAAGCCCGAACACAACTGGGTCTGGTCCCCGCAAGGCGTCATCGACATGCACCGGCCCGAGCGGTGGGGGTTTGTTCAGTTCAGCGACAAAGCCCCCGGCACGGATGCGTTCCGCCCCGACTCCGACCTACCCGCCCGCGACTACCTGCACAAGCTCTACTATGCCCAACGCGCCTATCGGGGCAAGCACGGTCGCTGGGCGAAGACGGTGGGCGAACTCGAAGTTGGCAAGCCTCCGTCCGGATGGAACGCGGCTGAAGTGCAGACCACCGACAGCCTCTTCGAGATCGTCCTTCGGTCGGCGACCAACCCGCAACGGTCGTGGCGGATCGCGCAAGACTCTCGCTGTTGGTCGCAGGGCTGAGCAGGAGACGAAGGACGGACCGGCGAACCGTTAGCCGATGTCATCCTCCTATACGGGCACGCCCAGTTTCGGCAAGCGCTTTCGGCTCATTCTTCGCGAATCCGGGACCGTCCGCGAGATGGGCGGCGAAGAGATGTCCCTGGCGGTCGGCATCGTGGACAGCATCTTCACGAACGCGCTCGACACCGATGCCAGCGACATCCATCTGCAGCCCGAACGCAACCAGCTCCGCATTCGCTTTCGCCAAGACGGCGTGCTGCAGGACGCTGGTCAATTGCCGCCGGAGCAGGCGCACAACGTCTTGACACGACTCAAACTGGCCGCCGGTATGCGCATCGACGAGATGCGCGAACCGCAAGACGGGCGTATCGACATGGAGTACGGGGGACGCCGGCTTAGCGCCCGTGCCTCGTGCGTGCCCGCGCTCAACGGCGAGAAGATGGTGTTGCGCTTGCTCGACCCGGTCGCCATGAAGGTGGAACTGCCCAAACTGGGCATGCCGGAGGATATGTTGCGGAACTGGATGCGGGCGATCCAGATGCCGTACGGCATGATCATCGTCACCGGCCCGACGGGCTCCGGTAAAACGTCCACGCTTTACGCCTCGATCAACCAACTCGATTCGAAGACGCGCAACATCGTCACGGTCGAAGATCCCGTCGAATACGAGTTCGAGCGGAACATCGCGCAGGTGCAGGTGACCGAGCGGCTCACGTTCCCCAAGGTCATGCGCTCGTTCTTGCGGCAAGACCCGGACGTGATCATGGTCGGCGAAATGCGCGATGCCGAATCGCTCAACATCGGCATCCAAGCCGCCCTCACAGGCCACTTGGTGCTCACGACGCTCCACACGAACAACGCCGTCGAAACGATCAGCCGCATGCTCGACATGAAGGCGGAGCGGTTCCTGATCGCCAGCACAGTCGTCGCCATCTTGGGCCAACGACTAGTTCGCCTGGTCTGCGGTCGTTGCCGCCAACCCTACAAGCCCACCGAAGACGAGATCGCCATGCTCAGGCTCAAAGAAGGCCACTTGGCTAGCGGCAAGTTCATGAAGGGCGTGGGTTGCGATGCGTGCAGGGGCACCGGATACAAGGGACGCACCGGCGTTTTCGAATTGATCATGGGCACCCATGCCTTTCGGCAGGCCGTCGCGGACACCACCTCGATGGACAACATCGTGCGCGCCGCCCGCGAGCAGGGCTACCGCACCATGTTGGAGGATGGCGTGATGAAGGTCGTCAACGGCTGGACCACCCCAGACGAGGTCATCCGAGCGGTCTACACGCAGGTTGTGGACAAGCCAGTGGGCGTCGAGCCCATGGTCTCCACCGAAGCCTAGAGGGGGCTCGGGCTTGCCTTCCCGCGTCGGAGCGTCCGACGTGTTGGTTCGATCCTAGCCCAGTGGCCTGGGAACGATCCGCGAGACGGCTCGCACGGGTTCGTGGGTCCGGCGGATGGGGTACGGCTTGTCGGCCGCGATCATGCCGTCGAGGAAGTCCCACGCGGCCAGACCATCCAGACTCTTGGGTTCGGCAAGGTTGAAGAGCAGCACGCCCAGCGGTTGCGCCGTGCGAACCAAATAGGCTCCTGCGGGGAACTCCATGGGTCTGACCGGCCCGTACGATCCCAACACGGTCTTCAGATTGTGGCCTTGAAAGGCAGAACGAGCCGCCTGGACCTCGCTCACCATGAACTCCTGCGCTTGGGTTTGCCAGCCGTGCGTGAGCACCTCGACCACGATGCCATGTCGCTGGAGCAGTTCTACGGCCTTGCTCGCCTCAGCGGGAAGGATGTAGGCTGAAGGGAACCGCTCGCTTTCCGTTGCCTTGAACCGATCGAACACACGGGCCTTGACATTCTCCAGATCGGTCGGCTTCTCGATCGTGCGCGGCGTTCCTTGAGGTCTCGGTCTTTCGATCAGGACGTCCTCGACCCCTCGATCGGCCATATCGAAGCGAACGCCGAAGGGCGGTGCCGTTTGGGGTTGCGTGCCCAACTGAATCATGCGAGCATCTGCGGCTTGAGTCATCGCCACGATCCGCTTGCCATCGCGACCAACCTTGGCCAGAACCGCATCGACGAACCGGCGCGTGGCATCCACCCGTTCTTGGAACGAGCAGTAGCTCAGCGCCTCCGAAAGCACGCCGATGCGGTTGCGGAGCCCGGCGTAGTTCGTGACATAGCGCCCTTCCCAACCGAAGACAAGCCACGACGCGCCCTGTTCGTTTCGGGACAGATTGCCATAGTCGAAGGTCTCGAGTCCCTTCCTCCTCAGTTCCCGACGCACCTGAGGCAACAGTTCGTCGCGGCTGTAGGACAGGATGCCTGGGTCGGTGTCGGGGTGTAACGGCGGCGAATACGTGATCGGGTAGCCGTGGCGGGTTCCGTTGGTCGTGTGGAGGTCCATGATCACGTCGGGGTCCCAACGGTTGTAGATCTGGGCGAGCACGGCGCGCATTTCTGGGGATTCGGCTTTCATGCAGTCGCGGTTGAGGTCGAGACCTTGCCCGTTGGCTCTCTGGCCGATGGGATCTGGGCCGTTCTGGCTGCCGCGGTTGCGATTCTGGGGACCGAACGCGTCGTTGCCGTCGCTGTTGTAGATGGGTGTCGTGACGAGCACGATCTTTTCGAGGACGCTGCCTTTGGGCTTTCGCGCCAAATCGCGCAACATCATGAGGACGACTTCTTTCCCTTCGACTTCGCCCGCGTGAATGTTGGCTTGGACATAGACGATGGGCTTGCCCGAACGGCGTGCTTGCTCGGGTGTGTGGACGGGCGGAACGCTGGCGATGACGAGCGGAATGTCCTTGCCGCCCGTGCTCTGGCCGATGGTCTGCACCAGATACGGCGCACCGAGCTTCTGCAACTGGTCGAGAAACGCGAGCACGTCGGCGTGGTGGGAGGTCTCCTTGTAATCAGTGCGTTCGGCCCGGGTCAGCGGCCAAGGATCGCCCTGAACCAAGCTGAGACCGAGGGCGAGTAGGGCAAGACCGTGCATGGGGCGGTGTTACCCGATTCCGGGGTCGATTCTGCCTGAGGGCGGTCGGCCCGAGTCGGTTCCTGCCGCCACCACCCTGCGTCACCCAGAGGTTCGGCCCTCGCACGCCACCACGGAGCAACCGCCCAAGACGCGGGCCGAAGTCTCGGAGAGTACGCAGCGGTTGAACTCTACTGGAGGGGCGCGCTCCGTCGCGCCCTCTTCGTGCGCGGACGAGCGGCTAGGGGTGAGGGCCGAGACGTGGGTCGGCGGACAATTGTCGAACCGAGCCGAACCACACCAAGCCTCGATTCGGGGGTGCCACGGTCTGACCGGGCCCGACCACCCTCCTCCCCGCAAGATCCTCTCTGCCCGGCAGACCGTGCTCATCCGGGGCAACGGGGCGGCCCCGACTTCGAGACGAGCAGCTTTAACATGTACGGAACAACAAGCGAAATGCCTCTCGCCGCGCCCTCATCTTGCGCAGATGAGTCCGCGGTCTTCCTCCCGGGGGTCCCCCTCTTCCACCGTCCGAGCCCTTCGGAGGCCGAAGCGCCTAGCCAGTGGGAGAGGGGCTAGGGGCGAGGGGCGAAACCTGGGTCGCCGAACATTGCCGAACCGAGCCGAACCGCACGAGCCTCGATCCGGGGAACCGCTGTCTGCCCGGACCCGACCGCCCTTCGCCCCGCAAGATCTTCTCTGCCCGGCAGACCGTGTTCGTCCGGGGTTGCGGCAGGCTGAATCGGGTTCGATCCTTGGTCCGGAATCTCATGCCCAGCACCGTCCGGCGACCCCAAAAAACTACCAGCCAGCAGGGTTACCTGGATTGGCGACACCTGGTAACGCTAACAGATTGACCCGTTTCCACCTGGCCAATGTGAGAGCCAGCGGGCAGCACGGAAGCTCCGCGTGAGAGGGACCAGGTGGTCCAGGCAGCGCCCCGCGGAACCCCGGTCATCGGACCGGACACGGAGGAAACATGTCGTTTCGTATCAACACGAACATTTCAGCAATGGGCGCTTTGCGCAACCTGAACTCGACCAACATCGAGGCCAACCGCTCGATCACCCGGCTCTCGACGGGTCTCCGCATCAACTCTGGCGCGGACGATCCTGCGGGTCTGATCATCTCGGAGACGTTCCGGGCCCAGATCGCCGGCATCGACCAGGCCGTCCGCAACAACCAGGACGCGATGAACTTCGCGAAGACCGCCGAAGGCGCGCTCAACGAGATCGGCACCCTGCTCAAGGATGCCCGAGCGTTGGCCGTCGCCGGTGCGAACAGCGCGACGCTGAGCGACTCCCAGGTTCAAGCGAACCAAAGCCAGCTCAACTCGATCGCCGAGTCCATCAGCCGCATCGCGCAGCAAACGCAGTTTGGCGGCAAGAAACTGATCGACGGCAGCGCCGGCGTTGTGGCGTCTTCGATCAGCGCGGCCAACGTCAGCTACATCAACTTCGGCGGCACGTTCAACGGTCAGGCCATCACGGCGGATTCGCTCGTGACGGTCAACGTGACCACGGACGCCGAGCGTGCAACCTTGACGGGTTCCCGCACGTTCGCACTGGCCACCACGACCATGACCGCAGGCTCGTTCTCGCTCAACGGCAAGACGTTCACCACGTCGAGCTCCGACACGATCAGCGACGTCGTCGCCCGCATCAACCAATCCTCGGACGTCACCGGCGTCACCGCCGCGTGGTCGGCTGGCTCTGGCGTGGTGCTGACCAGCAAGGCCTATGGCGCAAGTGCGGAAGTCAACCTGAACGACGCGAGCGGCGTGTTGCTCTCGGCGGCCGGTGCGACGTCCGACTCCGGCGTCAACGCTGTGGCCAGCGTTTCGGTCACGGTCGGCGGCTCCGCTGCCACGGTCACGTTTGATCAGGGATCGGGTCTCAACCTGCGCGACAGCTATGGCAACACGATCACCTTGACTGAGAACGGCAACCTGTTGGCTGCGGCGACTTCGGTCGGCCAACTCAACGTGGGGACCACTCAGTTCCAGATCGGCGCGAACGCGGGTCAGACGGCGGGTCTGTCGCTCGGCAACTTCGCTTCCAGCCAACTCGGCTCGGGCGTGGTCTCCGGCCTCAACTTGTCCAACCTCGACATCACGAGCGGCGCTGCGGCCACCCAGGCGATGCAAGTCATCGACAAGGCCATCGAAGAGGTTTCCGGAGCGCGCGGCGCGATCGGCAACTTCATGCGCAACACGCTTGAGTCGCAGGTTCGCAACCTCGGCGTCGCCAAGGAGAATCTGGCGGCTTCCGAATCGGCCATCCGCGACGCCGACGTCGCTGAAGAGATGACGAAGTTCACGAAGCTTCAGATCCTTCAGCAGTCCGGTCTGGCGATGCTGGCGCAAGCCAACAGCGCTCCGCAATCGGTTCTCTCCTTGCTCCGGTAAGGGCAACGCAAACGACAAGGTAAATGCTCAACCCCCGGGTTTCGGCCCGGGGGCCTTGTTTTGTTTGGCGGGCCGTCAAGGGGTGCCACGGCCTGTCCGTTGGGAGGACTTTCGGGCCAGACGGTATGGCGCCGCCAGACCGTGACCGGTGCGGCAACGTGAACGCTACATCCTTCACAATCGAATCCCATGTCGTTCGACCCTGCCCTGTTCCAAGAGAACGAGCGCCTCGACCCCACAGCCAAGCGCGTCCTTGTCGCCGATGTCGGCCCACTCGACTGCGAGGCTGGAGGATACCTTCCCAAAGTGGTCGTCGCCTACGAGACGTGGGGCGAACTGAACGCCGACCGATCGAACGCCGTCGTGATCTGTCACGCCCTGTCGGGCGACTCCCATGCCATCGGTTGGTGGGACCGCATGGTCGGACCGGGAAAGGCCTTCGACACGGAGAAGTACTTCGTGATCGGTACCAACGCGCTCGGCGGTTGCCAAGGCACCACCGGCCCCGCCTCGCTACACCCCGACGGTTCGCCTTGGCGGACACGCTTTCCAATCGTCACGGTGGGCGATATGGTCGAAGTGCAGTATCGCCTTCTCGACCATTTGGGTATCGAGACGGCTCTGTGCGTCGCCGGCGGAAGCATGGGAGGGATGCAGGCGCTCGAGTGGACGCTTCGCCAACCGGGCCGGGTTCGCAAGGCGTTCATCACGGCTTCGGCGAAAGCGCACAACGCCATGCAGATTGGGTTCAACGAGGCGGCGCGGCAAGCCGTGATGCGGGACCCGAGGTGGGCCGGCGGCATGTATCGAGAGGGCGAAGAGCCGAACCAGGGCCTAGCCGTCGCCCGCATCGTGGGGCATCTGAGCTACCTGAGCGAGGCTGCGTTCGATCAGAAATTCGGCCGACGCCTTCAGGACAAGGATAACTTCGACTTCCGGCTGGGCGTGGAGTTCCAGGTCGAGAGCTACCTGAGCTACCAGGGCGACAAGTTCACCAAGCGGTTCGACGCCAACAGCTTGCTGTATCTCACCCGGGCCATCGACTACTACGAACGCACGAGCCTGGCCGGGTCGGAATCCGAGTACCTGTTCACCAGCTTCACCAGCGACTGGATCTACCCGCCTCACCAGAGCGAGGAACTGCACGGACTGGCACTGGAGGCGGGTCGGCCGTCGGCGTGGCACAACATCGACCTGCCGATGGGCCACGATGCGTTCTTGCTGGACGGAGTGCATCAGGGCGAACTCGTGCGGGCATTCCTCGAACGCTGACGCCATGTATGATGGAGTTGTGACGCCCCGCGAAGACCCCCTATGGCCACGAGCTTCTCACTGGCTCGCTCGAGGGCGCAAAGGCTCGCCGGTAACCGTCCTCGGCGTGCCGATCAACCGCTCGGTGACGCCCGGGCGCTACGACCTTGGCCCGCAGGCAATCCGCCAAGCGCTGGCGCGCTATTCGCTTTGGACCGGGGACGGCTCGCCCCTCACGGAGTGTTGGGATGCGGGCGACGTCGTATTGCCCGAGGACGACCCCGAGGGGGAAGTCGCCGCGGTCGAAGTTGCTGTCGCGTCGCTGGGAGTTGGCGAGCGGCTGATTTTGTTCGGCGGCGACAACGGTCTGACTCGGGGAGCGGTGCGCGGGCTGGCTCAGGCTCGCCGAGTCAGTCTGGAACGCGTCGGCGTCATCACGTTGGACGCCCACTTCGACCTGCGCTCGACCGAGGGCGGGCCGATGAACGGCAACCCGATCCGGGGCCTGCTGGAAGACGGCCTGCCGGGACGGAACGTCGTGCAGGTGGGCATCCAGCCGTTCGCCAATTCGCCCGCCTACGCTGCAGTCGCCAAGGCTGCGGGCATCCACGTCGTCCGCGCCGAAGACATGAGTCTGGCCGAGGGCGTCGTGCGTGGTCTGGCGTCCCTGGCGGCGCGGGTGGATTGGATCTACGCGGACATCGACCTCGA
Source organism: Fimbriimonadaceae bacterium (assembly GCA_039811705.1). Lineage (GTDB taxonomy): Bacteria > Armatimonadota > Fimbriimonadia > Fimbriimonadales > Fimbriimonadaceae > UBA2387. The sequence goes on along the minus strand of JBDHZD010000001.1, from coordinate 35,020 downwards.
CGTGATGGATCGCGCGTTTGCACCCGGATGTCCGGGCAGCCGACCCGGCGGGGCGAGCCCTCGCGAGCTGTTGCAGGCCGTCTCGCACCTGAAGAGGCATCCGCAGGTGGTCGCGTTGGACATCGTCGAGCTGGACCCCTCGAAGGACATCAACGTTTCGACGGCGTTGGTTGCGGCGCGGGTCTTCTTGGAGATCGTGTCGCCGTGAGGCCGTTGGTCGTCGGGAACTGCCGACAGATCGTGACGATGCAGGGACCCGAGCGCGCGCGGGTCGGGCCGGAGATGGGCGATATCGGCTTGATCGCGGACGGGGCCATGATCGTGCAAGACGGCAAAGTCGTGTCGGTCGGTCCCCAAGACGAGATTGAATGGCTCGCACCCTCAGACGCAGACTACTACGATGCCGGGGGGCGCCTGGTGACTCCTGGTTTGGTGGACGCCCACACGCACTTGGTGTTTGGTGGCGACCGTCTGGACGATTTCGAGGCGCGAAGCCAAGGGAAGACTTATGCCGAGATCGCGACCGCTGGTGGGGGCATCTGGCGGACCGTTGCGGCCACGCGCCCTCTGGCCACAGAGGAATTGGCAAAGCGGGCTTCCCACCACTTCGACCTTCTTAGGCGGCACGGCACGACCGTAGCCGAATCGAAGACTGGTTACGCCCTAGACCGGGATGGCGAACTCCGTAGTCTGCGGGCGTTGCAGTCCTTGCGGCCACGAATTGTTCCTACGCTGCTCGCGACCCATGCCTACCCCAAGGACCAAGACCCCCAAGTCTATCTCGACATGGTTTGCGACGAACTCGTGCCCTTGGCGGCGCGCGAGGGGCTCGCGCGGGACGTGGACATCTTTGTCGAAGAAGGCTACTTTTCGCACGCGGACGCCGAGCGCTTGGCCGTGGCGGCGCGGGCGCACGGGCTCGGGCTGCGGATGCACGTGGACCAACTGGCGGATTCAGGCGGGGCGGGCTTGGCGGCGCGCCTGGGCGCCCGGACGGCCGACCACTTGGAGCACACGGGAGCCGGCGGCATCGCCGCACTCGCCGAAGCGGGCGTGACGCCGGTGTTGCTGCCCGGTTCGGTTTGGGGGCTGGGCCTATCCCGCTACCCTAAGGGCCGGGAGATGCTGGATGCGGGGTTGCCCGTTGTGCTCGCGACCGACTTCAACCCGGGTTCTTCGCCCGTTCCTTCGTTGCCGTTCTGCATGGCGCTCGCGTGCCGCTTCATGCGAATGACTCCCGCCGAGTGCCTGACGGCGGTTACCGTCAACGCAGCGGCCACGTTGGGCTTGGAAACGTCGCATGGCGCGCTCATGCCCGGTATGGCGGCGGACTTCGCAGTCTGGGAGGCGGAGGACTATCGAGAATTGGCGTATTGGCCAGATGTAGCCACGGTGCACGGGCTCCCCGGCATCTGTTACAATCTGAATTTTAGATGAACAATTTGGCGCGGGGGGGGGGAGTGTGCGACTTTGTCGTATGATGGGACCGAAATGAAGCCGATCTTGGCCTTGGCGTTATTGGGAGCGGTTGCTTTGGTGGCGATGGGAGCCAACTATGCGTTGAACGGCGGGTCCGCGTGTTGCCAGCCATACAATGCCTGTTGCCAGGAGTGCACCGAGGTGGTACCGAACGTGAAGTGGTCGAAGCGTGCATCGTTTGGAAACAAGCTGTTCACCGGGAGCACGGGATGCGCTTGGTCCAAGGTCACGTGTCCAAAGATCAAATACTATTCCAACGCGGCTTGTACAGCTTATATTGAAGATGCGCCGACGGCTCAGGAGAGGCCGCAGTGCACAGAGGCGGGCGGGGACTGCATGTGGGGTCAACCGCCAGACTGATTGGACACGACGTATCCGGAGAAACCTTCAGATGAACAACGCAATCTTGACTTCGACACGGGGCTTCATGGGCCTAGTCTTGGTGAGCGGAATGGTGCTTGCGTCATGGAGCTGCGTGGTGGGCCTTGCCCAAACGCAAGACCTCTCTGTGCGCTGTCTGGACAATTTGGGCAAGCTGGGCCAAGCCACCTTGCTCTACGCCGCAGCCAACGACGACAAGCTGCCTCCGATGGTGACCTACGGGCTGAGTTGGCCCCAACACGGCAAGGAGATTCCCAGTAAGCCGGTGGAATGGAAAGCCGCGCTGACGACCGTCGGAGGCTTGGAGCCCGAGCACTTCTTCTGCCCCGCGCACGACCCCAAGGTCCACGGCGAGGAATCCTGGGAGGGCGAGAAGGCGGCCACGTTCGGTTACCGGATGATCTTTGTCCACGGCCTAGGCGCACTTACCGGGGGTAAGCTAGAGATGTGGGAAGCCGTGGGCGCTGACGGAACTCTGAGCTTCTCGCTTGCGGCGATCGAGCACCCGCGGAAAGTGGCCTACCTGGAGGATCTGGTCTTCACCGTCTTCACCGACGGCAGACCGAGCATGGTCACGCCCCACGGCCGATACACGTCGCGGCTCTACTTCGACGGTCATGCGGCCATGAACCTTCGTAACCAAGCCTACGCTCCGCCTCCCGATTGGCAGACACGCAAGGGCCGCTGAACTCGGGGTAAAACCGCGTTGTGAACAAAGGCGTTTGGACGATGGCGGCCGCGCTTGCGGCCCTAATGGTGTTTGGCTGTCAGCAGGGCGGCGGCACGGCCGACGGCAAAGAAACCTCGGACAAGCTCCGCATCGCCGTGATCCCCAAGGGCTCGACCCACGAGTTCTGGAAGTCCGTGCAAGCCGGAGCCAACGAAGCGGGTTCGGCGCTCGGCGTGGAAGTCATCTGGAAGGGACCCATGAAGGAGGACGACCGCGAGGACCAAATCAAGGTCGTCGAGGACTTCGTGGCGCAGGGCGTGGACGGCATCGTGCTGGCGCCGCTCGACGACACGGCCCTGCGCATCCCCGTCACCCAGGCGCAAGGCGCGAACATCCCCGTCCTGATCATCGACTCGGGACTCAAGGACGTGGACACCGTCAGCTTCGTGGCCACGGACAACTTCGAAGCGGGGAAGAGCGCCGGGCAGAAGATGCTAGACCTGTTGCCCAACGGCGGCCGGCTGCTGGTGCTGCGCTACCAAGAGGGTTCGGCCAGCACCCATGAGCGCGAGGAGGGCTTCCTGTCGGTGGTCAAGGGCGTTTCGAAGGTCGCGATCGTCAGCGACAACCAGTACGCGGGGGCGACCACCGAAACCGCCCAGGCGGCCAGCGAGCGCCTGATCGAGCGGTTCCGCGAGGGCTCGGGCGTCGGCTTCGATGCCGTGTATTGCCCCAACGAGTCGAGCACGTTCGGCATGCTCCGTGCGTTGCAGGACGCGGGGCTGGCGGGCAAGGTGCGCTTCGTGGGCTTCGACTCCTCGACCAAGCTGGTCGAGGGGCTGGAGAAAGGCGAAATCGATGCGCTCGTGGTCCAGAACCCGTTCCTGATGGGCAAGATCGGCGTGGAGACGATGGTCAAGCACCTCAAGAAGGAATCGGTCGAGAAGCGCGTGGATACGGGTGCGAAGGTGGTCGACAAGGCCAACATGACCGACCCCGAGATCGCGCGGCTCATCGGGCGCTAGCCTTCGTCTTCGAGGATGCCGGGGAACCGACCGATGCGCGGGTCCTCGAACACGTTGTCGCTCACGTCGTCGTTCTGGGTCGAAACCTCGCCGATGATGCACTCGTCGGACTCGGGCCAGAACGCGTGGACCACGCCCGGAACCAGCGTCACCCTTTCCCCGGCTTCAAGAACAAAGGGCTGATCGGGTTCTACAACCGTCTCTGACCCGTTGCGCCGCAACGCGACCGCACCACCTCCAGCCGCGTGGCACCGAATGGCCAGACGTCCCCATCGGCAAATGATGTCTTCCTTCTTTCGTCGATGGTGATGCGCTGGGGTGATCATGCCGCGCTGGGCATACATCAGCTTCTCGCAGTACTCGGGCTCCTCGGCCAGGTTCACTAGCACCAGCCCGTAGGCCCGCCAATCGCCTAGCCCGAAGTCGGTTACGTCCCACTTGGGGTTGGGCGGCAGCGTCCAGCCGTGGGCTTCGAAGCAGGCAGTTGCCGACCTCTTGAGCGCATTGATCTCCGACCTTCGCATGGGGGGACCCGGGGCTTCGATCGGCTCCTCGGCCGCATAGCCCGTCGGGTGGGTCTGGTGCCAGCGCCACGCATCCGCGACCAACCGTTCCAACGAGGATCGCGTCGGAGTCCAGCCGAGGATCTGCCGCGCCCGTGCGCTCGAGGCTACGAGCGTGGCGGGATCGCCGGGCCGTCGTGCGGCTTCGCGGCACGGAATCGCGTGCCCGGTGACCTGGCGACACGTTTCGATGACCTCGCGCACGGAGTAGCCGGTCCCCGTCCCGAGATTGAAGGCGCCCGTCACGCCCCGCCCCAACGCGTCGAGGGCAAGCAAATGGGCATCGGCGAGATCGGCGACATGGACGTAGTCGCGCACACACGTGCCATCGGTCGTTGGATAGTCCGTCCCAAAGATGGCGACACTCTCCCGTTGCCCCAGCGCCACCTGGAGCACGATCGGTATCAGGTGTGTCTCAGGATTGTGGGCTTCGCCAATGGAGGCGTCGGGAGATGCGCCAGATGCGTTGAAGTAGCGCAACCGAATCGCTCGAAGCCCATACGCGGACTCGCTCGCTTCGATGAGTGCCTCGACGGCATGCTTAGAGAAACCGTAGGGACTGGTTGGTCGCTTGGGGTGGTCTTCGGGGATCGGCGTCGTGTCAGGGTTGCCGTAGACGGCTGCTGTCGAACTGAACACGAGATCGCGAATGTCCGCCCGCCTCATGGCCTGCAGAAGGCTGATCGTGCCTGCGATGTTGTTCTGGGCGTACGCAAGGGGGTCGGCCACGCTCTCGCCCACCTCGATGCTCGCTGCAAAGTGCACCACTGCATGGACTCTGTGCGTCCGCAGAACATCCGTGAGCAGGTCGGTGTCGTGAATGTCACCGCAGACCAGCGACGTCCCTGTGAGGGACTCTGCGTGGCCCTTGCCGAGGTTGTCGTATGCGAGATGGGGAAGCCCCCGCTCGCGCAACAGACGGCACATGTGCGAGCCGATGTAGCCTGCCCCACCAGTGACGAGGATCATGCCGTTAGCGTACCGGCATCACTTGCCAACGCGCAGAGGCTCGACCATCGGTGTGATCAGGATGACGGTTTCGGTCTTGCGCTTCGTTTCGACGCGCTGGCTGAACAACTCGCCGATGATCGGGATCTGGCCGAGGATCGGAATGCTGACTTTGCGGCGCGACTCGGTTTCCTGCAAGAGACCGCCAATGGCGATGGTCTCGCCGCTGCGGACCCGAACGTGCGTTTTGGCACGGCGGATATTGAGTGTCGGGTTGCCGTTGTCGGCGGCAACGGAGTCGCTGACCTCGGGCTCGATGGTCAGCGTGACCCAGCCATCGTCTCCCACGAGCGCGGTGAACTTGAGGCGAACGCCTGAATCGACTTTCTGAATCTGGGCCGTGGGGAAGTTGACGTTGCCGGTGATGATCGAGTAGTACGTCTCTTGGCCGACGAAGAATTCGGATTCGCGACCCTCGAAGGCGGCCACTCGCGGGTTGGCGCGCAACTTGGCTTTCTGGTTCGAGACCAGAGCCTTCATGTTTGCGACGTCTTGGAACGTGGCTTTGGAATACTGAACGTTCAGATTGTTGTCGACGGCGAAGTTCTTCCAGCTCCAGCTGAAGCCGGTTTCCAGTCCACTCGCCGCATCCAGCTCCGTGATCATCGCTTCAACCACGATTTGGCGAGCGGGAGTATCCAGCTGGATGATTTGCCGCATGATCGTGTCCAGAAGGGTTTTCGGAGCGGTCACAGCCAGCATGTTGACCAGCGGCCGGACGGAGACATATTCTTGGACTTGTTTGGACAGCAGACCATGAACATCTTCCGCCCGTTCGTTCTTGGTCCGGTAGAGCGCGGTCTCGGAATACTGATGAAACAGTGGCGAATCCTTCTTCAGCAGGGTTAGCAGGAAGGTCTTCGAATCGATCTGGATGACCTCGGCGCCACCAGCGGCCATGGCCAACTTCTTGATGGCACTCAGAATCGGTTCGTCGTCCAAGGCGATCGAGACAAGGAGCTCCTTGTCGAACGAGGTATCGACCAATAGCGAGAAACCTGGGACTTCGCCGGTCACTTGCAGGGAGAGTTGGTTGGCAATGTCGCCGATGCCCTCCGTGCCGCTGTAGGTGACTCTGGCTTTGGCCAAATCGCCCTGCTGACCGGAATCTTGTGGCTCTGAGGTGGGTGCGGCGATGGGAACTCCTGTGGGAGTGCCTGTCGATGGTGTCGGCTTGGTTTCAGCCGGCTTGGCGGGTGGGGGTGTAGACGACTTTGCGCCACGCCAAATCGCCACGGCGTCCTGACCATGGACCGATGGCGATCCGGCCAGAAGCAACAAGCCGAAGCCGAAAACCGCCAGAGTCCTCATACTGTTCATCCGTGACCACGCCCAGCCGTGGGCCATCGAGAGGCGCGACCTCGCCACACCAGACTGCGTGAGACTATCACATTCCACGCTGGCATTGCAACGGGGCGACACGTTCGACGGCCCATCAAAGCGGCTGCTTCCTGCGATTCGCATATACCCTTCCATCCATCGGTTCGAGACACCTGTGACAAAGTCAACAGGTGCGTCTGCCACTGTTATCTCGGCAACAATTTCCCGAACCCTCAGTGGGCTTAGCCGCCCTTGGCGCCGCCGCCTGGCTTTGGCGTCGGTTTCTTAGGCTCGGGGATGACCACCGGGACGCGAAGGGTCTTGGCAAGTTCCTGTCCGTACTGATAGATGATCTCAACGTTGTATGTCCCCGGCTTGAGGTCGGGCGGAAGCATCACCTGGTTGGGAATGGTGGCTCCAGGCAGAAAGCCGCCGTCGCCCTTGACAGGCACTTCGAGTTCTGCGGCCCGTCGCACGCCGTCTAGAACAAAGCATCGCGTTTGGGGCTTGAGAGCCTGATTGCCGTCGTTGGTGGCTGTGAACTTGATGACGACCGGCTTGCCGTCGGAGTCCTTGACGATCTCCGTGGTCGTGAGAGTCATGTTCGGCGACAGCGTTCCCTTGACGGGCAGCTGGGTCACCATCAACTCGCTGAGGCCATTGGGGTCCTGTCGATCTTTGACTTCGACACCGAACCAGAACTCACCCTTCGCTGCGCGATCCAAGCGCGCGATGATCGTCACAACGCCGGTCTGCCCCGGCGCGAGGGTGAGTTGGTTGGGACGTGTCTCGACGACCAATCCCGGCGGGATCGGTGTCTCGGCGACGCCGATGCTGCCCGAAGCAGCCTGCTCCAATGGTTTCGTCGCCACATCCAGGCTCATCGGCTTGTTCGATTGATTGATCACCTTGATGCTCTGCGCGCGAACTCCGCCAGCTTGCGTCTCCGGGAACGGCTTGGCCGCCGGATCGATGACGACGGGAATCTGCTTGGCTAGAATCTCGGGCGTGGCGCGTTGTGGGACGCCCTTCGAGATCACGTACTCGGTCTCCATCGGCGGAATGCGTCTGCGACCCAGGTCTGCTCGGACGCTGAGGCGGTAGCGTCCGTCTGGGATGCTCGGAAGCATGACGGAGAGGTGTCGCCGCGTGCCGGGCAAGATGTTGCGGTCTTCGATGGCCTGCTCGGAGATCACACGGTTGCGCGTCAGGTCGCGCAAAGTCGCCAGCATGCCGATCACCGCAAAACTGGATCCCTCGTTGATCATGCCCATCTTGGCTTGGAAGTTGCCGGGCGCGTTCGGCACGGCGGTCAGCTCGGGCGAGACTAGAGTGATCTCCGGCTTGGCCGCGCGGCGCACGGTCATGATCACGGGGATTTCGTAGATGACGGTGGCGCCACGATCCGATCCGACGGGTCGGGGCTTGACCTGGATCATCGCCCAGTAGCAGCCGTTCGCGTCGCGCGGGATTTCGTAATCGAGGCTGACGACTTCCTTGGCGCCTGGATTGAGCGTCTGATCCCAAGATCGCTTCGGGAACCACTTGGAACAGTCTCGGGGATGATCCTGGCCAACCAGGGACTTGTACGTCCAGTCTTCAGGCATGAACGGTCGAATGTCGATTTCGCCGCGCACGGCGCGGTTCAGGGCGATCGGGGGACATTCGATCTTGAGTTTGAGCGATCCGCGTCTTGGAGCCGAGGCGACGAACTCCCGGAAAATCGTGGGCGAGACCAGCCAGCCGCCGATGGCAGAACTGAGGTCGTCGGGCCGCAACTGGGCCGTCTGCGCGTTCGCCGAGGGAATCGCGGCAAACAGACATCCAAGGGCAATGAGGGCTCGGGAGGTTCTTGTCATCGGTCTATCTCGAAGATTGGCGGGAGCTTTCCTAAGTTTAGACGTCCAGCGTCAGGGATCGTAGCCCCCCAACCTAGGTCTGCAAATTCACGGGGCCGCAAAAGCGGAACATCCGCCCCCGTTCGGGGACGGATGTTCTCAGATCTCGAACCTTGCGTGTCAGAGCCGGTACAGAACCAGGCTGGCCGACGGGTTGACGTAGGTGCCGGGACCGTGGTCCGGGCTGACCGTGATCTTCCGCCAGACCTCGACGCTCGCCTTGCCGCCGCTGTACAGCGGAGCGAGGAAGCTGCTCGGGCTCCAAACCGTGTTGAAGAAGAAGCCGTTGCCGTAGGTCGCGTTGAAGGGCGAACCACCGCCACCCGCCATGGGCAGGTTGTTGATGTCCTTCACGATCGCACGGTACTGCATCGGGATGTTCAGGTTCGTCAGGGGGCCGGAGGGGCCGGTGCCGGGAACCTTGGTCAGATCGCCGAAGCCTTCGAAGTCGAGGCCGAGGATCTCGTTGTGGTAGAAGTTGATCGTCGTGAACATCTCGTCGGAGCCGGAACCCCAGCCGTCGACGTTCCAGATGACCTGCATGAAGCCGTTCACGTACAGGTACGGGTTCACGTACGCCGTCGTGGGCATCGGGAAGTAGATGATGTTGACGAGGCCATGGTAGTGGCCCGAGTAGTCGCTGTCGACCTGGTAGGTGAAGACGCGACCGCCGAGCGGTTGCGCCAACGCCATGCCGGTGACGGTGGCGAGTCCGAGTGTTAGAGCGAGTTTGCGCATGATTCCGAGAACTCCTAAGGATTCTTCGTCCCTCCGCCCACGTTCGGTGGTCGAAGTTGCCGTTAGTGTTACGCAATCAATGTTACCAGGCAAGTCCCCAATGTGGGGGACATTTCTGGTGATTGCAGGGTGAGAATTCAGATTCAACCTGCCGATAATCCTCCGACCCCGGCAGCGGGGCCCGGCGGCAGGTTCCAAAAGGCCTACCTGGCGAACCTGGCGAGGGCGTCCGAGATCGCTTGGGCCGTCAGCGAGACCAGCGTGATCCCGGAGTCGTAAGCCATCCTCGTCGGTCCGATCACGGCGATGGTCCCGGCGGGAGTTTCGCCCGCAAAGAACGTGCGGCGAACCATCGACAGCGACCGCATGGGTTCGATTCGGTTCTCGCGTCCGATGGTCACGCCGGCCGACTCGTCGGAGGGTTCGTTGACCGCCTCGTAGATCGCGTCCTGATCGGAGAGGAGGTCAAGGACCTCGCGCAGAGTCTGGAAGTCGCGCCGAAACTCGGGTTGAGCGAGCAGGAACTCCTCGCCCTCCATGACCAACTGTCCGCGCCCGTAGTCGCCGCCGATCTCCTTCAGGGCCGTCCACAGCGTGCCCATCAGCTCGTCGATGGCTGGAGCCCATTGGCCAGGCGCCGACTTCAAGCGGCCCAGGCCAGAGACGGTGGTCCCCGCCACGTGCTTCGAGAGGGCTTCGTTGACTCGGCCGACGTCCTCCAACGAAAGTCCCGGCGGCACGCTCAGCATCCGATTCTCAATGTGACCGTTCGAGAAAATCGCCACAAGGAGCCCTTGGGTCGGCCCGGTCGCGGTCAGGACGGCGTGGCGCAGCGTGACGTCCGTTCCCCGCAACGTTGTGGCGACCGAAAGCAACTGGGTCATACGGCTCAGGGCGCGGGTCGCGTCGCCCAGCATGGCCTGAAGGGCCTCGCCCTCGTGGGTCGCCTCGCGAACCGTCTCGACAGTGTTGGAGGCCGGTTCGTGTCGCTCGATGAGCCGGTCCACATAGTATCGGTAACCCAGGTCGCTGGGGATACGGCCCGCCGAGGTGTGGGGCTGCTCCAGTAAGCCCAAATCCGACATCTCCGCGAGTTCGTTGCGGACCGTTGCGGACTTGACGCCCAGCGGGTACTTCTCGGTGAGCGCTTGACTCCCGATCGGTTCGGCGGTCAGCACATATTCGACCACGACCGCGCGCAAGATGACCTGTTTGCGGTCGTCCAACTCGGACATGCGTCCATTCTACGCCTCTGACCCACCCGAGCGTCTACACTTGGGTCATGAGCGAACTCGCCGTCCGCACGGCAACACGCGACGAACTCGAGGTCATTCTCGGATGGGCGAGATCGGAAGGCTGGAATCCCGGTATCGACGACGCAGATCTGTTCTATGCCGCCGACCCGGGCGGCTTCCATGTGGCGACCCTGGACGACGAGCTTGTGGGGACGATGTCGCTGGTGCGGTACGGCGGCGGCAACGGATTTCTGGGTCTCTACATCGTCCCGCCCGAGTTCAGGGGCCGTGGCCACGGGTGGGAGCTGTGGAATCGGGTGCTCGCCGAACAAACCCTGGAATCGGTGCTGTTGGACGGGGTGGTCTCGCAGCAGGACAACTACCGTCTGTCCGGATTTGAGTTCGCCCATCGGAACCTGCGATACGTGACAGAAGGGTTGCCCTTCGAGGCCGAGCCCGACGAGGACGAGCCCGTCTCAGCCGAGATACTCGAAGCCCTTCGCGCTTCCTATCCCGCGCCAAGGAACGGCTTCAACAAGCTTTGGTGGGCGCACCCGCGCCACGTCCGCGCCGTGAAGCGCCGGGACGGGCGGATTGCGGGTCTTGGGGTGGCTCGGCGGTGTGCGGTTGGATGGAAGATCGGTCCATTGATCGCTCAGGACGAACTCTCGGCCGACCATGTCTTTAGGCGTCTCGCGGCGGCCGCGGGCGGGTCTCCTGTGTTCCTCGACGTTCCCGAACCCAACGCGGCGGCGATCCGACTCGCAGAACGCTACGGCATGAAGGTGGTGTTCGAGACGGCTCGCATGATCCGCGGCACCTGCGCCTCTCACGACCTCGCCGCATTGTACGGGGTCACGACGCTCGAACTGGGCTAAATCCCGGCGCCTGAATCTCCCTCCCCAAGCCTGGGGAGGGCAAGGGAGGGGTTGGCATCGTCTCGGTTCACCGGCGCCACCGGAGCCAGCCGCTTGATGTACGGCCGGTTCGTCAAAGCCAACCCCTCGAAAACGGGCATCTCGCGCTTGGCTTCGGGGTCGAACCAAGCCAAGTCGAGTTCCGACGAGCAGTACTTCAACGAACCGTCGTCCACCAGCCCCCGCGTCTCGGAATCCGTGATCTCGAACAACGCGTAAAGTCCGTCGCCCTCCACTTCCAAACCCTTCACCCATCCCACCGGGCGCTCGTCGTCGTGCTCGCGGTTGAGCGGTACTTCCCAACCCTTGAAACCGGCCTGGAAGTTGGCCGCCAACTCACTCAACAACTCGGGCGTGATGCTCAGGCCGCCGCTCAGGTCCGGGTAATCCCAGTGGCCCACGCGAAGCACCTCCGCGCGGTAAAGGTCGTCGGAACGCCCGATGTCGGAAAGAAACACGACCTTCGGCATAGAGGGACTCCAGCCTTCCGTGAGTTGGGCTACAATCGAAGACAGAGGCCCACTGGCCATACCGGAGAGTTCGAACCGTTCGCGGTCGGGCGCCGGAGCCAGCTGGGCCTTTTCAATGCCCAGTCATAGTACAGGTGCCCATTGATGTCCTCGCGGACTACGACGACCAAAGTGCTTTCAGTGCCCGAACTTAACAAGGGCAACGTATAGGCGTGGAACCCTTTGACGTTGTTCCGACTCTTTGTGTCTGGCTGGAAAGAGCGGTGCTGAACGCCAACACGACAACGAACAAGAGAGCTGGCAGAAACTTCAACCCGCCACAGACGCGAGCCAGAGAAGAAAGTCGCAATCGAACCTGAAATGAGCCACTCTCATGCCATAATGGTGCTTAGGCGGCGAAAGCCTCTCAGGGGCCGAAGGCTCTGCGACCATCCAACCCCGGCGTTTCAAAGGGCGGCGACGGTGGCGATACGCGGCTCAAACTTCGGCCTCTGGCCCTTTACTCCCTAACTTCTACATCTTCCAGCGCACAGAACCGAAATGGGCTGGGCCAAGCAGGGTGTTTGACCTTCACTTCGTGGACCGTCAGCAAAGCTGCAAGCTCTTTGGTGCCAATGCGAACTCTTGCCACGAGTCGGTGGGAGCCGACGAACTGTTCATTCTTGCTTGGCTCGGTTGCTGCGTGAACGGCCGCGCTCGCCACGTCGTCAAGGTGGAGCAACACATCGGCAGTCCGTGCGTCGAAGTAGCCGCCTGACGTCATGTGCTTTGCAGTGGCACCGGTCACCACGAGCGGACCAAGGGGGCTACCCACAGTCATCACATCACCCTGGAACTGCGCGCGCAACAGCTCTCGAGCGCATTTGCGCAGGTCCCTGCCGGCGATGCCCGACCAATCACCCTCCTCGATCTGCACAGCCTCAGTGCGATTGAATGCATCGCGATACTCCTCGGGCAAGGCCCTCTTGGTTCTGGACTCACGGCTTTCCGCGCCATCACTCTGGTTCGAAGCGATACCGGGAGGAAACGCCCCCTCGTCCGCGTCGTCCCCGCCGCCGCCGCCGTTCTTCTTCGCGAACCGCCCGCCCCCAGGCCGACCCTTCGGCTCCCGAGGCTGGTCCTCCGCCAACTTCGCTTCTTCGGGCCCCCTCCCCAAGCCTGTCAAGTGACAACAGATGTTGGACTCTTTCTGACAGGACATCCTTGACGGTTTCGGGTCACGCGAGTTCGAGGTCGTCAAGGTGCGCCAGAAGGTGGTCGGAAAGCGGCAAGCCGCCCTCCAAAAGCGATTTGATCTGCCGAACCCCGGAATCCCGGTTCATCGGCACGCTGACGATCGAGAACTCGAACAGCTCGGAGGCCTTCACGATGCCGCGGCACGAGCCCAGAGCCTCGATGCCCGAAACGTCGAACAAGGACAGGTCGTGGCCGTTGTCGCCTGCCCACTTGAGCAGCTCGCGCCCGCTCTCGAACCAGTTCCAGTCCGCCCGCTGCGCCCAGAAGCCGACGCTGAAGCCAACAGCCAAACCCTTGCCCAAGCGCTCCTGCACGACCGTCTTGGCGCTCTGCGCCTCGGGCGTGCTGTGGAACTCGGCCTCGACGTACAGCTCGCGGCCCCGATCCTCGGCCTTGGTCGGCATCGCCACCGGCAGCCCGCCCCAGTTGTGGCCGACGGGCACGAACCCCGACGCAAGAAACGCCGGAATCGCCCCGCGGAACGCGTAGGGAAACACGACGTCGCGTCCCCGATCGGCCACGCCCATCACGTTGGCCACGCCGGCGATGGTGTTGCCCTCGGGCGCGGCTGCGCCGACCCCGCGAAGGATGAACGATTTCAGGAACTTGTCCATGGTTCTCTTCCAGCCCCGTCGGGCAACAAAAAAGCCGCCCATCGGGCGGCCTGTGGTTCGAATTCGGCGGTCGTCTCTAGCGGTTCGGCTTCTCGGGTTTGGGCAGGTATCCGCGCGCGATCAGCGCCCACCGCACCTGCTCAAGGTAATCGCGGTTGTCAACAAGAGAATCCGCGATCTCATGCTTGACGTCCTGAGGAACACTCCGAATTGGCACCTTCAGCAGAAAGAGCGCCTCGGAAACTTCGGTGATCCGATCATCGAGCGCATCGCGACTCATCTGAACTTCATTATAACACCGATGTGTCTTAGTGCCCTGGCCAACGTCACTCGCAACCGCCTGCGAAAGCGTTCTAGAGCCCACTCGTCGCCTGGCGGGTCTTTTAGGTTGGACACATCGCGTGCAGTGGCTTCCTGCGCAAGAGCCTCAGCTTCTACATACGCTTCCAGAACGAACGCCTTTTCTGGCCAAGTTGTTTCTGGTTCAACCTGAAACACCCGGTTGGGGGTTGCGACGATCAATCGTAAAACCCTTCGCTTGCGTGCCGTGATCAGGTCTTCAGAGCTCGGAACCTTGTCGTCGGGGTGGTTGTGCACCACCGTTGCGCCGTCGTACGCAAAGTCGTCCAACAACGGCACCCCGTTTCTCGCCCCTTGGTGGGGCACATGGATCTGCTTGCCGTCCCGAAACGCGCCAAGCACCTCTACCTGCTCGTGGCGGATCGCCTCGACAAACTCGGCTTCCGACAGCTTCTCGAGGTCGGGCCGCTGAACGATCTCGACGTCGCCGTCGCCGCTCGTCTGGCCGAACGCGTCCCGCTTTCGATACTCGAACCAACACCGGCACCGCGCCTTGCAGTCTCGACCGCCGATCGGCAACAGAGTCCCGATCGGACGCCAGCCCTTCCCGGCCTCCGCCAAGCAACCGTCGCAGTGGTCGGCGATCCCCAGCACCGAACGCTCCTCGACGTACCCGCGATTGGCCATCAGCCACCGCTCGGTCTCGAAGTGCGACCGACGTGCAGCCTCGGCATACAGTCGGGCCCGGGCGGCCAGAGCCTTCGTCCGCGGCACCGCGCCAGTCTCGATCCCCGCGGCGAAGGCCGACAGGTACTTGTACTGTTCGCGAACGGCCGCGCCAACCCGCCCCCAGTCCGAAGGCGTCATCCGCTTCCAGCCGCCCCGCGCCATCGCGTGCGCCGTAGCGTGCGCGTCGCGGATCTGGCGCCGCATCTCGCGCTCCCACTCGGCCAACGACAGGCGACCGACCGCAAGCCGCGCCGAGACCTCGGCCATCTAGGGCGATACGCCTTCATCCAGCGCCAGGCGCGGCCGGTCCCGCGACGAATTGGGAGCGACTGGGTACAACCACCCCGATGTCGCACCTCGTCTTGGTCCGTCACGGCCAATCGCTCTGGAACCTCGAGAACCGTTTCACGGGATGGGTGGATGTTCCCCTGACCGAGCAGGGGCGAGCCGAAGCCGCCCGCGCCGGGTCGCTCCTCAAGGGTATGCGCTTCGATGTCGCCTACACAAGCGCGCTGCGACGCGCGCAAGACACGCTTGCCATCATGCTCGCCGAGATGGGCGCCGACGTGCCCGTGATCCGCGACCAAGCGCTCAACGAGCGGCACTATGGCGACTTGCAGGGCTTGAACAAGGACGACATGCGGCGACAGTTCGGCGACGAGCAGGTGAAGATCTGGCGGCGTAGCTACGACGTGCCGCCCCCCGGAGGCGAGGCGCTCAAGGACACCGCTGCGCGCACCGTGCCCTTCTTTGAACGTTGCATTCTGGGCGACATCCGGCAAGGGAAAGACGTACTGGTGGTCGCCCACGGCAACTCGAACCGCTCGATCGTGATGAAACTGGACGCGCTGAGCGAGGCCGAAGTGCTGGAACTGAACCTGGAAACGGGCGTTCCACTGGTGTATGAGCTTGCGCCCGACGGATCGGTTCTGGGCAAATCGGTCCTCTCCTGAGCGCTCCCCTTGCCCTTGGCATGGCCGAGAGGCCATACTATCGTGCCCGCCGGCGTAGCTCAGTGGTAGAGCAGCTGTTTCGTAAACAGCAGGTCACCGGTTCGAATCCGGTCGCCGGCTCCAAGTTTAGACCCTAAAACTTGTACTGATTGGGTCCCTGATCTCGTCCCTTGACGGCAGAGTGACGGCAGAGAGGTTTTTTTGGGGTGGTCATGTTCGGCTTATCTATGCTCTCCGACCGGCTGTAGTGGCACGCTTCCTTCTCGATCTCTCCCTTCGGGTCATTGTGCACAACGGGAGGTCGCTGTGGGACGAGGTTCCTTGAGATACTCGCAGATCGTTGCCAAACGGGGCTCTCTGCTGAAAGGCCACCAAAGTCGCTCTCACCAATGCCGACATGGCGAACGTGGGCGGGACGGTCCTTGATCACTGGGTCGAAGATCGGCGCGCACGGCGGGGATTAGGTCTCGCGTTGACGGCGGGACTCGCGCTCCTTGGCGAGCAGAGCGGACAGTTGGGCTTCGGTCGGGAGGGTCGCGGCGACGACGCACGCTCCCTTCGCGAATCCGAGCTTGAGATACTCCGCTTCAGTCTTTGATATTCGGAAGGTGACGCTCTCGACGAGTTTGTCTCCCGTCTGCGGTCTGCTGCGCATCGGCTCTGTCTCGCGCGCGAGAGCTCCGAGCCAACCAGCGTCGAAGTCTCGAGGCATCAGTTCGAACCCGCCGGAGTCGCGAAGAAGCTGCCTGACGACCTGGCCCAACGATTGCGACCTCAACCCGGCAAGTTCGACCAGCTTCGCCTTGTACTCTTTGGTGGTTCGGAACGTCTTGCGGACATCCAGTTTGGGCGGCGCGGGGCGCCGGCCGCGTGCCAGTTCCTCGATTTCGGACACCGACTTGATCAACGATGGGACCTTCTGCCATCAGTGTGCATCCTGCTCGCTGTCGACGCGAAGGGCGTCGACAAAGGCCATGAGTTGCGCCTTCGGTGGCAGCAGATCGTTGATCGAGAGACCCCAGTAGCTGCAGTTGTACTTCAGAATCTGCTTCTCCCAGGAGTGGACTCGGACCTTGAGCAACACCGTCTTCTTGGGACCGCCATGCACCCGCGGGATACGGCGACATTCCACAAGATCGAACCTGCGCTTTGGTGTCCAACATGGCTTCGGCCGATAGAAATGAAAGCAGTTCTGCCGTTTCCAAAAGGACCGTAAGAGAGCCTGCTTGGTCATTTGACAGAGTGTCGCCGCCACCCGAAGGGTTTCGTCATACTCCGGGTCCAATCGGAGGCTGATCCGGTCGTCGCCATCGCTGCAGGTCGTCCCCGCTGCGTAAGCCAGCCGACTTTGACTGTTCGGGGCGAGGACGTCGGGGTGTCGCGCACGCAGCCGACAATACGCGTCGAAGTCTCCCGCGGAGACGGAAAGGCCAATGGCACACGGGTCCTCTTTGATCAGCGGGTTGCGGCGATCGAGTTCGCTTCTCAGTGCTTTCAAGCGCGAGGTCTTCTCCTCGATCTCCAGCCGTAGATTCAACCACTCCTCGTAGAGCCGACCGTATTCTTCGTCGAGGCACACGTTTGGCACACAAATATGACGAGGAACGGCTTGCATTGGACTCGCGCGACCTGAAATACTAGGTTTTGGCGGTAGGGGATACTGCGTCTGGCGCCGTGAATGCCCTGGTTTGATGAACCGGGGCATTCGTTTTTTTCCCCCTCGCAGTTTGGCATCGACAAGAATGGCGCCTGCCAAGGCTTGCTTTGCCCCCGACAGAACCCAATCCGCCCAAACAGAACGCCCTCTTCGGCTCGAAGCCGACGGGGGCTTTTTTGTTGGCGGGCAACCAATCACCATGAACCAACCTGAATCCGCTTCTCGACGTCCCCTTCTCCTGAAGGTCTCCGAAGTCTGCGAAGAACTCGGGATCGGCCGGACGAAGCTCTTCCAACTCCTGCGCTCCAACGAACTCCGGGCCCGCCGGATCGGCCGCTCGGTCCGCGTCCATCGGGACGAGGTTGAGCGCTTCGCCCTCTCGATGCAGGAGGACGACTAGCACCTCCCTCCCGCCGGGGCCATCCGCCCAGGCGAGCCGACCACACGGCGCCAGCGCGCCCCAAGACCCAAGTCCGCACCAGCTCCAAGGCCTCCCACGGCATTCGCCGTCGGGGGCCTTTTTCGTTGGTGCGGCACCACGTACCGAAATGAACGAGAATTCACCTAGACTCAAGCGTCTGCCGCTTCTCCTCAAACCGACCCAGGTCTGCGCCGAACTCGGTATCGGCAGGACCAAGGCGTACCAGCTCTTCCAATCGGGCCAGATCCAGGTCCGCCGGATCGGGCGGTCCATCCGCGTCCATCGGGACGAGCTCGAGCGGTTCGCGCGATCGAACCAGGAGGTGGACTAATGGAAGGGCTCGGCAGCACGTTGCGTGCGGTGCCGGAACTCGGCCTCGCTTTCTTCTATGGTTGCCGCGACAGCGCTCCCAAAGAGGAGATTCTCGGGTGGGACGCGTTCGTCGAGAAGTTGAGTCGTCGGGATGTTCGACCGTCGAAAGACGGTCTGGCTTTCTCGCCGGCCCGCTTTCGCGCGGCAGGGAGGCGGCGCAACGAGGATGTCCTGTCCGTTTGCGCCCTTGTCGCGGACCTCGACGGTTCGGACTTCGAGGAGTATCGCGCCGTGTTCGAGTCGAAGATGTACGCGTGCTTGGCGCATACGACGCATTCGCATGAGCCCGGGAATCCTCGGTGGAGGGTTGTGGTCCCTCTCGACCGGCCCGTCGGTGCGGCCGACTGGGGTGCGTTCTACGCGGCGGCGTGCCAGTACCTGTTCGGAGATGCGTGGGACAAGTCTTGCTCGGACCCGGCACGGCTCCACTATCTGCCCTCTTGTCCGCCCGGCCGGAAGATGTGCGCTCGGGTCGTGGTCTTGCACGGGGAACCCTTCGAGGTGTCGTCGGTTCTTCGAGCCGCGCCCGCCTCGCGGGGGTGCATCGAGAGGTTGCGGTCCGGCGAGGTCGCCGACGGCGAGAAGCACTCGGCGCTGCGCGACGCCGTGCGGGCCATGCGGGGCGCCGGTTGGGCAATGGACCGGGCCAAGTCGGAGGTTCGAAGGGTATTGACCCTGTGGGACCGCGAGGGCAGGCTCCGCGAGCCCCTCGATCGGGAACTCGAGGTCTGGGAGCGCGACGTCGAGCGCGTGTGGCGCCGATTCGAACCCGATGTTCGTTGCGACGTTCCCGACAGAGCCGGGCCGTACCTTCGCAAGGATGGCATGCTGTGGCGCGCAAAGCAGTCGGCCGACGGCGCGCAGCTCGTACCCCTCACCAACTTCGACTGCCGGATCGTCAGCGAGTCGTTTCGCGACGATGGCCAAGAGTGTTCGATGGTCTTGGGGATCGAAGGCGCTTGCGGAGGCCATCGCCTTCCGAGGGCGTATGTCGGCAAGGCCGAACTCCAAGCGGGCAGACTGCCCGACTCCTGGGGGCTCAAGCCGATGTACATGGTCGGCCCGTCGGTCAAGGAGCACGCGTTCCACGCGATCGTGGAATTGTCCGGCGAGATTCCCCGCGAGACCATCTACACGCATACGGGTTGGCGCAACATCGACGGTCGCGACGTCTTCCTGCACGCCGGGGGAGCCATCGGGAAAGGCGGGTCGATGGCGGGAATCGAGACGGACCTGGCCGATTCGCTCGGACGCTACTCTCTCCCGCCTCCTTCCGAAGGGCGGCAGTTGCTGGAGGACCTGCGGGCCGCGCTGCGGTTCCTGGATGCGGCACCGAGTCGGGTTTCAGGACCCCTCTTCGCCGCCGCATTGAGAGCGGTGCTCGGCGGATCCGACGTCACCCTTTGGCTGTTTGGCCCGACTCAGTCCCAGAAGTCGAGTTTGGCGGCGGCCGTATTGAACCTGTTCGGGACCGGGTTCGAGAGGAACCGGCTGCCTGCGACTTGGAACGGGACGGCGAACTCCATCGAGGGTCTCGGGTATGTCGCCAAGGATCTTCCTCTGGTCGTCGACGACGCTGTTCCGCGCGGCTCGCGCCAAGACGTCTTGCGGCTCGACGGCACGATTCAGAGGGTGCTTCGCAGCGCGGGGAACGGTGCCGGGCGAAGCAGAATGCGTGCCGACGGTTCGCTGCGGCCGGTCAAGGCTCTCAGGTGCGGCCTGATCTGCACCGGTGAGGACCTTCCGCGCGGCGAGTCCGAGACCGCGCGCTGTCTCGTCGTGGAGGTCTCTCGCGGCGAGGTCGAGCTCGACGTCTTGAGCGAGGTGCAGCGATTTGGCGCGGAGGGACGGCTCGCCCGTGCCATGTCCGCCTATCTGAAGTGGCTTGCCAGGGACCTCGAGGGCAGGAGAAGCATGCTCAGGGAGCGGATCGCTGCATCGCGCACGGGGTTGCGGACCGCCGAGAACGCTGCTCAGCTCGAAGCGGCGGCGGAGCTGTTCGTGGCGTTCGCTCTGGAGTGTGGATTGCCCGAGAACGAGGCGAGCGCAGCCCTTGGCGCGATTGTCGGCGGCGTTCGGGAGGCGGCGTCGAGGCAGGAGCGCTATCAGCGCGACCACAATCCGGCGGACCGGTTCTTGACGATCCTTCTCGAACTCCGGGAGGCCGGGCAAGCGCGCCTCGAAACCGTCTGCGCTCCACCGGGCGAAAACCTCGCGGGAACCATGGTCGGCTGGGCGCGGGACTGCGATGCTTTCCTGCTGCCGGAGATCGCCTACAAGATGGTCGCCGAGTTCGCGGAGAAGTCAGGACAACCGCTTGGAGTCAGCAAGACCGGGCTCTGGAAGATGCTCTCTGAAAAAGGCGTGCTGGTACGCCAAGTCTCCCAGAGCGGGTACGCCAGCAAGCAACGGATCGGGCACAGAGTGAGGAGCGTGATCCATCTCAAGGACGTCCTCGCCGATGACGACTTCTTTGGTAACTCCGGTAACGGGGCGGTCGATGAGCCGATCCAGTGACCGCGAGCGAACCAAGGGTTCGCTACCTCTTCTGTTACCGGTGCGACTCGGCTCGGTGCGGCGAGGTGGTAACGGAAGCGGTAGCCGAACCAGACTTGGGACTCGTCGGCGATCGTTGCGGGCCGGTGACGCGTTACCACCGCTACCACCATTCCCCTCCTATGGAGTCAGCTTCTTATGAACGGGAAGCTGGACGCTCGAACGGGCGGACTGGTCCTTGTCAGGTGGAAGTGGCGGGTCGGCGGGCGTGAGTCGGTACGGGATCTGCCGCGATGGTTCGAGTTGGTTTCTATGATTAGGAACAGACGAACGCGTATCGTGAGTCAAGTTGACTCTCCACGATAGGTTCACCAAGTTCTCGTGAGAGCCTCGAGTTGGTCTTGGGTGGTCAAGACCTTCGAGCAAGACTCAAAATCGACGTACCCTGGATTCCTTTCGTAACGCAGCTCGAACGGGTGTATGGCGGGAACGAGGTCGATCCGCTTTTGGGCCTCAGCCTCTTCATGTCGAGCGACCATCACCCAAACGTCTTCCAACGTGTCCGGGATCTGACCGAAAAGGGCGTGGATCGTCTGCTGTCGGGACGCGAGCAGGTGATGCACCCTATCCTCCACCGAGTCTCGATATCTGAGGTTCAGAACGTACACTTCATCCCGGATTTGGCCGATCCTTTGAATCCGCCCTTTTCGTTGCTCAAGACGAGTCGGGTTCCACGGCAAGTCGATGTTGATCAAGGTTCCGAGCCGTTGCAGGTTCAATCCCTCAGAAGCCGCGTCGGTGCCGACCACGAGCCGAATCTCGCCTGCTCGCACCATGCCCTTGATCTTCTCCCGATCCACGCGTTCGAAGCTGTCACCAATGAGAATCGCCGAGCGCCCGGACCCGGCGTAGAGGCCGATCGGTTCCTTTGGGAGCTTCTTCGCAAGCCGTTCTGCGACCCATAGCGCCGTGTCGTAGAACTGGCTGAACAAGATGCAGCCTAAGGGCAGCCAAGGCCCTGTAGCGCCAATCTGGGGGTCATTCAAGCCCACTAGTAGAGTTCGCTCGATCTCGGCATACTTCGGATCCTCCATCGTGTTCGCTCGAAGCATCCCAACGAAGCGGCGAAGCAGTTCGAGCTCGGGCTCTGAAAATGGGGCGAGCGAGGAAGTCGGAGCCGGAGTGTCCTCGATATCTTCGTCTTCTTCGGCGTCGATGTCGTTGAGCTCGGAGCCGATCATCTTGAGGCCCGTGTTGAGGCCCGCCACGATCGAGCTGCCTATGCGCCGGAGAAGGATTGTCTTGAGGAAGCCGGAGTTCAGCCCAGGGCGTTTGCCCAGCTCGACGCAGAACGCGTCCGCCGCGTCGTAAGCGTCCTTCAGGTACGGCGGCAGCACAAGTGCGTCCTGATCAGCCTCGCCGAAGAGGCGGACACGCACCGGCTTCAGGTAAGGCTCGCCGGTTGTGGGGTCGGTTGTGTTCTCCAAGAATTCCCGCGTTCGGCGGACGATGGAGCGAATATAGGGATTGTGTCGAACGAAGAACCTCTTGGCGAGCGACTCGGCGATCTTCTCGTCAACCGAGTTCAGCTTTCTGATGTCCTCGACTTCGCACTTCGCGGCTCTCGACTCCACACCGAGCGCCTTGCGCAAACGGACGAAGTCGCGGCTCTCCGACTCCGGCGGGAGGGGATTGAACATCCAAGGCCACGCTTCCTTGAGGCTTGTTGGCGGTTTCTGCGTCCCCACGAGCATCTCAAGCGAGGATTCAGCTTGGGTGCGCCAAAAACTGAATCGAGATCCGATCACGCGGTCGTCAGCCTGGCCTAGTGCGTCGAGGAGGTCGTAAGCCTCGATGGGGTGCAGTTGAACAGGGGTGGCCGTGCCTAGGAGCAGCGACTTTGTTCGAATGCTCACCTCGCGGATGAAGCTCATCAGATTGTTGTAGGTGACCGACTTGTTGGTTCCGCTGTTGCGGCGGGCTCGGTGAGCCTCGTCAACGATCACGCACTCGTAGCGAGGAAGCAACAGCTTCTTGCCCGCTGCGGAGGAACTCGTGATCAGCCCAGAGGACACGATGCCGACTCGCCGGGGACACTTGAGAATGCCGTCACTTCCGACGTCCGCATGGGCAACGCCCCGCTCGTCCACCCATTGGCGGCCTGTCCACCGGGCGGATGGCATGGCGAGCAAGTCCCACAGCTCGGCTTGCCACTGCTCCATCAGGGTCTTAGGAACAACGATCAAGACGGGCTTTTCACCTACAAGGGCCATCAGCTTTGCCGCCAAACCCAGTTGAACCGTCTTGCCCAACCCCACCTGATCGGCGAGCACGAAGCGGGCTCCACCCTCCAAGTGGCTCTGGAAGGCAAGGTCGATAAAATACTTCTGGTGGGCCCAGAGTCCGTTCTCCCGACGATACACGGGCAACTCGACGATCGGGGCGGCGGGGTCCAGTTCGCCCTTCTTTCGCCAGTCTTCAAGACCGGCAAACGTCTTGCGTCGCGCAAGGCGGTCAATGTCGGCGACCACACTCTCTGCGAGCGGGCGGGCGAGAGGGTGTGCCCAGAGTGCGTCGAACTCCTCTTGAATCCAATCGACGGCTTCTTGCGAGTCGTCCACCCAAACGAGTTCGTAGTTCATGGTCCAGGCGGTCTTGCTCTCGTTGGCGCTACCCAAGAAGCCCACTGGCTGCTGGTTGGCCCGGCGAATGACTCCGGCCTTTCCGTGGATCAGACCGAACACATCGTCTGGAAGGACGCGGACATCGAGTCGCCCGCTTTGGAGGAAGTGGTGCAGACGTTCAAGTCGTTGCCGAGTTTTCTCGCTCAGCTTTTCCGGAAGTTCGTCGCACCACTCGCGCCACATCGCCCATTGGGCCGCCTTCGCCGTTTCCACGTCGGTGGCGTCCAGGCTGCTGTTGCAGATCACGCGGATGGACGGAGGATCGCCCTCCTTCCAAGCCATGCCCTCCAACTCTTCGCCAGCGACTTCCAGAATCGATGACGAGAAGTAACCGGCGATCCGGTCGTAACCGGACGCGCCGTCAAGCATCTCCCGGATGAGCGGAGCGAGCGGAGCCCGGCGCGAGGAGTAGCGGACGATCATCGACCTTGCTCCATGGCTGTTCGATGGACCTCGGCAGTCGGTTTACCTAGAAACCTCTGTAATCGCTCGATTGGACCTCCAGTGCCGGGCGTAGCTTTCATCGGCCCATCAGCCCCTTGGGGACATGGCACGAGGCGATTAAGAGAGCGAGGATCGAGAGGCCAACTTCTGGCCGCATCGCGTTACTCGCCAAAGCTGGAGCGACGTGTTTGATGGCCCCGCCCCAAGCGAATGCGAAAGCGTTGGTCTCCGGATCAAAATGTTCCAGAGTCTGGCTTGCCGCAATGAACTGAGGAATGGTCTCAGCAGTGTAGTCGACACCCCTTCGCGGTTCCTCATAGGCCATCTCCATTTCACGAGTCACCCGGTTCCACGGGTCCCCGATGAACTGCATTGTCAGGGCAGCCCTCTCGGCAGCATCTTCGAACGAGCAGAACCACTCAGTCAGCACTTGGGTCCGAGACGCTTCGTCAAGGTGCTTTGAAGCACAAACGAAACTAGGACTGGAAATCCCTTGAAACAGCCCGTGAAGCATGCGGTAGCCCGCCGGGTCGCCACCCAGACCGCCGTCGATGGAGCCTACGATCTGGGCCGTAGACGAGAAGGGGTTGAAGCTGAAGAAGACCAAGTCGCCACGCGGATTCGAGGTACGACCCGTCTGCGTCGCTCCAACCCCAAAGAACGTTGGCCCAAAGGGATTCACGATTCCACCCAGAAGCAATGTGTACCAGGTCTTCAAGTTGAAATCGTCGAGGGTGATTTCGATCGGCGCAGGGTGAAGGTGGAACATGGTGATTTGATGTTCCAGTTCTACTCGGAGCGGCGCTTCTCCTTCTCCAAGTTGTCCGCAGTTCGACCTTTGCATCGATGCACCAAGGCACCCCGGACGAGCGGAACAAGGGGTGTCGATCGGGTGATCACTTCTGCCCACGGGGTTTCACGGCCGCTTCACTCACAGCCCAATGTCAGTTAGATTGGCGCTTGCAAGACCACCGTCTGTTCGAGTGCCAGCCTGCCGTCTGTTTGCAGAATCGGACTTGCGAGAGCGAGCGATCCACCCTTTCGCGACTCCATCCGTACGAGCAGGCAGGGCCTCTCTTCGGCTCCAGGTTCCGACCCGACCATCGGTTCTCCAGGAAGCTTGTATACCGTCACGACTCTCGTGTGGATGGTCCCGTAGGGCTGGATTCGTGCCGATTCCTGCTGAATCGTGGCGTTCTTGACCACTGAATCAAGACCCTCTCTGAACTGGCACCCCGTCAGCTCGCCTCTATCCGTGATGAAGAAGAACATTTCTGGGTGTCCTTGATCGCTCAAGAAGGAAGCCCGAGCGATCTCATTCATCCAGTGGGCAAGGGCTCGCATCGAGGCGGCCTTGTTCCACATCGACCACTTGGGCCTCGGATGCGATTGAAGGTCCACTCATCTCCCCCAGTTATCCAATCTTGCACGGAAGATCCGCGCTGCCTCGACATCGGCCTTCCAATGCCCCATTGACGCCCCGGGAGCCTCGATGAGGAAGCCGAGGATATTCAGCATCGCCCGCTTCTTGTCGTCGAATGTCGTGCCCGGATACTTGTCGAGTAGCCACTTCAGGGCGGGCTCGGGGTTGCCCTGCTCGCTAGCCGTCTGATAGATGGCATACAGCAGGTATCGGACGAGGGTGCCGCCCATGCTCCCGTTCTCAAGGTCGCGTCCCTTAGTCTCGCTCGGCGTCTTGAGACGGGCTTCGTTGGCATTGTCGCTTTGAAGCAGGTCGCGGTACTCGCGCACGCCAAAACCTCGTGCGAACTCTTGGTAGACGCCCGCTCGCGTCTCACCGTGCGACTCGGTGAGCACACCCTTCAGATAGAAGCGCTCCTCCGGCGTGCAAGTGCGCCATACGTCCCCCGTGATGCCATCCGGAATGAGGTAATCGCTAGCCACTTTGACGGCTTGATCGATCAACACCTTGACCGGCGATTCCTCTCCCTTGGCATAGGATCGTGAAAGTTCGCGCTCGGCGTCGATCTCGGCGACCTTGGCATAGCTCGTCAAGATCCTAAGTGCAGCCACATAGGCCGAGAGGAGGTAGTCCGAATCGGTGAAGTTGGGGCTCTCGCGGTCGTCAAGCTCCTTCATCGTCTTGAGCTGGTCTTGGACTTCGAGCTGGAGATAAGGCATAAGCTCGGCGAGATCGGCCTTTTCGGTCGACGTCCGCTTCTTGAGCACCATGCACACGGTTCCCTGGACATACGTGCCCTTTCGAGCCGCCGCAGGGGATTCGGTTGCCACCGTCCACGCCTGCACGACTTGGAGCCCTGCCGCCCACATCACGAGGGTCACCTCAGCCCAGACCTTTGCGTCCTGCTGCGTGAACATGACGACTTGAAAGCCGTCGTCGGGCATATGCTCGGTGAGGTTTCGGTAGCACCGAAGCATGAGTTGGCCAAACTTCTCGCCGCCGAGCTCGACCGCAAGCGCCCGCTTGCTGTCGGAGTACCAATCGGGAAAGGCTCGTTCCAGTCGCTTATCGATCCAAGCGAGAAAGAACTCGCTAAACTCGGCGTATGGAGCCATGTCGCCGTAGCCAGGATCCGTTATCCAAATGTCCGTTTGAGATTCCAACTTTGCGGCGTCGCCTAAGTTGAAGTGGGGCGTTCCGTGAATCTCCCGACTTGGAAGTTCGAGAATAAACCGAGACGCTAGAGCCGACGAGGCTCGGCACGAGTAGTTCGCCATCGGCGTGTTTAGTGCCGGGGCATAGAACACTTGCTCGCACTTTCCTAGCCCTGAGTGGTACACGCACAGCTTGCAGAGCCAGTTGGCCAGTTTCATTTGGCTCAAGAGAAATGCGGACGCCTCATCCGCGTTTGACGTCGATTCGTCTCCGTGCATGGCAAGAAGCCCGGCATAAAGCAACATTCGCGGGTTAAAGAGCTGCACCCAATGCTTCCAACCCCTCGCTTTGATGGGGCGGTTGATGGAAGCTCCTTCCTCGATGGGACGCGTCGGTACAAATCCTCGCGCTCTCCAACTGACTATCCTCTCCTGAAGGATTTGTAGAACTGCAAGCTCGCGACCCTCATCAGCTTGACTTGGTGCGCGGTACACGGTTCGGGGCTGGGTGCGAGCTGCCTCAAGAGCTTCACGGACTTTCTTTGCGAGCGACTTGCGAGCCACTTGAACGGCTTTGGGGTCGGACATAGACCCGTCACCTTCTGACTCGTCACCTTCGTCTTCAGCGAGCGTCGACTCTGTACCACCTAGCGCTTCAAGTAGCCGTGTCGCCCCGGACACCCACCTCTGTTTGCGAACCTTTTCAACCTGTTTTCGAGAATCGCTCGGCAGCAATCCCAGAACCGATTCGATCGATCGTCTGAGCTCCATCAATTCCGCATCGTCCTCTCCCCTGTCGAGCTGAAGAAGTTGCTCTTGGCACAAGAGTTGTTCCAGATTCGGGAGCGCCCACCGAATGCAATAGACCCGCTCTTGATAGACGTCATCCGGGCGTGGTACGACCTCGTTTGCATCCCACATCCGCAGTCCGGCCTGCCCCCGAAGGGTTGAGGCCGCGGTACGCACTCGGGCCGTCTCGGGCAGCCAGTTGCCCTCACGATCGACCGGAGAGATCACTCCGTCGTCCGCCGTTTTCATCAGCTTTGCCGCCTTTAGCTCGGCGTCGGAAGCGTTATCGACGACCTCGAATTCGAATCGCTTATGGTCTCGATCCGGAAGCAGCTTGACAACCGCCTTCCGCGAGGTGTCGATGATGCAATGGGGAAGCATGGGAACGCGCCAACCCGATGCTGGGTCGAGCACCTCGTTGCAGTACAGGTACGCCTCGGCCTCCCAGCCGTCCTCGTTGATCTCGATGCCCCATTCACGGATCTCCTTCCGGGCCCGAGCGAAGACCTCTTCCTGAACTTTGCGCACGCGCTTGAGCGTCTCCGGCGACCCGCCGATCAGCTCCAAGGCTCCGTAGTTCATGAGGGCGGCTGTTGGGTTCAAGTCGTTCGCAACAACGTCGCAGCCCAGCTTCGCCGCTTCGAAGGGGATCGAGCCACCCCCGGCAAATGCGTCTCCGACGACCGGAACGTGCCCGAACCGTCGCGTCCCGAGTTCTTGAATGAGGGCGGGGAGCGTGGAGGCGCTTGTCCCAAGGTGGGAGTTGATGTCCTTCCATGCTTCGGGGCTCGGCCCTTCGATCTGAGTTGGACGCAAGCAGTTTTCCAACCGTTCGTCGTATCCCATGCGCAGGAACGCCCGCTTCGTCACGCTCCGCTTTTTGTCGGCGGAGAGACCCTTCTTCCACTTCGTCGTGCCGGGCACGAAAACTTCCTCGCACTCGTGCTCCGTAAGGTGCTTGGCGACTTGCTTTGCCGAAAGGCCCGTGTGTCGCCGCCACATCCCCTCGTCGTCCATGGTCATGGCCTTGAGAAAGATCTCTCGATCCTTCTTTGGATCGTCGGTTGCGGGCATGAGCAAGCCCAAGAGGATGGCTCTTACGAGAACGAGCGGCTTGCGGCCATGCCACTTCCCGAGCGCCACGAGCGTGTCGGCATCGTTTGCCTTTCGGTCTTTGTAGCTCTCCTTGCTCAGCTTGCTGACCGGGAACTGAACTTCGATGAACGATTGACTCATAGCAAAGCCTCTGGATCATCAGCGAATGGGTCAAAAACTTGGGGCCGTCTTAGAGGTGTCGCCTGTTGGACATCCTGTCGCCACTGGGCTACCTCCTCGTCTGAAAACCATGCCCAAAAATCGCTCCACCTTTCATCCCTGAAGCCTTTGAACTCGGAATCTGAATTGAGAATGACCATGCCCTTCCTGCAGCGCGATGAGCCCGTATAGAAGATGGATGCAATCTTACCACGCTCTTCTTCAGGTATCGCTCCGATGCTAGTCCAAACCAAAATCACAAACAGTGACTCCCATCCTTTGAAGCTGTGGATTGTGCACGCTTTGTAGCGCCCGTCTGCCTGATGGAACGCAAGTTTCTGTTTTCGAATCATCGAGGAATCGTCGCCATGTCGCTCCCTTATCAAATTGTCACCGAAGACGTGCTTTACGGTGTTTTCTCCGTACTCATATGTGATGCGGCCGAAGATCCGGAGTCCGATGTCTCGCCTAAGAGTCAACAAGGCAATATCCGATGGATGGACATTCTGAAAAACCTTTTGAATCAAGCGAATCGCCAGGGGCGTTGCCTCTATTGCCTCGATATCAGTGCTCAAATCAGCCCACCACATCGGAAAGCCACTATCGTTCAGGTTCGGCAGCACTCCCCCCGCTGGCATCAGAGGACGATCATCTTCATCACCCAGCTTGATCTTCTCTGCGACGACATTAAGCCAACCCGAAACGCAGTCCGGAAGCCTCTTGCTGCCACCATTGAGCTGTCGCCACGGCTTGAATGGAACGGGCAGACGCTTCCATTGTCGAAGCTTATTGTAAACATCCTGGCGACCATCGGCAAAGAGTACTAACTCGCCATCGGGCGCAAGGAAGCGGCTCACAGCCTTGATGTCTTCGGGCGCGAAGTCTTGGCCCTCATCAACATATATAGCATCTAGCATCGGCGGTACATACTCTGGCGCGGTAAGCTGCCTGTCAAAAAGGATGTCAACAAGCTGTGGAATTGAAAACTCGGGCGTGCTTTGAATCTCTGAATTGATGCCTGCATGAATTCGCTGATCGGTCATGAATCCATGGAGGTGTCTTACAACGATACGATCGCGATGAGCCTTCTTGGTGGTCGCCCGCCTTACCAGACCCTGAAGGTAGTTGCCCATAGTGATATTGAGCGAAGTGATAAAGACATTTTTTCCCGCTTGTGCAGCCCTTGCTGCCCGAAGAGCCACGATATGAGACTTGCCAGCTCCGGCCCCGCCCCTTATTCGTTCGAACGTTTGAATTGGCTGTGATTCATCAGATGCTTCGTCAAAGAGACCGGGTTGTGAGCTTATGCGATCCCACTTAGTGAGACAAAGCCGCCGCTGAGCGGGTTGAGGGACTATTTGATCGTGAACGTACTCGGGTTCACTAAGATAGGATGTTAGCGAGCGCAACGCGGGCTCCGAATCTGGTCCTCCGAATTGTCTAGTGCTTGAGGTTGTGAAAAGTGTAACTCCTTCCTTGCGAACATCGTCGTGATGGACAACCAAGATGTGTCGTTCTTCACCGCGTTTGTGGAAAAGGTCCGTTGCTTTTGTTTTCGTTCCAGAGTGGAGATACAGGAAGGACTTAAGAATGGTATTTGGTCGACGATTTGCGTTCCAATGGGACAGGGGTCCGTCTAAGAATCGCTTTCGAACAAGCTCGGTCTGCTCGATGGGATTTTGTCGTATGGCGCCGGGCCCGTTGTAGCTACGATCTCGGAGGCCATACTTTGTCCAGTAGAGATTGCTGAGACTCCAGTCCTTGACCTCGATGTGGATAACTTGCTGCTTCGTGTTGAGCAGTATGATGTCGGGTCGGAGCCCAAGGAAGTGTGGTTGGACATAGATGAGCCAATCATCGCTAAGATTATTGTCGAACAGTTCGACAAGGAAGCGCTCACCCGGCGTAAGCGCCATTTGGTCGGACCAAGCGTTGATGACCTCCCACGGTGGGCTGATTCTGCTGAACGAGGCGTCGGCGTTTCCTGGTGGAGGGTCAGCGTGTTCGGATGGAATCTCTTCGTTTGATTCTTCAAGTTGGAAGCCAAGTTGCAGGAGTATCTTGCGGAGCGATGCTAGAGCTGGCTCGACCGGAGTATGGTGCAGAGCGTCGGAGTTGTTCATGGCTGCGTTTGAAGCTTCAGCCAAAGCCTGAGCGTCGTCAATCAGGTGAGCGAGGGCGCGGCGAACATCCGGTTCGTTCAGCAAATCGTGGATGTGTGTGTCGTGTTGAATCGAGTGGGTCTTGGACCTGCAAGCCATTTCGAGACAGCGACCAATGTTGTGGAGCGCTGTGGCCGGAAAGAGGTCCTTCTGGTCTTCGGCGTCGTAAAGGAGGCCAAGAATCTCTTCATGCAGGAAGTCATCTCTGGATGGGTCCATGATCAAGACTCGGGATTCTCCTCGTCAAACAGAGAGAGCGTGCTTACCAGTCGCTTGCGCCTCGCTACTTGCTCTTCGGCGTCTGGATTGTGGCGTCGATTGCGTGCCGATTCGTTGGCGTGTCGCGCATCGGCGGGTGGAGGTGCGGGGCTCTCGCAGAATGCGATGCGAATCGCTCGTCTCCATCCTCTGGCGTTCTCGATCGGTTCCGCCTCGGTGCTGGATGCCTTCACCATGAGGTAGAGCCACCAACGCTCCTCCGGAGCCATTCCGTGCCAGTTCGCGATGGCGTTCGGCATGTCCGTCGCGTCGATGCCCTCCGTCGCCCATGCGAGCAAGGTGAGCTCTTTACCAAGGTGAGGGGCGAGGATGTGCTCGCCTTCTCCAAACTTGGCGGTCTTGCGCTTGGCATCCTGAAGCCGTCGGTTGAAGTGACTTTGAGCCGCCTCGACGATTCGTTTCCACCGGTAGGGATCGATGATCGCCCGGACTTGGGGTTCGAGTTGCGCCTCATCTTCACCGAAGGTGAACCGCTCTTCGATCACCGTCTCATCCTTGCCGACCTCGATCGCGAAATGGTAGGACGACTCCTTGGGATCGAATCCGAAGTTGGGGCTCACCGCTTGAGTCTCAGCCACGTTGTTTCACCTCGTTGTCACCTATCGCGAGTAGAAGCTCAGCGGCAAAGTCTTCGAGGTCGCGCCCCGAAGGGAACTGGAGTTCCTCGACGGTTAGGGTTACGGTCGCATCGGCGATGAACTTGCGTAGGCTATCGATCGAGGCCGTGTAATCGTCTGTCTGGAAGGACCCACCGAAGGTGTTCAGCTCGGCGGTTTTGCCGTCCTTGGCCGCGGTCAGGCGCACCATTCCCGCGAGCTTGGCCTGATACTTCTCCGCCAGCTCCAAGAACCGGTACGTTTCTTGCGTGCTGTCGCATGAGAAGCCATCCGCCCGCTCCCAATCGGCAGGCTTCTTCGGGTCGATGACGACGCCCTCGTCGTCCTTGGGCATGTTGAAGGCGATCGACTCGCCCTTAACATCCTTGCCCTCCGCACGAGTTTGGATCAACGATCCCGGAACCGGAGCGAACGGGCCGGTGTACGTCTTGCCGCTCGTTTCGAGCGAAGAGCCGTCGTCGGTGTACTTGATCGTCCCACCCGGGAGCGCCTTGAGCTCGATGTGTCGCTTGCCATCGATGACGGGCAGACCCCACTTCACGATGGGAGCAAGCGTCCACGTCGTTGCGGGGCCAAGCGGGTGCTGTCCCGTCGGATCGACGGCCAAGAACGAGTGCCAGAGGTCGGCAGTTTCGAACTCGAATGTCGTAAGTCTCGTGGCGGTTTGGTCGGCCTCCTTCGTGATGTCGTGGTAGACCACGGCGTTGCTCGGGATAGGGCGCACCCGGATCGTTGCTTTGCCCGTTTCCTTATCAAGGCTGAGGCGATCGACTTCGACCCGAGCAGGCTCCTTTGCGAACGGCCCTCGCTCGACCCACCCTGATCCGCTAGGACGCCAAGCATCCCGCTTGAACATCTCCGTCTTCAGAAACTCAAGCGATTGAGGGTGATGCCACACGTAGCCGATGTTCGTAGCAGCGAGGCGTTTGAGTTCGTTCCACTCGACCGACTTCTGGGACTCCGGCCAGATCTTCTCAAGTTTCGGCAAGAGCTTGTCGGGCGATGAGTCGTCAAGAAACTTCGCCATTTCAACGAGCTTCCGCTTGATGGCAGCCTCACCTCGGTAGTTGATCAGGACACCGTTCGTGACCTCGATGCTGCCTTCGATCTGAACTTCAAAGAGGCCCTTTGCCCAAGGATAGCTTAGCTGCGTGAACCCAGAGTTGAGGGCCTGAAAGAACCTTATCTGGTACGTCGTCTTGAGGTCGTCGGCCTGCTTGCGTTGAGGATCGCCGGGTTGTAGAGCGGTGAAGGTTGGCTCGTTGATAACTCTCTCAATAGCGCACAAGTAGGCTGCACGCTCAAGCGCAGTCTGGAATGCATCTCCATCAGCCGTGAGGAAACAGACTCGATTCTTGTAGATCTGCTGGTTGAAGAACTCCTGGATCGCGTCCTTTGAGTCTGGTGTCTGCTTGAAGATGACCAATTTGGTCTTGTCAGAATCGAGGATCACTTGATCAAGGGACACTAGAGCGAGCGCCTCGTCGTAGCAATCCTTGGTGCTCGGCGCGAAAAGCAACGAGAGCCGCTTGCGCACCTCTTGCTCGCGCATGTCCTGCGTGGTGTTCTTGACGTAGTCCTCCACCATCGCGACGATGTTTTGGGTATTCCGGAACACGAGCTTGCTGCCGGGTAAGGTGTGAACGTACCAGGCCGTCTCTTGGAGGCCGTCGATCGCCTCGCGAAGTCGTGACAGGTCGCGTCCTGGCTCGGCGAGATATTCGGCGATGTTAGTCCGATGGAGTCCGAGCGTTGGGTTCACCGCGGTGCTCAACGACGATAGCAGCAAGAGCTTCGCGACGTCCTGCGCGTCATGGGTCTGATCGGCGTCGATCAGTTGCGCGGTCGCCCCGCCGCCAGATTCCTGCACGTCCTTGGCGATCGCAGCCTCGAACGTTGGGTTGATCTGGGCGATTTCGGTTTTCATCGACTGATCGAGAAGGTCGAAATCATGAGCTCCGATGAGATAGCGGTCTTTGCTGGCTTTGGAGTCCCATAGCCGACGCACCATGAGCCGCATGATCCGAATCAGGGCCCGAGTCTGTTGGAATCCGTGGTTCTCCTTGATTCGCGCATAGAGATCGCGAATGGACGGGTGAAACGGGTACGCCTCGATGATCCGACTCCGCATGTTGCCCGGAACATCGGCAACGAGGCCCATGTTTTGCGCGGTTTGAAGCGCCTCGATGTATCCATCGGCGACCACCGCAATGGACTGCTCGTCGGGCATATGCGTGAACAGCCGCTTGCGCATGATGTGGTAGAGTTCGTCACTCCCCAAGTTAACTGGGCTAAGAGTGACCGCCACTCGTTGAACCTCTTGAAGAGCGTCGCCTAGAGCTTGACTTCCTGCCTGATATGCGGTTCCCGCAAGGCCGGTTATGACAAAGCAAACATTGGGAAGCTTGTTGCTGAACACGGCCTGCAGCAGTGATGAGATTGCAAGGGTTGTTAGCCTGTCGAGCGAGGTGTTACCGCTCTCCGTTGCCGCGCAGATTTCGAAGTACCGAGGCATTTCATCAAGCAAGATGAGAGTTGGTTGGCCCGCCAGGGCGGCCTCCCACTCCTTCTCAGAAGGTGCGCGCAAGGGAGCGTAGCAGTCGGCAAACCGTTCTTTAATGCCTAGCTTCTCGGCGATAAACCCCCAGATCCCATGCGGCGTCGGCTCGGCTCCACCGCTGAACGCGACGACTTGCACTTTGCCCAGCGGGCCAGCTTGGTAGCCACACTCTTTGAGCACAGCGGGCCGAAGTGCCTGATGCTTCGCTAGCAGGCCCAAGGCGACCAAACTGTGCGTCTTTCCTCCGCCCATTGCTTGGGACAGGTGGAAAACGCCAGAGCCAGAGTCAGACCGTTGCTCAAGGCGCTTGAACGCCTCGGGCAAAAGGATCTTCATTGCCTCCGTCACGTAGTTCTCGTCAAAGAACGACCGCCCGTCAATGGTGTCGAGGTCGGAGAGGTTCCAAACAGTGTCGGCTCTCAGTCGATCAAAAACCGAAGGACGTGGAGTAAGTGCGCTTTGAAGGCTCAGCATCTTGCGACGAACTGTTTCTACAGCGTGCTGAAGACCTCCTTCTCGAATCCGCAGTTGTTTCTGGTGCTATAATATGTAGCATGGGCTACGAAGTGCGGCGGAACGGGTTGTACTACTACCGGAAGCGGCGGATCGGGCGGAAGGTCGTGTCGGTGTACGTCGGCGGCGGGCTGGCCGGGCGTATGGCGGCGTTGCTCGACGCCGAGGTGCGCGAGGGACGGGCTTTGGAGCGGGCGCGGCTGATGGAGCTGCGCGGGACCGCGCGGGCGATCGACGCTCTGGTCGCGGACGTGGACTCGGCCGCGGGAGAGGCGGTTGCTGCGGCCTACGAGGCGGCGGGGTACTTCAAGCGGAGGGGGGAGTGGCGAAGAAAGGCGGCGTGAAGGCGCTCGAAGGGGGTTGCGGCGCGTTGCCGGCCAAGCCGTCGGATTCTACGGGCCAGTGGCTGATGCGGGTGCCCTTGGTCGGGATCGTTGAGGCGGTGGTCGGGGACGGATTCGAGGAGGCTCGGAAGCGGTTTCTGGACGAGGCCAAGGCGCTCCGGTCGCGGCTGCTCGAAGAGGCCGGTACGCCGCTCGAGGAGCTCCTCGTGGAGCGGATCGTGGTGTGTCAGACCGCCCTGACCGCCTACGAACTGAAGCTCGCCGGGACGACGAGCGGTTCGATCGCCGAACTCGAGTTCCTGCAGCGGCGGGGGG